>CAZADH010000346.1:0-5921 GCA_964483805.1 uncultured bacterium
GCCAGCGCAGGAGTTCGGGCGACAGGGGGATCATGACTCTCCGTTCTGCTTGGAGGGGTCGAAGACGGCGGGGTCGATGTGCAGGCCGCGGCTCTTGAGGTGCTCGTAGAAGGTCGGCATCGCGCCGGTGGGCAGGAAACGGCCGATGACCTTGCCGTTCTCGCCGAGGCCGGTCTGGCGGAACTCGAAGATGTCCTGCATGACGACCTGCTGGCCCTCGAGGCCGACGATCTCGGAGATGCAGACCACCTTGCGCGAGCCGTCGCTCATGCGCGACTCGTGCACGATGATATCGATGGCGGAGGCGATCTGCTCGCGGATGGCGCGCGAGGGCAGCTCCATGCCGGACATGAGCACCATGGTCTCGAGGCGCGAGATGACGTCGCGCGGCGAGTTGGCGTGGACGGTCGTGAGCGAGCCGTCGTGACCGGTGTTCATGGCCTGCAGCATGTCGAGCGCTTCGCCGCCGCGGCACTCACCGACGATAACCCGCTCGGGGCGCATGCGCAGCGTGTTCTTGATCAGCTCGCGCATCGGCACCGCGCCCTTGCCTTCGATGTTGGCCGCGCGGGTTTCGAGACGCACCACGTGCGGCTGGCGCAACTGCAACTCGGCCGCGTCTTCGCAGGTGATGATGCGTTCGTCTTCTGGAATGAACGAGCTGAGGATGTTCAACGTCGTCGTTTTACCGGAACCCGTACCACCCGATACGACGATGTTCAGGCGCACTTTGATGCACGCGTCGAGGAAGTGGGCCATGTCCTCGGTGAGCGTGCCGAAACGAACGAGATCCTGCCACTGCAGTTTCTCTTTCTTGAACTTTCGAATCGTGATCGTCGGTCCGTTCAAGGCCAGCGGCGGGATGACCGCGTTCACGCGTGAGCCGTCGGGCAGACGGGCATCGACGTAGGGGATCGACTCATCGATGCGACGGCCGATCGGCGCCACGATGCGCTCGATGATGCGCATGACGTGATCGTTGTCTTTGAATTTGACGTCGGTCAGAATCAACTTGCCCTTGCGCTCGATGTAGATCTGGTAGGGGCCGTTGACCATGACTTCCGAAATGTCTTCCTCGTCGAGCAACTTCTGGATCGGACCGTAGCCGATCATGTCGTCGAGCAGAATCTGGGTCATGCCCTCCATGTCGCGCGAGGAGAGCGTGATGTTCAGCTTCGGGCCTTCTTCGTTGGTGACCTGGATAATGCGGTCGCGCAACATCGCCCGTTTCTTCTCTTGGTTCTGTTCGGCGATGATCGCCTGCGGCATATCGTCGATCAGCTTGCTCTGGACACGGTCTTTCAACCGCTCGATACCGGTGATCTGTTGTGTGACTCCCGAATCGAGAACCCCGGATTTTTCAGTCGATTTCTTGTCTTCGCTCAGACGTGACAGCAGTCCACCCATGGTTGTTACCTCCTTGTGACTACGAGCCGATCAGTTTCTTCAACTTGAAGAAGAAGCCGTCGGCATTGCCCTCGGCCGGCGCTGCGCCCTGGCCGTACATGGCCAGAATCTTCTCGACGGTCGAATTCACCGCTTGGGCCAGTGTGCTCGATGGGAATTTTACCATCAAAGGCTCGCCGTGGTTGAGTGCCCGTTGCGCCGTCTCGGCATCCATGGGCACCGTGGCGAACAACGGAATCGCCAATCCCTTCTCGATGTCGTCGGGGCTGATGCCGACGTTGCTGATCTCCTTGTTGAGGATCAGCTTGATCTTGTCGAGATCGAATTCGATGTCGTTGAGTGTCTTGAGACACAGCTTCGTGTTCTTGAGCGAGCTGATCTCGAGGGATGCCAGCAGGAACAACACATCGGTGCGATCGAGCAGGGTCAGTTCCCGTTCGTCGATCAACGGCGCCGTATCGATGAAGATGTACTCGTACTGCTCGGCCGTCAGATCGAACACCCGCTTGAGGTTGTCGACGGTGATCGCCTCGGCCAGCGCCGGTTCCGGTGGTGCCAGCAGCAGATCGATGCCGCTCGGGTGCGTGGTGATCTGCTTCTTCAGGTCGTCCCAGTCGAACTCTTTCTTCTCGACGGCCAACACCAGGTTGCGCGAGAGCTTCTGATTCAACGTGATGGCCACGTCGCCGAACTGCAGCGAACAGTCCCACAACAAGGTCTTGTGACCGTGCTGCGCCATGTTCACCGCCATGTTCACCGCGAGCGTGGTCTTGCCGACGCCACCCTTGGTCGAGAACAGCGTGAGAACCTTGGCCCGCCGCGTCGCCGCAGTGCCGAACTCGGGCCGGTCTTTGACCCACTTTGTAAATACAGACTGAATGGTCTCGATCAGCTCGTTGGCCGAAAACGGCTTGGTCAGGTAGTCTTTGGCACCCGCCTTCATGGCGCGGCGGAAATACTCGTTCTCGGTCTGGATCGACATGATCACGACCGCGATCTCCGGCTTGTCTTTGGCGAGCATCTCGGTGGCTTTCAGCCCATCGAGCCGCGGCATGTTGATGTCCATCAAAATCATGTGCGGCGTCAGCTTCTTGGCCTGCTCGATCGTGTCTTCGCCCGTCGCCGTCTCGCCGACAATATCGATATTGTCTTGCGTCGCCAGCATACGACGTATGTTCGAGCGCAGCTCGACCATATCGTCGGCGATGAGTATTTTGATCTTGTTGGCCATTCTCAGAAAGCCGCTTCGATTGCAGGATCACGGCGTATGTGCGGGATCATCGACCGGGCGCGACACCCACACCGCTCGCAACAACCACACAGGTCGCAACTCCGGCGGGCGGTGTGCATGTGCCTGCACCGGCCAATCACTTGTCCTTCGACTCGCCGACGTGCCGATCGCGGATATCCTGGAACAGATCGTGCAACTTCTCGAGCCGGTCGTCACGGCGCGGCACCGGAACCGACTCGAACTTCTTGTTCAGCATCGGGTCTTTCTCGCGGCCCATGATCTCAGGGGTCAACAACACGATCATTTCGGTCGTCTCGCTGCTCTTGTTCTGGTAGCGGAAGAGCTTGCCAACCAGTGGCAGGCGTGACAACCCGGGAACGTCGTTGCGATCGATGGTGTCCTTCTTCTGGATCAAGCCGCCCAAGACGATCGTCTCGCCATTCTTGATCTTGATCGTGGTCATGACCTGGCGACTGTTGACCGCCGGGTTCGCCGACGGAATGATCTCGGCTTGCTTTGCGAACACCGAGAACTTGAGCTCGTCGTCGTTCACAAACAAGTCGCGAATGGCCAGGCGCAGGTTGCCGTTCAACTGCCGACGGATGATCTGACCGGTGTTGTCACGACCAACTTCGTACTCCTGTTGTTGGCCCGTGTCGAAGAACGCCAGACCCGAGTCGGTGCTCGGATCCTGGCCCATCTGCGGCTGCTTGCCGGTCTTCTGGTCACCCTCGCCGAGCCAACCGGCCTGGGCGAGCTTGGTGGGCTTCGCGTTGGCGTAGACCAACAGTTTGGGGTTCGCCAGAACCTTGGCCTTGCCTGACGCTTCCAAAGCGTGAATGCGCGCATCGATCAACTCGAAGCGATTCATGTTGTTCATGTGCAACGGGTTCACCGTGCGCGGTACCGGTGCACCCACGGCCTGGGTATCGCCGCGGAACACGTTGGCGCTGTTTTCAAAGAAGTTGATGACACCCTGGTTCATCGAGCCACCGACCGATGTCGACCCTCCCCATTTGATGCCAAGTTCCTGTGAGGTCGAACGGCGCATCTCGAGGATATAGGCCTGAAACGCCACCTGGATCGGATCGGTCAACGTCACCAGATTGCTGATCTGTTCTTCGGTTACGAACCCCTGGACCACCTCGACCATGCGTTGATACTCGAGCTGATCTTTGCACGTTCCCTCGAGAATCACACGATCGTTGCTCGTGGTCGAAGCGACAGCCGTGCGCACCTGGGGATTGGTGGGGTCGCTGTTGGGGTTGATGAGAGTGACGCGAACCGTCGGAATATTGATTGCCGCCGCAATGCGCTCCTCCAGGCCGACCGCCTGACGAACCTCGATCATGTTGACGACTTTGCGATCGGGAAGGAGGCTGGCCAGGACCTTCTCGGCCAGTGCCTTCTTGCTGTCCTGCGTGACCGCACCGCGCAGATAAACGGTATCGGGAAACACCTCGAAATTGACCTGCGGCTCACCCACGATGTGGGCGAACTTTCCGCGAACAATCGACATCTCATCGAAAACCTCGACGATGACTGAACGTCGACCGGATGCGTCCCAGATCAAAACTTCGGTGGTCCCGGATGCGACCCTGGGTTGCGCGCGCAACAGGACTTCTTCGTCGGAAACACTCAACAAATCGAGCAAATCCTCACGAACGAACTGGACCTTGGTCGGGTTCGAAACCTGAATGCCCACAGCCTTGCCCAGTGGGACCATCACCTTCTCGACCGTCTGGGCCTGCAAAACGATGGCCGCCGACAGAACGACGAGCACCGCGGTCAGGATCAATGCTCGGCGTGACACGATCTGCTGCAACATGGCTTACTCCCCCCCTTGTTCGGCCGGCGGGGCGGTCCGTGCCGAACGTTCTGTTGTCCCGTCCAGGGAACTCCTTGCTGAAGGCGCCTTGGCTGCATTCTGCATACCCATACCACGCAGGGGAACCATCTCCATGTCGACTTCAGTGCGCCGCATGCCGTAGAAAACCTCGACTTTGGGCTGCATCGGTGCGGCCGTCTGCGCCACGGAACTCACGGCCGGTGCCGCCGTCGTCGGCGTCGTGGCCTCGCTCACCGCTGCGGCAGTCTGAGGAGACAATACCGTCTTCTCGTTCGCTCCCAGCGACTTGAACTGCTTGGTCGCGCCCACATCGTCGGGATTCTTCAACGCGATGCGGAACTGAACCTGCGATGACAGATAGATCAGGCGTTCCATTTCATCCGGACTGACGGCCAGGGTCACCTTTTCGACTTTGCCTGCGGCCAGTGCCGGCGGCGTGCTGGCAATCGACTGATCGAACTGGTAGACATTGCCGACGGCCAGAACCTTGATGTCCTGCAGAACCGTCTTGGCCATCGCATCGGGGCGCTCGGCGCTTCGGCCGAAGATGGCAATGACATCGACGTAATCGCCCTGTTGCACGAACCCGCCCACCGCTTGCGTCGTGGTGTCGACCGAAATGGTGATGGCTCGTTTCCCCGGTTCGATGGCGTACGCCAGCGCGGGTACCGCATCGCCCGAACTCAACAAATGCCGCAAGGTGATGACATCGGAAGCCAGCACCGAGAAAGCCAGGTATTTGCCGGTCAGCGAGGCGATGCCGCCTTTGTCGGCGAGAAATGCGTCATCCGGAACGCTCGAAGCCACCCGGGCCTCGATGCCCAGATACTCCCCAACCGTCTCTTTCTCGAAACGAGTGCGCGCTGGAATGACCTTCTTGGCGACGACGACATCCCACTTGGCGATCGGTGCGGGTGGGGGTGCCGGTGGAACTGGCGCGTGGCGAGTGCCCGCGTCACCGTCCGTGCCGGCTTGCTGCTTCTTCTGGATCTGCGTCCAGAGGAACCACGAGATGATACCGCTGACGATCAAGGCAAAAATCAAGACCCGTCTGTTCACTGAGTGTGCCCCTCCCCTCAGCCAATTGCTGAATCACCGAACGAATCAAACATGTGACTCTACCATAGGTGTTATTGATGGGCAAGTTGTTCGCGGCTGTACTGGAATCCGATTCCTGATCGGAGAATCGCGCCGTTTTCGTAATGGTCTTTTTCGACAACGCCCCCCGATGCCGGTGGCATCGGGGGGCGCGACGACTCTTGTCGAAGACCGCGGCGCGGATTCGAACTCAACCGCGAAGCCGGTGTACCGAACTCAATCCCGGGGTTTCAGCGAACCCCGCGGGAAGCAACCCCTGTGTCAGTCCTCGTCTTCCGCAACGTCAGGGGTGTCGGATGCCGGTGCGGCCGTCATCTCGGCAATCAACCCAACGAT
>CAZADH010000347.1:0-5913 GCA_964483805.1 uncultured bacterium
CGGGCAGCGTGAGTTGGTCGAAGCGATCACTGGCATGCGGCCGGCCGAAGCCGGCACCGTGCAGATCGACGGTGCGGTGCCGGTGGGGCGGGGGGCGCGCGGTTTTGCCGATGCGGGTATGGCGCATATCCCCGAAGATCGCTACCGGGTCGGGGCGGTCGGATCGATGCGGCTCGACGAAAACGTGGCCTTGAAGACCTATCACCGGCCGGCGTTCTCGCGCTGTGGCCTGGTGAACCCGCAGGCCAGGCGGGCCGAGGCCGAACGGGTTATCAGTGAATACAATGTAAATCCTCCCGATGCCCGCGCGGTGCTGCGCCAGTTGTCGGGCGGCAACGTGCAGAAGTTCCTCGTCGGGCGCGAGTTGGCCAATGCGCCCGGGGTCATCGTCGCCGCCCACCCGACCTACGGGGTCGATGTCGGGGCGGCCCACCTCATTCACGAGCGCTTGTTGGCCGCGCGGGCGCGTGGCGCCGCGGTGCTGCTGGTGTCAGAGGATCTCGACGAGATCCTGACCCTGGCCGATCGCATCGCCGTGATGAGCGGCGGCCGCCTGGTCGGCCTGGTCGATCGGGCTGCGGCGCAGCGCGACGAGATCGGCCTGATGATGGCCGGGGCGACCGTGGGGGCGCGTGACGTGGGGGCGCGGGACGTGGGTGCGCACGTTGGGGCGCACGGCGTGGGGGACGTCGGGACGAACGTTGTGGGGACGCGGGACGCGGGGGGGCGGGACGCGGGGGCGCGTGACAACGTAGGGGCGCGTGGCAACGCGCCCCTACGGGGTTGGGGGGTGTATTTTGAACCGCGGTCCAACCCTGGGTGGCTGTCGGCCGGGCTGGTCACGCTCGGTTCGCTGGCGGTCGGCCTGTTGCTCGGTGCGGCGCTGTTTCTGTGCAGAGGCGTCGATCCGCTCGTTGCTTTACAACGTATTGTCGAAGGGTCGTTCGGCAGCCTCTACGGGTTCAAAGAGACCGTCACCAAGGCGATGCCGCTGGCGTTGACGGCGGTGGGGCTGGTCGTCGCGTTTCGCGGCAAAATCTGGAACATCGGGGCCGAGGGGCAGATGCTCTGTGGCGCGGTCGCGGCGGCGGGTGTCGGCCTGTTCGTGGGTCCGCAGTGGTCGGCGTGGCTGGTGGTGCCGGCAATGTTCCTGGCCGGCGCGGCGGCCGGGGCTGTCTTCGGGGCGATCCCGGCGATCATGCGGGTGCGTTGGGGCGTGAACGAGGCGATCTCGTCGCTGATGCTCAACTATGTGGCGGCCCAGGGGGTGTTCTATCTCATCTATGGCCCCTGGAAGGGCAAACAGTCGTTCGGATTTCCGGTGTCCGACGATCTGGGCGAGGCGGCGCGATTGGGCACGTTGGCGGCGTCGCGCATCCACTGGCCGACGCTGGTGCTGGTGGTGTGTGCAGTCATTGTATTGACAGTGGTGATGGCGCGCGGCCGGTTTGGCTTCGAGGTCCGCGTCGTCGGCGAGAACCCCGGGGCGGCGCGCTACGCGGGCATTCCCGAGGGCCGGGTGATCCTCATGGCCATGCTGTTGAGCGGTGGTCTGGCCGGGTGCGCGGGCGTCGGTGAGTTGGCGGGCATCCATCATCATCTGACCAGTCCGGTCTCGCTCACCTCGGGATACGGGTTCACGGCGATCATCGTCGCCTTTCTCGCGCGTCTGCAACCGCTGGCGGTGATCCCGGCGGCGCTGTTTTTCGGTGGCATCCTCGTCGGCGGCGACGTCATCCAGACGAGGCTGCAACTGCCGTTTGCGACGGTGAACGTCTTCAACGGTCTGATCCTGTTCGCCATGATCACCGGCGAGTATTTCCGGCTGCACCGGTTGCGGGTGCGGTCGTCGGCGCCGGTCGAACTCGGCGGCCACAGCCGGGGTGATGCCGATGCCTGATCCGATCGTCGCTGTCGCCGCCACGCCCCTGGCCGTCGCCATTGCGAGCCGGGCGCTGGTCGCCGGCACGCCGCTGTTGCTGGGCACGCTGGGCGAGATCTACGCCGAGCGCGCCGGGGTGATGAATCTCGGCGTCGAGGGGATGATGGCGGTCGGGGCGATGACCGGCTTCGCTGCGGCCCTCGCGACCGGCTCGCCGTGGCTGGGTCTCGTCGCCGCCATGGCCGCCGGCATGGTGCTGGCGTTGCTGCACGGTCTGGCGACCGTCTGCCTGCGGGCGAACCAGGTCGTGTCCGGGCTGGCGTTGACCACGTTGGGTCTGGGCCTGGCCGGCCTGTTCGGCAAGGGGTTCGTCGGCACGCCGCTGACGGCGAAGTTCACGACCGTGCGTATTCCCGGGCTGGCCGACCTGCCGTGGCTGGGCGAGGTGCTGTTCGCCCGCGACCCGGTGTTCTATCTGTCGGTAGTGCTCGGTATTGCTCTGGCATATATAATGTATTACACCCGCTGGGGCTTGGTGTTGCGCGCCGTCGGAGAGAATCCGCTGGCGGCCGAAACCATGGGCGTCAACGTCACCGTGGTGCGCCTGCTCGCAGTGGCGTTCGGCGGCGCGATGGCTGGGGCGGCCGGCGCGTATCTGTCCCTTTGCTACATTCCGTCCTGGATCGAGGGCATGACCGCGGGGCGGGGCTGGATCATCGTTGCGCTGACCATCTTTGCCGGCTGGAACCCCTGGCGCGCCTTCGTCGGCGCGTGGCTGTTCGGGGCGATCGAGGTCGGTCAGTATTTTCTGCAGCCGCTGCAGGTGTCGCCCAACCTGCTGCTGATGCTGCCGTATCTGGCGACGCTGGCCGCGCTGATCATCGGTAGCATGCTGCGCGGCCCGGGTCGGGGCAGTGGCGCCCCCGCGGCCGGCGGTCCGGCGGCACTGGGTGAGCCCTACACGCGCGGCGAGCGGCACTAGGCGACGAGGGAACATAGGCTATTAAAATTGACATCCAAAGTCGAAAATACTAGGGTATTATAGACATCAAATGAAGGAACAGCGGTTTTCATGAATCGTGCGATTGAGAAACACCTCGTTGCCTGGAAAAACAGTCGGAATCGGTTGCCTCTCTTGGTAAGAGGGGCTCGCCAGGTGGGAAAGTCGTTCATCATCGAGAGTTTCGGAAAGAAGCACTTTGAAAATGTCGTAACGGTCGACTTTGACCTATACCCGCATTTTGCCGACTGCTTTGCCGACGGCCTGGACCCCAAAAGACTTTGTGCGGAAATCTCCGTTCTGTCGGGCCAGGAGATCGTGGCCGGGAAGACCTTGCTGTTTCTCGATGAAATACAGCAATGTCCGCGGGCCATTCAATCGCTTCGATATTTTCATGAGAAGATGCCTTCCCTGCACGTGATCGGGGCCGGGTCACTTCTGGAGTTCGCACTGTCAACGGAAGAAGTGCGCATGCCGGTCGGACGGATCCAGTATCTGTTTCTCTACCCGCTCTCTTTTGCGGAGTTTCTCGACGCGTCAGGACAAATAAAGGCGGTCGATCGCATTGTTTCACAAAAGACCGATCGTCCATATCCCGAAGCCATCCACCGGCACCTGCTGCATCAACTGAAAATCTACCTGGCCATCGGTGGCATGCCCGCGGTTGTTCAGGAGTTCTGTGCCAGCGGCAACATGCAGCTTTGCGCCCGAATTCAGGCCGGAATCGTTCAGACCTACAGGGACGATTTTGGGAAATATGCTTCCAGAGCTGGTGTTGTTCATTTGCAGAAAGTCTTTTCATCCGCCCCGAAAATGGTGGGACGAAAGTTCAAGTATACGGATGTTGATGATTCCATCAACTCCCGCGAATTGAAAAAGGCGCTGGAGCTTCTGGAAAAAGCCGGGGTCGTCTACCGCGTCAAGCAGACCGCCGGGGCAGGGCTTCCCCTTGAAGCCGGGGCCAGCGAACGAAATTTTAAAGTGGTTTTTCTTGATGTCGGACTCATGCAAAATCTCTGCGGATTAGCCGCAGAGCTGCTGGCAGCCTCAGATATCCTTGCCGTTCATGCCGGAGCGGTAGCCGAGCAGTTTGTTGGCCAGGAACTCAAGGCCCACGCCGATCCATATCTGAACCCGGGGTTGTACTATTGGGCCCGGGAAGCACGAACCAGCAATGCCGAAGTCGATTATCTGGTGCCCATCGGTTCCCGGATTTTGCCGCTCGAGGTCAAAGCGGGAAAGAGCGGGACTCTGCGAAGCCTGCACTCCTTCCTGAACGAATACCAGCCCCCCTTGGGCATCCGCCTTTCCCAGGCCAACCTGGAATTTTCGAACTCTCTTCTGTCCGTTCCGCTTTATGCCATGGGAAGGCTGAACGACTTGTTGACAGAAGTCACGGCAAAAATGAAAGAGAGCTGACCAAACCTATTTTTATTCATTCATTTGCGGTACACGACACCGCACCCAGGCAGCCCGGTATCTGCCAATGAAAGAGCTACGCGCCCCCGATTTGCCGGCACCCCGCTGCTGCTTGGCACGTTGGGCGAGCCGTATACCCGCGGCGAGCGGCATTAAGAGAGAGGTTTACGTTTCTTCGCTGAAGACCGCCGCCGCACCTGCTGCGTCGGCGAAGCCTGGGGCTCTGCTTTCGGGGCAATACGCGCCAGGGTCTGCAGATCGACCATGTCTTTGGGACGAGCACAGGCGCGCTTGTTCTTGATCAAGGCCGGCAGTCCGATTACCGGAACCTTGATGTCGTCGATCAGCACTTCCACGCGGGTTGATTGTGCCTCCGCGAAAGGGACACCCTCGATACTGGTGAGGATGTCGATCCGTGACGGAACGACGCCGATCTGGAACACGACGTCGTCCTGGGCAAAGGTGGTTTCGTCGATTCCCATCAGCGGTGCGCCAAAACGCGCCAAGGCGCGGTAGACCCGAACCGCATTGGCGGGCGTGGAGCTAACAAAGACATCGATATCGCCAGTTGCGCGGGGGACGCCGTGAGCGGCCAGCGCGTATGCGCCGACAACCACGAAATCGACTTGTTCAGTCAGGAACAGTTCGAGTAGATCATGAAAGTCGCGATTCATCCGATCCTCGGTCGTTTGAAGACCATCGGCTCAGTTGTCGTCGAGACGTTCGTCCGGGCGCCGCCGAACGAGCCTGGTCACGTCCTTCTGCATCCTTCGGTTGGCAACCGACTCACCCTTGAATGCCCACGCGTCAATGGTAAGTTGCCAGACGCACTCGATCAGTTCCTCGGGCGTCTTGCCACGCGCGATGTCGTCTTGCTCGTCTTGACGCCGCAACAGCCGGGTGGGAAGGTGTGAGCGATCCATGCCGACCATTATAGCAGGCACCTGGGTGTCTGTAATCGTTTCGCTTTGGCCCCGAATCCCTGAAAAAAGCACACAGTGATCGGTCGGTCCTGAATCAGCGAATCTGGTGGCGTTTGTAGAAGTTGCCGCTCACACTCGTCGCGTCCTCGAGTTCCATTGTGCGCCAGGCGCGAATCAGCACAATATTGGTGCCTGGATTGATAAACAGGTGGGCCCAGATTTGTGCGGTCCAGGTCGCGGCGGGGGTGCTCAGGCCGTCGCCCAGATCGCGGAACGCGCCCTGGGATTTTACATAATAATTGTATGTATCAGACGCCGTCGTGTCGGGATACGACACGACCCGAAAGATGCTCGACGACGCCGCCTCGTTCTCGAGCGTCACCGACGGCACCGAAAGGTAGAACCACTGGCTGGTGGCGACGAAAGGATATGTGGCCTTGAAAAATCCGTCGGCATTGCGGTCGGCCCCGACGTCTGAATACCGGAAATAGAGGCGGATTCTTTCCTGGGGAAGGAATGTGCTGGTTGTCGCTTGCAGCTTGCCCTGCACGAAATAGATCCCCGACAGCGCTGCGTCGCGTGCACGCCCGACGTTGTCGACGATGGCCGCGCCGCGGGTTTCGGTCTGCACCATTTGTACATACGAGGTCGACAGGCTCATCATGAACCCGAGCATAAGGATTAGCAGC
>CAZADH010000348.1:0-1455 GCA_964483805.1 uncultured bacterium
GCGCAGTGAAAGCGGACCCGAGCGCAGGGATGCGCGATGTGGGCCGCTGGCGCCCGGATGGCGCAGTGAAAGCGGACCCGCCCGCGCACGATGCGCGTGGTGCAACGGGGCCGACGCCGACGCGACCGTTCTGGCGTCGGCTGCTCGATCGCGCCCGCTGGTTGTTGACCTGGCGCGACGCCCTGTTCCTGCCCCGACCGTACACCGAAACGCCGGATCGTCCCGAGGTGAACCCGCTCGACGCTTACGCCGACGCGCAACAGCCGCGACCGACGAGCCCGAGTGACGATTGGGAGGGCGCAAGTCACCGGGACGTCGACTGGACGCGGCGCCGACCGATCCTCGATGCCTGGTGCTGGAACCGCCGCCAGCTCGATGAGATCCGCCCCGAACTGGGTCACGGCTTCATCACGGTCCTGCCCGACCTGCCCGAACGGGCCTGGACCGACACGCATGCGGTCGCGCTGCTCGAGGATGGCCGCCCGCTCGGACCTGCCGAATCGTTGCACGACGACATCCGCCACCTCGGCCGCGGGCGACACAGCTTCTGGAAAGGCGCCCTCTATTTCTCGGCCGGCGACAACAGCGACCCGCGCAGCAACGGCCGGCGTTACGAGGTCACCTGGTTGAACGGGGTCGGGCGGGCCATCGTCATCGCCGACCAGTGTTTGACCTGGCTGCGGCAGTGGAACCGCTGGCCGGCCGCGGTCAGCGCCTCGATCTGGCGCGCCGGCGAAGAGGCACTCACCCGGGTGTTCATCGACCGCCATGCCCCGCTGTGCGATTTTGTCTGCACCCACTCAGCCTGGTTGCGCCGGCTGCTGCCACACCGCGGCACCAAGCGCCCGAGTGCTTGCCCTGAGTTGCAATACAGCAGCAATACACCGTCAACAATGACGTCTCGTCCTTGTCGCGTCTTGCACGTCACGTGCAGTTTCGATCTGGGTGGCACGCAGCGACAGATCGCCTACCTGTGCGAGGCTCCGGGTGACGGGCGCTTTCATCACGAGGCCATCGAGGTGTTCCCTGAGCAGAATTTTCTTTACCGGCAGGGCGTGACCCTCGATCCGGCCCACTACCTGCGCGGGTTGTTCTGGTCGCGCTGGCTGGGTCGCATGTTGCTCAACACCTCGTTGCGTTCGCTGCAGTTGCTGCAGATCGCCAAGCTGGTGCGCGACTTTTCGCGTCTGCAACCCGACGTCGTGGTCGGCTGGGGCCACGAGATGGCGATGCTTACCTTCGTGGCCGCCGCCGTGGCCGGGGTGCCGCGCATCGTCTTCTCGATCCGCACGTTCAACCCGACCCTCGGCTGGACCCCGATCGGCGACCTGCTCGAGACGCTGCGACAACTGGGCGGCGCGGCGCGGAGCGAACAGGCGAACGATTGTCCGCCCATCATCGTGCGGGCCGAGGGCCTCGCCGAGTGCGCGCGAGTCGAGGGCGAACTGGAAGCGC
>CAZADH010000348.1:1465-5909 GCA_964483805.1 uncultured bacterium
CACATCATCCCACATCTCGACGGCATTCTCGTCAACAGCACCCCACTGCAGCGCGACTACGCCGCGTGGCTCGACATCCCGCTCGAGCGCGTCAAAGTCTGCGCCAACGGTGTCGTCGTCGCGGTGCCGCCGGCGCCCGCGCTCGACCGCATGCGTCGCGAACAACGCTCCGCCCTCGGCATCACCGATGACACCTGCCTGATCGTCAACGTCGGGCGGTTCTCGCCCGAGAAAGGGCAGATGCTGCTGCTCGAGGCGTATGCACAATTGGTTGCTTCGGCGACGACCCACCGCACCGCGCTGTTGATGGCCGGCGACGGCCCGACCCTGGGCACCGCCATTCGCTACGTTGCTGACCACCGACTTCCCGCGGTCTATATGCCCGGACGCACCAACCAGGTTCAGGCCTTGTTGGCGGCCGCCGACATCTTCGTCATGCCGTCCAGTTTCGAGGGCATGCCCAACGCCATGATGGAAGCGATGGCCCACGGGCTGCCCTGCGTCTCGGGCGACCGTTCCGGCGCCGTCGACATCGCCCGTCCCGAGCGCGAGGCCCTCTATTTCCCGACCGGCGACGCCACCACCCTCGCCCGCCAACTGGCCCGTCTCATCGACGCGCCCGCGCTGCGCGCCGAACTCGGGGCCGCCGCACGACAACGCATCGGCGACTTCTCGGTGGGCCGCATGGTCGCGAGGTTCAACCGTATTCTCGACAAGGAGCTTGCCGACGCATGAGCCACCCCACCGCCAAGGTGACCGCCTACCACCCGCCCGAACTCGACGCCGAGAAGCACGCCACCGCTGACCGCGTGCGTTTTCTCGAAGCGAAGGTGGCGTGGTTGACCGATGAGGTTGGCGAACTGCGCTCGGCGGTGCGAGCGTTGACCGGCGAAGCCGCAGCCATGCGCACGGCAGCCGGCCCCGACGTGCACGAGACCTGTGCGAGCTTCGACTACCAATGGGACAGCGCCGCCTCGGGGGCCGCCATGCCCGACAACCCCACCTGGCGCGCCCAGGCACCCCAGCAACTCTGCGCCTTCACCGCCCTGCCGCCCGATTGGTTTGTCGGCAAACGGGTGCTCGATGCGGGTTGCGGCCAGGGCCGCTGGAGCGAGGCGTTGTGCCGTCTTGGCGTCGGCCATCTCGTCGCCTTCGACCAGTCGCCGGCCGGCCTGGCCCGCACGCGCGCTTTGGTGCAACCGCATGCCGACCGGTGCACGATTCTGCAACGCAATGTATTGACAGACTTAACCGACCTGGGCGCCGACTTTGATCTCGTCTGGTGCTTCGGCGTTCTGCACCACACCGGCAATCTGGCGCGCGGCCTCGCCCAGGTCGCCGCCCGCGTCCGTTCTGGCGGCCATCTCTTTCTCATGCTCTACGGCGAGCCCCGCCCCGGTTTCCCCGATGACTACGCCTACTATCACCGGGTGACCACGCTCCGGCGCGAGCTGCGCCACCTGCCGTTTGCGGCCCGCCTCGAGCGTCTGCGCGAGCTGTTCCCCGCCGACCAGGTGCATGGTTGGTTCGATGCCATCTCGCCTGAGATCAACGACCTCACCCGCTGGGACGAACTCGTCGGTTGGCTTGCGGCCCTGGGTTTCACCGAGATCCAACGCACCCAACCGCAGCACCCGAACCACCATGTCATCGCCCGGCGATTGTAATCGCGGGTCATACTGAGGCCATACAATGTGCGGCATCTGTGGCATGATCATGCGTGACCGGGTCCGCCCGGCCGACGTCGGCATCGTCGGCGCCATGAACGCCCACCAGCGGCACCGCGGCCCCGACGACCTCGGCGTGCATGCCCAGGGGCGGGCGGCATTCGGCCACGTACGCCTGTCGATCGTCGATCGCAGCAGCGCCGGCCGCCAGCCACTGCTCAACGAGGACGGCTCGGTCTGGTTGACCCTCAACGGCGAGATCTACAACCACGACGTTCTTCGCGGCGAGTTGTCTGCGCGCGGCCATCGCTTCGTGTCGGGCAGCGACGCCGAGATCGTCCTGCATCTCTACGAAGACCATGGCGTCAAGGCGCTCGATCACCTCGAGGGCATGTTCGCCCTGGCGATCTGGGATGCGCGCCACGATACCCTGCTGCTCGCCCGCGACCGGCTCGGCAAGAAACCGTTGTACTACGTATTGCTCTCGGACCGCCTGCTTTTTGCCTCGGAGAGTCACGCCCTGTTGGCAGACCCGGCGTTGCCCCGCCACACCGACCCCGTGGCCTTGCACCACTATCTGGCCTATCAATCGATACCAGCGCCATACTCCGTATGGCAGGGTGTGCGGCAGTTGCCGGCGGCCCACCTCCTGAGCTGGCGGGCCGATCGCGATGCCACGCTGCCGCCGGCGCAACGGTACTGGCGGCTGTCGCACCGGAGCCAGCGTCCCGAGCCGCGCGATTCGGAGGAACGCACCGCCCTCACCGCCGAGATCGTCACCCGCCTGCGCCAGGCGGTCAAGCGGCGGCTGATGGGCGCGGTACCGATCGGCACGTTTCTCTCAGGCGGCCTCGATTCGTCGCTGGTGACGGCGCTGGCCGCCGCGTCAGCGCCGCGCCCCCTGCACACCTTCGCCCTCGGGTTCGACGAAGCGAGCCACAACGAGCTGGTCCACGCCCGCCGCGCCGCTAACCACCTGGGCACCGAGCACCACGAAGCGGTGGTCACACCCGACGCGGCCACGATCGCGTTGATCCCCAAGCTCGTCGAGCACTATGGCGAGCCGTTTGCCGATGCCTCGGCGCTGCCGAGCTTCCTCGTCGCGCAACTGGCCCGGCGCCACATCACCGTGGTGCTGACCGGTGACGGCGGCGACGAGAACTTCGCCGGCTACAACCGCTACACCAACACCGGGCCGTTTGCCCTGACGCAGAGTAACGTCACGACCTTCTGGGAGCGGTGGCAGCGGCGATCGATCGACTGGGGGGCCTTGCTTGGCTACGCGCGCGACTGGCGGTCGGCCCTTCGCGATGCCCGCCGGCTGCGCGCCCTGGGCACCGACCGCTGGTTCAACTACCTGCGCCTCACCCATTTTCACGAACTGTATCAGCGCGAATTGTATTGCTCCGAATTTCGGGCGCGCCTCGGTGAGATCCGCACCGTCGACTATCTATTGGCACGCTATCGCGACACCGACGGCCCGACCCCCCTCGATCAGGCCATGGCCGTCGATCTCGCCTTCTACCTGCCAGAAACGCTCATGCCCAAGGTCGATCGCGCCTCGATGGCGCACGGGCTCGAGGCCCGCTGCCCGTTTCTCGACCACACCGTGGTCGAGTTCGCCGCCTCGCTACCGGCATCACTCAAGTTGACGGCCGCCCACGGTGGCAAGGCGATTCTCAAAGAGGCCGCCCGCGGGTTACTGCCCGATGCGATCATCGACCGTCCGAAGATGGGTTTCGGCGTGCCGCTCGACACCTGGTTTCGCGGCCCGTTGCGCGAACTGCTTGGCGACACGCTGCTGGGGCACCGGTGCCGGGAGCGGGGGTACTTTCGGCCGGAGTATGTCAATACGTTATATGAGCGTCACCAGCGTGGCGAGAACTGGGCCACGCTGCTGTGGAACCTGCTCGTCTTCGAACTGTGGCATCACGCGTTTGTCGACCGCCCGGGGTTTTCCGTGGAACCCTGACCTCCGCGCAACCACTGCTGCACATCCCGCACGATGTCGGCCGTGGCCAGGCCGGGCGGCACGAGGAGATCGAGTTGCGACCACGCCCCGGCCGGTACGCGCGGTTTGCCGTCGACGAGAAACAACCCCGACCAGTCGCGACCGAGCGGCACCTGGACAAACAGGTCACCATGCGGGTTCGCGACCGGCCGCTGCGCGACCGCCGCCTCGGGCGGCCAGCGATTCAGTGAGACCAGGGGAAACCAGCGCACCACGCCCGCTGCTTCGGCCAACGGTTCCGGACACTCGCACCCGGCGTTGACCGCGGCCACGCCATGCCGGCGCACCACGGCGACCGACAACGTATTGACGAGATTGAAGGTCCAATCGAGCGTGAACCGGTGCTGCGGCAGGCGTTGCGCCAGGCCAAGCGCTTCCCATGACAGACAAAGGAACTCCTGCGCGGGCAAATCGGCCAGACGCGCGGCGCACGCCGCGACCTCAGCGGGCCCCGACATCGGCGGCAACCAGCGCCGGATTCTGCCCGGCAACACCGAAAGGGCACGCTGCAATACTTTGTCTTGCTTCTCATCGCCGCCGCCCGGAAGGATCCAGCCCCCGGGCGGGCGCAACCCCGCCAACGGCTCGGGTTGCGCCGGGATCTGCCACAGCCGGACCGCCCACGTCGTCGTCGGCCCTGCCGCCAAGACCGGCACCGGCGCGCGCGCAACGTCGGCTCCGCGCGAAACTCGCGGACCGTCGGCCGCCGCGGTGAACGCCACGACCAGAGAGCGGCGCCACGCTTTCAGAGCTTTCGGGGGCAGGA
>CAZADH010000349.1:0-5793 GCA_964483805.1 uncultured bacterium
GGATTTCTCGTCTCGCGTCTGATCAACGGCATGGACGCCAGCGAGGAGTTCGTTCTGGGCGATGGTGGCCAGGGGGTGCTGGGTATCTTCGGGTATTATCAGGACTCGTTGCGCCTGGTGCAGCAGTCGATGTCGGGCAAACTCGTCACCGAGATCGGCCTCGCCGACGACCTGCCGTATCTGCTGCAACCCGACCTGCTCGACGCGGTCCCGCGCCTGGCCCAACGCGACCAGTTGTCGCATCCCTGGGAATTTTCGTTGATCGTTTAGGCCGGCGCCAGTGTTGACCACACCGGGCTTGCGGCACCTGTCGATTGTTATTGCTATTGTATTTACGTTCTTCGGTTCTGCCGCCGGCGTCGAGGCGCAACCGGGTCGGTTCGGCGGGCCGCAACGCGTGCCGCGGGCGACCCTGCAGCGGACCATCAGCGAAATGCTCCAGCAATCCCGCGAGGCCGCCGAACGCGGCGATCTGGCAACCGCCCGCAACCTTTGGGTCAAGGTGAAGGCGCTCGATCGCAACCGTCCCAAACCGCGGTGGTTGAACCCCGCAGCGGCGGCACCGACGACGCGCAATGAGGCACCACCCATGAGCCGCACCGAGATGCTCGCCATCAGCGGCACGCAAGGGCCGGCGGCGGTGCGCGAGCAGCTCAACGCCTGGTTGCTCGCGCATCCATCGGACCACGAGGTGCGCGCCGAGCTGCTGCGGTTGGCGGAGGCGGAAGGCGACGAGGCCGCGACAAGGCGGCATCGCTCGATCCTGCTGCCAGGCGAGAACGACGAGTATGGCTGGCCGCTGATCTTCGTGTTGCTGGTCGTCTGGGGCGTCATCATCGACCAGGGCCGCCGTTTCTGGCAGGAGTTGCGGGAACGCCGTCATGCCGGACCGACGCTGGTCACCGAGTACACGCCGCCCCGCAAACCAACGCCACGCTGATCAGTTGCCGACTGCCCCGCCGGTGCCCGTTGCCGGCGACGCATCGAGCAATTGGTAAATCTCGACGGCCCGCACCTTGCCCTTGACCTGGTGCACCTCGAGACGATGCAACCGCGCCACTCGCAATACATCGTCTTGCTTTCGTATGCCATCGGCGACCACCCCGTCGACCACGATGCCGGCTCCGGGCAGTTGCAGGGCGAGATCGCTGAGACGCGAGGCCAGGTTGACGGTGTCGCCGATGACCGTGAACTCGAGGCGAACCTCGGCCGAGCCGAGCGTGCCCTCGAGAACCCGACCGGCCACGAGACCGACGCCGAGCGGCAGCGACAAGCCCACGCCGCCCGCCCCGGCCTCCGTGCTTCCCGGGTTTGCGGGCGAGTGGGTACCGCGGGCGAGAACCCGCAACTGTTCGGCCGCGCTCGCGGCCCGGGCGATGACCGGTCCGGGGGCAACGCCATCGGCAACGCGGAAGACGGCCAGCAGTTTCTCGCCGATGAACTTGTCGATCTGGCCGCCATGGTCGCGAATCACGCGCGAGCAGCGGGCGAGATGGTCGTTCAGGCCGCGCACGAGTACGGCCGGATCGGTCGTGGCCAGCAGGTCTTTGAACCCGGCGAGACCCACGAACATGACCACGGCCTCGAGACCCTGGCCGGCGCCCGAGGCGAGCGAACCGGCATCGCGCCGCGCGCTTTCGAGCGCCGCCTCGGGGACGAACCGGCCGAGCAACCGGCCCTCGGCGACGCCGGCGGCCATACGGTTGAAGGCCGCGGCGAGCGTGACGATCTCGCCGGCGCCGGTGGCATGCAGCCGCACGGCGAAGTTGCCCACGGCGATCTGACCAGCGGCATCGGCCAGCGCCAGAACCGGCGCAAGGAACCGCCGGGCGACCCCGAACGCCAACGCGACACCGAGCCCCAGCAGCGCTGCCAGGAACCCGCGCAGGACCATGACGTTCCGCCGGGCCAGGGCGAGGCGCTCGCCCACCGGGGCTTCGGCCAGCAGCACGCGGTTCGGATACAACCGGCCCGGCATCGCCACCAACCAACGCAAGGCCTCGGTGTCGCCCAGCAGGCGGGCCACCCCTTCGCCGGACATCGCGGCCAACGTCGCGGCCTCGACCAGGTCGGGAGTACCCGGCCGGTAGGCTGCCGTCAATCCGTGCAGGTTCTCTTCTTGGTGGAAAGCCAGGCCGAAATACGGGTAATCGAGGACCCAATAGGGGTTGAGCCGCTCCGCCATCCACACCGCCAGCCCTGGGGGCGTAGTCTCACCCGCGTGCGCGGCCGCACGCCACGCCAGCAGATGATGCGCCCAGGCAATGTTCGGATGCCACTGCACCTGAGAAAGATGCATGGGCACGCGCCGAGACGCCAGGCGGATCTGCATGAACGAACCGGCCGCGCCGGCCTCGGCCAGAACCGCGCGGCCGACATGACGGTCTGCATTGAAGAAGTGCGCCGCCAGCTCGGGCGACATGAACTGCGAACTGATGCTCATGAAATTGTCGACCTCGCCCTCGAGCATCGCCTGCGCAGCCGGGGTCTCGCCCGGCACCGTTGTCTCGCCCAGACCGGCGAGAACGGTCAAAAACGCGCCGATGAAGCGAAGCTGCATGGCCTCGGCCATCAACGCGTCATCGGACCGCGCGAACGGGCAACACGTGCCCTGACCGAGGCGATCGGCAAGTTGGATCGAGCGCGGCGGCACACCGAACCGACGGCTGCGGTCGGTCAGGGTGACGAGCCCAGAATGCGGGGCCGCGCCAAGACGCAGGCCCATCGCCGCGGCTTCGACGCGGCGCGTTTGTGCCTTGGCGGCATGCAATTCTTCGAGGAAGCGCGGGTCGCGCAACAACCGCGACAGCAGATGCACATTCCATACGTCGTAAATACGAACTCCATCTTCGAACTTTGCCAGTTGTGCCAGCAACAGGTCACGCTCTTCCGTGAGAATGCGCGTTTCTGAGGTGGCCAGATCGCGTTCGAGCAGTTGCACGCCGAAAACAAAACCGGGCAACAGGGTGACCAGAAAAGCGGCCACGAGTTGGTTGCGCAGCGACCAGTGGCGGGCGCCGCCGCCGGGCCGACTGGTGCCGAGCGTCCGCAGTGCCGCCACCAGCGCGAGTCCCAGACCGATCCAGGCGATGGGCACGACCACGGCCAGTCCACGCAGGGCCTTCTCGGCGACGTCGGGCCGCGGCACGGGGCGGGCCACGACGGCGCGGAAGTTGCGGTCCGACACCATCTCGCCGGTCAGGACCACGCGGGCCGGCAAGCCGTCGCGACCCAGGGCAATGCGGGCCCGGGCGGATGCGCCATAGCTCAGGCCAGGCAGCAGATTCGCCAACCCGCGGGTATGGGCGCGCCGCCCGGCCACCGTTTCGACCCACCCCCGGCCGCCCCGCCGCCGCAGATTGTGCTCGGCAAGCGCCCATGTTGTCGACGCCGGCCAGCGATCGAACTGACTGACACTGACCACCACCAGTCCCAACGCCTGCTCGGCCAGGACCCGGGGGAACGCGGCACGGGGTGCGGCCCACCCGGCCGAGGCCAGCGCCATCACCGCGGCATCCTCCCGCCAACCCGGTTTCATCAGCGGCAGCACCAGCACGGAGCGTCCCATGCCGGCGCCGCCGACTTTGCAGAAATTGCCGATCGAGATCGGAAAAAGGGTCTCGTGCCAACGCCGCACCGGATGCGCCGACGAGAACCCGACGGGATAACTGTCCATGCGCGACCCTCGCGACCACACCCCTGCCAGGGTCTCGGGCAGGCCAAATGCCAGCCCCGTCGCCATGTCGGCGAAGTCGGGTGGCACGAAAGTCCCGCCGGCGTCCAGACATGCCCACGAGAACGACGCCGGGTCGGTGGCGACGGGTATTGGCGGCACCGGGCCGACGGCCCAGGCAAAACCGCGCACCGACTGTTCGAGTTGGCGCAGACGATAGGCCAGCCCAACCTGGGCGGCCCGTGCCGGATCGGGCGCGGTCCGGATCCCGTTCATGCTGTCGGCCACCAGTTGCCGAATCAGCATATTGAGTTGCGGCTGTGCCTCGGAACTGCGCTGCAACCAGGTCAGATCGTCGCCGGCCTGCTGCTCCGCCCGTTGCAGACGCACCCGGGCCCGCGCCTCACCCAGGTTATCGATCGCCGTCCAGACGACGCCGAGGGGGAGCAGCCAGACGATCGCGAGCACCACCTGGCGCCACGGCATCAGGGTGTAGCGATCGACACCCGATCGCGCCCCGACCGGCACCACACTTGCAATACGTTGTATGTCCTTCTTGACCGGCTCGACAGCCATCGCACCGGCCGTCGCCGGGACCGGCACCGCCGGAGACGACATTGAGTCTGCCGGCCCAGGGGGAGCCACCACCACGGCCACTTCGCCCTCGCTCCGGTCGACCGGCACCGCATCAGGGGTCGCCGCCGCCTCAGCGATAACGAACCAATCGCGCCATGAGACCGCCGTCGACAACGGCCATTCCGTGAGTTCCCAGGCCTGGGCGAGGGTGTCGCCTGCCCCACCCAGCCCGGCGTTTCGGGCCAGAGCGCGACAGCGAAACTCGACCCCGAGCGCATCGCGCACCGCCGTCGCGACCACGATGCGACTGGTGGTTCCCTGTTTCGAGGAGGTCTCGAGCGCCATCGCCCGATTGACCACGTCGCCAAGCACGGTGTAATCGAGGCGGACGGCCGGATCGCCAATGACACCGGCCGTCGCCGCCCCGACGTCGATGCCAACGCCGATGCGGAAGGTCGGCTCACCGTTGGCGGCCCGTGCGGCCTGCCGCGCGTGATGCGCCGTCATCAACTCGAGGGCGGCACCGACGGCCCGGCGCACCGCGGCCCGCGGCCCGGCATCACCCACCGGGAACACCGCTACGATGGCATCGCCGATGAAGCGGTCAACCACGCCCTGGGCCCGCTGCACGGCTGCGGTCCCCGCGGCGAGATACTCGTTGAGGGCGGCAAACAGGTGCGCCGGCGGCATCCGCTCGGTCAGGGTGGTGAAGCCGCGCACATCGCAGACGAGCACGACGACGTCGCGACGCGCGCCGCTCATGGCCCGGGTCATGTCGCCGCCGGCGACGACCTCGAGCACCTGTGGGGCCACGAAGCGGGTCAACTGCCCCCGTTCGCGCAGCGCCGCGGTCATATCGGCAAGCGCCAACGACGCGGTGCCCAGTTCGTCGAGTCGGGGTTCGACCACCGACACGGTCAGGTCGCCTTCGGCGATGCGCCGCAGCCCCTCGCTCATGCGCGCCACCGGCACCGCCAGCCAGTCGGACAGCACCCGGCCAACGCCGATCATCAACAACAGGCAGATGGCCGCCAACCCGAACAACCGGGCCATCTCACGCCGCACCTCGGTCTCGACGGGCGCCAGTGATGCGGCGGCCACACAGATGAATCCGGGCACAGCGCTCGGCCGTGCCAACACCAAGACCGGATCGCCGGCGACACTCGTCTGCCTCAATACGCGGTATTGACGCCCCGCCCGCGCAAACTGCGCGGCAAACCGTTGATGGCGGCTGGGGGCCACCGGCGCCAGCCCGTCGTGTTCGCTGCGCCATACCGACAGGTTCACATCCGGATTCTCGATCTGACGGCGCGCGGTCTCGACCCGGAGGAAGTGCTCGTAGGAGTGGTCCTGGTCCCACATGATGACGAAGGAATACCTTGTATGGCCCGGCACGAAGATCAGGTCGTTGAATGCCATCAGTCGCGCGCTGCCGAACCAGATGCGGTCGACCCGGTCGTCGGACGAGACGCCGCCTTTGGCCGAAAGAAACAGGTCGAGCACCGACTTGACGCTGCGCGCCTTTCGCCCCTGCAGCCCTTAGG
>CAZADH010000350.1:0-5710 GCA_964483805.1 uncultured bacterium
TTTGCCACCGGAGTTGCCACAACCGGACTGGCGACGGCAACCTCGGCGGTCGGAGCCGGAACACTCGCCGGTTGATCCAGCCACAGATGCCAGACCCCATAAGCCAATGCCGGAACGCACAACAGCGCCAGCAAAACGGACCGCTTATTCATAATGATTCCCTTCCTCCTCGCAAAAATTGTTGGCTCGAGACAACGCCAACGCGGTGGCACCATTATATAGGGCTTCGAAGTGCCCCGTCGAGCACGGGGCGCGGCTATTCACACCGCCGCGACTGTAACCCGCATCAAATCAATGTTGCAAGCGTCTTTCGCGGGGCAGTAGACGCTTACCCGTCAAATCACGTAGAATTCATGGTACGACATTGATACCGAATCAGGAGGGTGCGATGAAGAAGGCGTTGTTGGCTTTGACGTTGGCAGCAGCTCTCGGTGGGTCGGTTCCCGCGGCGTTTGCAGGCGAACCGGTGAAGGCGCTGGTCCTCGATTCCGGCACCGATTTCACCCATCCCAAACTGGAACCGCTCGGTTGCAAGAATCCGGCCGAGGCCGCAGGTCAGGCCAAGGTCGATGACGACAAGAACGGCTACGTCGACGATCTCTATGGTTGGAACTTCGTTGAGAACAGCAATACACTGGTCGATCTGACCAGCACGCCGCCCGATTACGACAAGATCGTCGAGTGTATGCGCCTTCTGGGCATCCTGCAGGCGTATGGCAAAGAAGCGTTGAAACCCGAAGAGTTCAAGATGCTGGTCACCGCCTACAACGACAAGAAGGTCTGGGCGTGGGTCGGCTTCACCGGTGGCTGGGCACACGGCACCCATTGCGGCGGCATCCTCAGCACCGATAATCCCAACGTAAAGCTGAATGCAGTCCGCCACATTCCGACCGGCCAGGCGCCGAAAAACATCGTGCGCGATGCGGTCGTGTTCATCAAGGCGCAACGCCTGCACGCCAACGCGCTGCAGCGCGCTCGCAACGCGACCCGCGTCATGTTGCCGAACCCTGACGATGCGCCGCCGCCCCCGATGCCGAAGCTGTCGATCGAAGAACTGAGCCAGATGTTCTCGCAGCTCGCCGAGAACTACAAAGCAAAGTGCAAGGCCGAAGCCGATTACCTCGGCACCTTCAAAGCCCGCGTCATCAACTGCTCGTTCGGCACCGAGAACAAGAGCCTGTGTGAGAACATCAAGCGCGCCATGGTCACCGAGTGGGGCTGGACCAACCCGACCGACGCCGAGGTTCAAGAAGTCACCAACCTGTTCGTCAGCAAGGCGTTGCTCGAACGCGACAAGTTCCTGTTCGGCCAGTGCACCGACACGCTGTTCTTCATCGCCGCCGGCAACTCGAGCGAAGATCTCGACCCGATCGTCAGCTCACCCAACGATGTCGATATCCCCAACAAAATCGTCATCGCCGCGACCCTCGACGACAAGAAGCTGGCCGAGTTCTCGTGCCACGGCACGACCAAGGTCGATGTCGCCGTCCCGGGCGTCAACATCTTCGCGACGTATCCGAACGGCAAGATGGGCTTCATGTCGGGCACCTCGATGGCCTGCCCGATGGCCGCGAAGTTCGGCACCCTTGTATTGCAAGAGTATGACAAATTGACACCGGTCGAACTCAAGACGATTCTCATGGGCACCGTCGATAAAAAAGAGTGGCTCGCCGACAAGGTCCGCTCGGGCGGCGTGGTCAACGTCAAGCGTGCCGTGGCTGCCGCCGCGTTGGTCAAAGCCGGCAAGACCGTGGATCAAGCGATCGCCGAAGCGCGCACCACCGTGCCCGACACCGCGATCCGCCGCAGCCGCTTCGCCGGCCCCGATTTGAAAGACAAGCAAGTGCGCGACCTCTATTTCTCGGGCGTGTTCTAAGCAACACCGACCGGGACCCCCTCCCAACCTCCCCCACGGCAGCCGCCGGGGGAGGTTTCATTTTAACTTTCACTCAACACTTGACACACGCATGCCGATATGTTTCTATACGCAGTAACGCGCGTTACTACCAATAGAAACACCGACACAGCCGACCCTCGATGCAGACAGGAGCACCTATGACCCCGCGCTCTCGCGGCCCCGATCCCATGGACGAACTGGCCCGCGTCATCGCCGATCTCGGCGACCCCGACACGGCCGCACGCTTCCTGCGCGAACTGCTGACCCCGACCGAGATGCACGCCATCACACGTCGCTGGCTGATCTGTCGGTACCTGTTGGCCGGTCTGCCCCAACGCGAGATCGCCGCGCGTCTCCACGTCAGCCTGTGCAACATCACGCGTGGCGCGCGCGAGGTGAAGCGTGCCGACAGCCTGATCCGTCGCTACATCGCGCAGATCGATCCCGACAACGTATTGCTCGCGGGGCGCGACGCAAGCCCGGCCCTGCCCTCATCCGCCCGCCACAAAGGACACCGACAACCATGACCATCCGCGTTCAACTCGAACCGCACGAACTGCCCCGCGCCTGGTACAACCTGGCCGCCGACCTGCCCACGCCGCTGTTGCCGCCGCTCGGCCCCGACGGCAACCCGATCGGACCCGAGGCGCTGGCCGCGATCTTCCCGATGAACCTGATCGAGCAGGAAGTCAGTCAACAGCGCTGGATCGACATCCCCGAGCCGGTTCTCGAGATTCTCGCCCGGTGGCGCGCCACGCCGTTGCGGCGCGCCGAGGCCCTCGAGCGCGCGCTAGGCACCCCGGCCCGCATCTCTTACAAAGACGAGTCGGTGTCGCCCGCCGGCAGCCACAAGGCCAATACGGCCGTCGCCCAGGCGTATTACAACAAGCAGGCGGGCATCGAGCGCATCGTCACCGAGACCGGTGCCGGCCAGTGGGGTAGTTCGATGTCGTTCGCCTGCGCCCAGATGGGATTGACCTGCAAAGTATTTATGGTCCGCAACAGCTACGACCAGAAGCCGTGCCGCCGGCTGATGATGCAGGTGTGGGGCGGCGAGTGCATCGCCAGCCCGAGCACCACCACGCAGGCCGGGCGCGCCGCGCTGGCGGCCAACCCGAACACACCCGGCAGTCTCGGCATTGCCATCAGCGAAGCGGTCGAGGCCACGGTCGCCGACAAGACCGGCAAGACAAAGTATGCACTGGGCAGCGTGCTCAACCACGTGCTCTTGCACCAGACGATCATCGGCCTCGAAGCGAAGAAGCAACTGGCCAAGATCGACGAGCGCCGCATCGACACGATCATCGGCTGCGTGGGTGGTGGCAGCAACTTTGCCGGCCTCGCCTTCCCGTTCATGGCCGACAAGATCAACGGCGCGGCCATCGAGATCGTGCCGGTCGAACCGACGTCATGCCCCACTCTCACCCGCACGCCGCTCACCTACGACTACGGCGACACCGCACGCCTCACCCCGCTTCTGCCGATGCACAGCCTCGGCCACAACTTCGTCTCGGACCCGATCCACGCCGGCGGCCTGCGGTATCACGGCATGGCGCCTCTGGTCAGCCATGCGGTTGTCAATAAACTGGCAACACCGCGTGCATACGGACAGTTGCAGTGCTTCGAGAGCGCAATTCTGTGGGCCCGCACCGAAGGCGTGATTCCGGCGCCCGAGACGAGCCACGCGATTGCGGCGGTCATCGACGAGGCGCGGCGAGCGACCGAAGAGGGCCGCGAGAAGGTGATCCTGTTCAACTTCAGCGGGCACGGCCTGCTCGACCTGTCGGGGTACGAGGCATACATGACGGGCCGCCTCGTCGATCACCGGCCGAGCGACGCCGAACTGGCGCAGGCATTGCACGCCATCGCCGACCAGCCGCGGATTCCAGAGTTTCGGGGACGTACGACTCAACTGAGTTAAGTCGTACGTCCCCGAATCCGCATCTCCTCCGCAGGCGTTCGAGTGTGATACCCTTGATAGTGAGATTCACACTCTCGGGTCGGTCGGACAGGCCACTCGTGGCAAACCCGACGCACCGGCC
The DNA here is from genome assembly GCA_964483805.1 of uncultured bacterium. GTDB lineage: Bacteria > Muiribacteriota > Ozemobacteria > Ozemobacterales > Ozemobacteraceae > CAZADH01. The sequence goes on from CAZADH010000350.1 coordinate 3,940, forward strand.
CGAACCTAGCGGAGGCAGTATGCGTTCGTCCCGACTCGTTCTCCTCATCACTCTTCTGTCATTGTCTGTTGCCGGGCCGGTGTTTGCCCAGATTGCGCCCGAGCAGGCGCTGGTCGCTGCCCGATATCTGCTGCAGTTCGAGTGCGATGGAAAGACGGCGGCCAAGGCCTGCCGGTTGCTCACCGATGCGACGACGATCGGGCGGCCCGAGGCGCGATCCCATGCCCTGGGGCTGCTGAGCAACGATGCTCTCGTTCTCGATCCCCAGAACCACCGGATCACGTATCAGAACGTGTCAGAAGACCTGCAGCTCATCGTCAACCTCGAGGGGGGCGATTACCGGGTCTGGGTGCAGTTCCCCGAGCGGACGAAGCCATACAGTGTACAGATCCCGTGCACCGAGGCCGAAACCCGGTTGCACCTGGCCAAGGTGCGCGACGTGGCCCGCAAGATGGCCGGTGACCCGAAATACCAGGCCTGGCGCTCGATTCCCGAAGAAGACGGTTCGGCCCCCGACATCCCGCTGCCGAGTCGCATTCTTGCTGCCGATGCCTACGACAAGCTCTTCGCCGACGGGCTGCTCGACATCGTCATCACCTACGGCTACCTCGACCATGAGCCGAGCAACGAGCCGACCGATTTCATGCAGGCCAAAGAACTGCGCGCAACCCTGAAGAAGAAGGGGTTCAGCGTCGACGCCAAAGACGAGTGGCTGCTGACCCGGGCGTTCATCTATAACGGCAAGCCGATGACCTGCCGGGTCTGGATCGCCCACTCGGCGGTTCCCGAAAAGCTCGGCCCCGATGCGCAGGTCAAGCAGTCGATGAAGGCCCGCAACCTGTTCATGGGCGGCCTGGAGCACGCCGACGTCGTCATGTATGACGGGCACTCCCGGCTCGGCCGCGGCCCCGACTTCACCGCCCACGATGAACTGAAGAGCCCGGGCAACATCAAGATTGGGCCGATGGTGCCGTTCTACCTCGAGTTCGGCGACAACTTCATGCTGCGTTTCGTCATCCCGTTCTCGGGTGGCCGCGATTTCAAAGACGACGTTTTTGCCAAAACCCGCTACCAGATTCTGGTCATGGACTCGTGCAAGAGCGAGGCCTACTACCGCCGCCGCGTCTTGCGCGACGCCATCAAGTATTCGGGCAAGACCGACGAAATGCTCGACCTGATCACCACCGACACCGATGCCGACATGGCCGATTCGTTGCACACCAAGATGGCGGTTATCAGTGGGTTGATGGCGGCCCGAACGGCGCCCGAACTCGATGTCGACTTGAATACCGGGGTGGTCACGCGCTACAACACGACCGGCCTGTTCGTCGATCGCGATGTCGATACCCCGTTCGATCAGCATCAGAAACAACGCGGCGGGGCCAAGAAGAAGACCTGGTTCCAGCGCCTTGGCCGCCATATTCGCGACGCGGTCGAACGCTGACCCACGAGCCCCCAGCGACGCAATACTGCGTCAATACACAGGCCCGGGTTCGCTTGCGAACCCGGGCCTTTTCTTTGTGGTGTTTCCGGTCGGGCTTGTTGCCCTGCACGAAACCGGCGTCCTGGGGAAAGCGGGGGCACCTCGACTCGCGGTCGCGTGTTACTCGATGGGCTTGTCGAGATACCGTTCGAGCACCCAACCGTCGCTGGTTTTGCGAAACCAACAGGCCGTCGTCGTCGTGCGGATCAACCAGGCATCATCACCGTCTTTGCGCACGGTCACGATCTCGGGTGAGAAACCGAGCTTCGCGAACGGCAGGTTGATGTC
>CAZADH010000351.1:0-5707 GCA_964483805.1 uncultured bacterium
TGCCGCTCCCGCTCCCGTTGATGGTGTTGCTGGATATCGAAGCGCAACACGCCAACGAGCACCACCGACAGTACGAAGGGCAACGCAACCGTGACGAACCGGCCGAAAGACCAGAACCGGTGCGGCCGGGGCCCCGATGGCGTGGGCCCGGTCATGAGCGCGAACGAGACTCAGGACGACGGCACGACGGCGATGCAGGCAACGGCCGGACCCCTGCGCTCAGGACCCCCGCGTGCGATCGATGTCGACGGTCTCCAGCATCTGGCGCAGTTTCACGATGACCCCAGGGCGCACATAACCGGCCACGGTCGCGTTCGGATAAACGAGACTGCCCGGGCCCAGAATCGAGCCGGGGTTGGTGACACTGTTGCACCCGAGCTGGCACTTGTCGCCAAGGATGGCGCCGAACTTGCGCAAGCCTGTTTTGTATTGCGTACCGCCGACCTTGACCGTGACCGACGAACCGTCATTCTTGAGGTTCGACAGTTTGGTGCCGGCGCCCAAATTCACGTGGCTGCCCAGGAGTGAGTCGCCGACGTAGTTGAAATGGGGCGCTTTGGCGTGGGGCAACAACACCGACCGGATGACCTCCGATGCGTGACCGACCACGGCGTGATCGCCAATGATGACGTTGCCGCGAATATAGGCGCCGTGCCGAATGGTGACATGGTCGCCGATCACGGTCGGCCCTTGAATGAGCGCGCCCGCTTCGACCACGGTGTTCTTGCCGATGTAGATGTCTTCGCCCTTGAGGATGGCGCCGTCCTCGACGATGCCGGCAATTTTCGGGTGGATGAACTTGCCGATGAACCCGGCTTGGATCCGCTTGAGGATGTCCCAGACGTAGACGAGATCGTCGAAACCATCGAGCTTCGCTTCGAACAGTTCGGGGTGCGGACAACCTGCGCGCGAGCTGAAAAAATCGCCAATGCCGAACATGGGAGCCTCCTCGTTGCTGGATCTGGCGCCATCCTACCATCGCGGTTTCGGTGGGTCAATCGGCGCTTGTCCGCGAACGGTCGTGACGAAACCGCGGTGTAACATTTTTTCTGCGTGATCCTGAATCGGGTATGTTACCATCTGCGTGGGGGGGGTACCCCGGTGGGTAGTGACGAAGGGTCGGACCAGGCTGTAAACCCATACAGATGAGACGAGTGCCTGGTCCTGGAGGTTCGTATGGTCCTGAAATCAGCACAGATGAAGATCCGCTTCTGGGGAGTGCGCGGCAGTATCCCGACGCCGCTGTCGGCCGACGAGGTGCGCGGCAAGTTGCTTGCTGTACTCGAAAAGGCAGGGCAGGATGGGTTGTTCACCGGGGCCAATGCGCCGTCGCGAACCGATCTCGAGAAGTGGGTCGGCACGCTACCCGTGTCGCTGGGCGGCACCTTCGGCGGCGAAACCACCTGTGTCGAAGTGATGGCCAAAGACTCGCCGCTGATCATTCTCGACTGCGGTAGCGGTGGGCGCAAACTCGGCCAACGCCTCATGCAACGCCTGGCGACCGACCATCACCTCAACGAATTGGCCGGCCATCAGGCAACGGCGCGCGAAATCCACATGTTCCTCACCCACTTCCACTGGGACCACATCCAGGGCTTCCCGTTCTTCATGCCCGCCTATATGCCAGGCAAGCGGCGCGCCAACATTTTTCTTTACGGCAAAAAGAACCCGATTCGCTCGCTCGAAGAGACGTTGATCGGGCAGCAGCTCTATCCGAATTTCCCGGTTGCCTTCCAAGATCTGCCGTGCGACATGCGCATCAGCGAGTTGCCGCGCCTCGATTCGCACCCGATTGCGTTGGGCAAAGCCGAGGTGCATTTCCAGGAACTGACGCATCCCGACGCGGTCTTTGCCTACGCGATTTCGGTCGGCGGTCGCAAGTTTGTCATGGCCACCGATACCGAACACAAAGACGTTCCCGATCCGCGCCTGCTTTCGATCGCGCGTGACGCCGACATTCTCTATTACGACGCCCACTATCTGCCCGAAGAGTACGTCGGCACCAAGGGGAGCCTGACCGGAGCGATGCCAAAGTTCGATTGGGGCCACTCCACCTACGAGTGGGGTGTGCGCAGCGCGCTGGCTGCCAATGTCAAAACGCTGCTGCTCGGCCACCACGAGCCGTTGCGCGACGATGCGGGCATCGAGGCCCTGCTGGCGCGCGCGCGCGCGTTTGCCGACGAGTTGCTGGCCCGGCCCGAACATGCCGGTAAGACCCTCGAGATTCTCGCGGCCCGCGAGGGCATGGAGTTCTCGCTCTAAGCAATACTTCGTAGGTTAAGGCGATCGGCTCGGGTCCATTCTGGATGCCGGTCCGGCGTCCTGTCTCTGCCTACGGTCGTTGCCAGTCGATCTCGCGATACTCCTGGCGGCACGGATGGCCGACCGCCATCCAGAAACGCGGCAGGCCGCCGGGCGTGAAGGTGTAGAGCACCGTGGCGACCGAGTCGGCGCCGGCGGCGGCGCTCTGTTCGCGGTGGCGGCAGAGCGGTGCGGCACCCCAATCGACGCGGTGGCCCGCGGCCACGGCCAGCAGGTGTTCCTTGGTCATTTGTGGCCAGTCATGCAGACGGGCGCTGCCCTCATTGGTGCGACCGATCGCCCCCGGCGGCACCGGCCCTGCATACTGGCGGGCCATGCCGGGCAACACGAAGAACCCGGTGTGCACCACGGTGTTATTACGGTATTCACGCATGGCTCCGTGTCCGTCGGCGAGCAATTCGAACAGCACCAGGCGCTCGACGTCGGCGGCGATGACCGCGGTTGGTCCGCGGATCGCCCCGGCGCGAAAATCCTCGATCATCGCCGCAAGCGAGCCGTAGCGGCGCAACATCTCGCCGATCGGGGTCGGCCCGCCCGGGGCGCGGACGTCGGCCCAAGAGGTAATCGGAACCGTCGCCAGCGCCAACCCTTTAACATTGATGCCGGTGACGATCTCGCGGTCGTCGGCATCGCGCACCGCCACGTAGGCATGGCCGCCGCCGCGCGGATGCGGCACGCGGACGAGCGCCGCATTGTTGGTCAGGTTGACCGCGTCGATGATCTGCAGGAGCAATGTGCCGCTGCCGACCACCCGGTCGCCAGTCACCCCCAGGATCGTGTCGGCCTCGAGCAGGCTCGCGACCAATGATATGCATAATGTAAATACAATGCATGCGAACGGACGCTTGGTGCGTCGAGGTGAGAAACAAACCACATCTTCTTCGCGGCGATACTGTTGGCGTACGGGCAAAGCAGAACCTTCCGGGTGGCGATGCGGTTGGCATGCGGGCAAAGAGAAACCCTCCCCCCGGCGGGGCGCCGTGGAGGAGGGTACGGGAGGGGGCCTGTTCAAGTATCAGTAATGGAACGAACTGCCGCCGATGAACTCGCGCAGAATCGAGGTCGGCGGGACTTCGCGCGGATCGAGCAACTTGAACAACGCCAGCAGCTTCAGAAGTTTGCGCGCATCGCCGTACGCCGGGTCGTCGGGTTGGATCTCCTGCAGGGTCGGCTCGGCCCACCCCTTGAGCACCGCCAGCTCGTACGGCACCGCCGAGTTGAACATCATATCGGCGCTTTCCTGGAACGGGAAGATGTTGCGCTCTTCGCCGCGGCGAACCGACGGCCACCGCGAGATCGTCTCGGCGGCCGGGTAGCCCCGGAACTTCTTGTCGCGGGTGATGCGGCGGATGAAGCGGGTGTCGGTGGTCGACACGCGGTTGTAATCGTCAATACAAAGCATGGTCAACGCCGAGATGTAGATCTTGAACTTGTTCTTCGCCGGCACCGAGTGGGTCAACTCGTCGTTGAGACCGTGGATGCCCTCGATGATGACGATCTGGTCGTCGTTGATGCGCAGGGGTTCGAACTCTTTCTTGCGCGTGCCGGTCGGGAAGTCGAACTTGGGCACGTGGATCTCGCGACCCTGCATCAACTCGGCCAGGTGCTGGTTGAACAGGTCGAGATCGAGCGCGTGGATCGACTCGAAGTCGTAGTGACCTTCTTCGTCTTTGGGGTTCTTGTCACGGTTGACGAAGTAGTTGTCGAGCGACAGTGTGATCGGCCGAAACCCGTTGACCCGCAGGTGGATGAGCAGGCGCTTCGAAAACGTCGTCTTGCCCGAACTGCTCGGCCCGGCGATGAGCACGATTCGGCAATCCTTGCGCCGCGAAATCTCGTCGGCGATCTGGGCGATCTTCTTCTCGTGCAGCGCTTCGGCAGTCTTGATGAACTCGGAAATCTCGCCGTTGCCGATGATATGGTTGAGGCGGCCGATGTTGTTGACCTCGAGGATCTTGCCCCAATCTTTGCTCTCACGATAGACCTGGAACAACCGCGCCTGGTTGCGAATCTCGCTGATGAGGCGGGGATTCGCCTGCTGGGGGAACATCATCACGAAGCCCTGCGCGTAGCGCTTCAGCTCGAACACGTCGATGTACCCGGTGCAGGGCACCATCGGACCGTGGTCGATGTCGAAGTATTTCCAGCAGGACACGACCCCGACATTGTCGGTGTTGAGGTTCTGCAGCAGGCGCGCCTTTTCGGGGTAACCCTCGCGCTTGAACAACTGAATCGCCTCGGCGCGCGTGAGCAGTTTCTTTTCGAAGACCTCATTCTTGCCGATGATCTCGCGCATCTTTTCGGTCAGATACTGCAGGATCTTCTCGGAGACGGGCACGTCGGTGTAGAAATCGTAATAGAACGCATTGCCCACCGACTGGCCGATGACCAGACGAGCGTTGCGATACAGTTCGAGGGCGGCGCGGGCCAGGATGAAACCGGTCGAACGGCGATAGCACTCCATGCCCTGCGGTGAGCGGTAATCGAGGAACTCGACGCGGCAATCCATTTCGGGGCAGAAGTCGAGCCCCTTCACGTCGTTGTCGACTTTGGCGCACAGGATCGGCAGGTGCTTCTCGACCGGAATGGTCTTGGCGATATCGAGCAGCGACCGCCCCTTCTCGAGGCGGTGTTGTGTGCCGTCTTTCAACGTGATGGTCAAGGTCGTTTCGGTGTCGCCCATGGTTGTTCGTAATTCCTTCCTGCAACGTAATGATATTGTAGAATCTGCGGTGACCCTCTCGGCGAACGCAGCGATTTTTTGACAACCAAGTTTTCTATCACATCCGGGTACCATCGTCAAACTTGGCGACGACCAGCATTGGCTTCCGTCGCTCCGGGCTTGACCGTGGCCGGTGTCGATGCGAGAATCAGCAAGGCACGGGGGTGCGGTGGCGGCGTTGCCAGCCTTGCGGGTGGCGGGCGGTCCCGTGTGTGTATTGCTCGTGTCAATACGTCAGGTCGCCGCCGGGTTAGCCCGGTACCGGCGGTGGAGGTCGGGTCATGAAAATCCCAAACCGTTGGTGGATGCGGCTGGCCCTCGCTGTCGTGCCGGCGCTCATCGGGGTGTCGGTGGGCCATGCCGCTCCGGCATCCGGCACATCGACGGCCAGCGCACCGGCCGCCAGTGATTTCTCGTTGCCCAGTCCGACGGTGGCCGCCTCGGCGCCGGCGTCGGCTGCCCCGGCACCGCTGCCACTGTTGCCGCCGGTCGTTCCCCCGCCGGCCCCGCCCAACGCTGCGAACGATGGACCACGGGGCGACCCGCCACCGTTGCCGGCCGCCGGCATGGTGCGGCCGCCGGGGTCGCGTGTGCCAGCGGGGGTTCGCTTGCTGCCCGGCCGGATGCCCGGCGTCGACGAGGTGTTGCCGAGCGGACTGCTGC
>CAZADH010000352.1:0-1557 GCA_964483805.1 uncultured bacterium
TGTGGGTTCGGGGGTTGGGTACAACCAGTGCGCGGCGGCGTTTCGGATGCCGGGGTAGATCTCATTCACATGCGCGCTTCGCCCGTGTGCGGGCGGCGATAGATCGAGATTGGGCAGGCGGGCGAGAGGTGATTTGTTTCGAGGAGGGGCGTGGCCCCTCCTTGGACCTCCCCACCGGGGGTCCCGGCCGCCTCGCCGGCCGCCCCGTCCCCCCGCGCCAGGTGGTTCCGCGAACCAACTGCGTTCGCGGAACAGCGCGTGAGACGAGTCGTGTGATAACGCGCAGCGCTACCAGCTCTTCGTCAGAGTTGTTGTGGGGCGCATGACGCGCGAAATCGTGGTTTCATGGGTGGGCTTCGGTCCCGTTCCTCCTTAAGCGAACAAGCTTCGCGAAAGGAGAACGCCATGAGCAACGTCGCCAAGCCACCTGTGGCACCCCACCCTGTCGACGACTCCTCGGCCATCGCCGCCCAGGCGCGGCGCGAGAAAACGCTGCGTTGGCTCGACGGGATCATCGAGCGGCACCACGCTTCACGTTGTCGAGGCCAGCGGCGAGCGGACTCCGCGTGTGCCGGGATGGCCTGGGCTGGGTGCCCCGGCGGCCCAGCGCTGCCCCCACACACCCGTCGTGTGCGTGCTACTCCGTGCCCGCGTTGAGAATCTCGAGATAGCTGTCGTAGGCGAACGCGCGATCGCGGCGGCGGCCCGTCAATTCACGCACGACGCCGAGATCGATCAGATGGTGCATCGCCGCGCCGACAGTCGGAAAAGTCAGACCGGTTTGCTTCTGGACCTCGGCAAGTGTGACAATCGGCCGTTCTTTGAGAACGGCAAAAATCCGCAGCGCGGATCCTGCGCGGCGCCCCCCTTGGGAAACGCGAACAGTGTGTTCGCGAAAGAGATCGCCGAGACGCCGCGCGGTGTCGATGGCACCATCGGCGGTTTCACGCACGCCGTCGAGAAAGAACTCCAGCCAGGACTCCCAGTCGCCGTCACGGCGAACTGAATCGAGCAACTCGTAGTATTTACGTCGATTCTTCTTGAAGAAAAGACTGAGATACAGGAGCGGCTGCTGCAATGCGCGCGCCTGCCACAGAATCAGGCCGATCAGCAATCTCCCGACCCGCCCGTTGCCATCGAGAAACGGGTGAATTGTTTCGAACTGGAGATGGGCCACCCCGGCGCGAAGCAGCGCGGGCAGGCGCAGACTCTCATCGTGGATGAACTGCTCCAGGTTCGTCATGCACTCCGCAACGAAGGTGTGTGGCGGCGGCACAAACGCTGCATCGCCGGGCCGACTTCCGCCGATCCAGTTTTGTGACCGCCGAAACTCTCCGGGTTGCTGGGCACTGCCGCGGCCACGCGCCAGGAGAACCCCGTGAATCTCCCGGATGAGTCGGCCCGACAGCGGGAATCCGCCTTCGAGCCGGCGCAGCCCGTATTCGAGCGCAGCCACATAGTTTGAAACTTCGACGACATCGTCAATCGGCACACCCGGCGCCTCGTCGATTTCGAAGCGCAGCAGATCAGACAGCGATGACTGCGTGCCCTCGATCT
>CAZADH010000352.1:1567-1903 GCA_964483805.1 uncultured bacterium
ACGAAAGCACGGCCTCTTTGCGTACGTACGTGTAGATGAACAGACGCGTGTCGGGCAGCAGCGATGCGAGGCCATCGAGGCGCCCCAGCGACAGCAGCGCCGCCTCCAGACGGGGCATCAGCCTCCCGACATCGACCTCAGGATGCGGCGGCAAAAGAGCCGGCACGAACGCTTTGACGCGCTCACCAGCCACGGCCGTAACCTCGTATCGCCCCATGCTACGCCGTCTCATGCTCGGACCAAACCACCCCTATTAAACTTTCTTGAATAACCCACATCGTTATTTAAAGTTCGCCCATGAAGTTTAAATAAGAACGCCGCGCTTTGCAACCCGGC
>CAZADH010000352.1:1913-5699 GCA_964483805.1 uncultured bacterium
CCCGGCCATCACTTCGGCGATCGCGCAACCGAGCACCTCATAGGCACCAGACGCCGATCGCAGATGATCTGCACAACTTTTTTCCCCGAGCCGTTTCCGCCGGGATGTTAAGGGTGAGCGCACGTGGCGCACAGCCTACATCGCCGGGGAGGCCTCATGAACGATGCTGCCGTTACGGGTCACGAAAAAGTCTACGGTTTCCTTCACGACTTCGTCTTCAAGTTCGCATTCGGAAAACCGCAAAACACGCGCATCCTGACCGCGTTGCTCAACTCGCTGATGCAGTTCGACGGAGACCGTCTCATCGACGAAGTGACGATTCTGAACCCGTATTGTCTGGGCGAACTGCAGCGTTCGAAGGCCGGCGTGCTCGATGTGAAGGTGCGGGACAAACTGGGCCGGTACTATTTCATCGAGGCTCAGGTGGCGCGCCGCCACGGGTTCGCCGGCCGGATTCTTTACTATCTTTCGCGCCTGTTTGCCGAGCAACTCGACAAGGGCGAAGACTACACTGCCCTGCAAACCACGACCGGATTGACGATCGTCGACTTCGATTTGTGGCCGGCCGTCGACTCCATGTATAATGTCTTCAGGTTTCGGAACGTCGCTGCCGACTTCGATTTTAGTCATCTGTTCGAGGTTCGCACCATCGAGTTGTCGAAGTTTCGGGAGCGTCGACCGGGCGAGCCCCGTTCCCGGTTCGAGCGCTGGCTTGATGTGCTCGGATTCGGGCCAGCGTATCTCGATGGAAGCAAGCGACTGCCCGACTCGCCCGAAACCCAGGAGGAAATGACCATGGCGATCGAACAGTTGAAGCAGGCCAACGCCGACCGCGAGCTGCGCAATCTCCTCGAGGCCGAGGAACGCCGCGATCGCGACATCGCCACCCAACTGGTCATGGCACGGCGCGAGGGCATTGCTGAAGGAATTGCCAAGGGACTCGCCAAGGGCGAAGCACAGTGTGCCACGATGATCCGCAATCTGGCTGCGCGTGGAATGAGCCGCGAGCAGATCGCTGAAGTCGCGGCGCTGCCGCCTGCGGAAGTCGACGCCATTCTGGCGCAGCGGTGAACCTGCCAGGCAAATCACATCGCGCACCTTCCTACTCCGGGTCGGCCGCCCGACGGTAGCGACTGCGATCACCCGCCACCCAACCACCGCAAACGAACCTGATCTGACAAACGGGGCACCGAGGTCGGACTCGACCGACGCCCCCCTCTGTGCATGCGTCCCAGCCGGTGCTATGATGCCACAAGCAGTAGAGACCCACGCCCGGTGAAGGGATCACGCGTATGACCATGCAGGTCTGTTCGGCCACGACGCTTCCGCAACTTGCCCGCGTGCTGCACGAGAAGTGCCGCGATCTCGCCAATCGGGGCACGCACGACCCGCTGATGGAGTGGCCGTTCATCGTGCCGAATTTTCTGACGCAGTCGTGGCTGCACCTCGATCTGGTGACCGAGTTCGCAGGCGCTATACTGACATCGTATTGCTCGTTGGCGGACGGTCTCTGGCGGGCGTGGGCGCCGACAACAGGCGACGACAGTGGCCGACCGCTGGGCAGGGCGCAGTTGCGCGACCTCGTGTTGTCGATCCTGCTCACCCCGGCTCCGGCCGACATCGCGCCGCTCGCCCCGGTGTGGGAGCATATCCACGGGCAGTCGCAGCCCCCTGCAACGCGTGGTGCCGACACCCCGGTCGATTGGTGGCGGCGCGCCTGGCATCTGGCCGATACGCTGGCCGGACTGTTTCTCGAATACGAGTGGTACGGCGCGATCCCGGGTGCCGGTGTGCCACTGGCATTCCCGCCCCCGGCTGACCCCACGCGTGACAATGTCCGCAACCATGCATGGCAGAAGCACCTGTTCGACCGGCTCTTTTCGCCACCCGGTCGTCGCGACCCACGACGCGATGAGGTCTGGCCCGAACACCTGTTGCTGCGGGAGTGGGTGCAGAGGCAGGAACTCGACGCGCCGACATCGACGGCCGCGAACGGGGTTCCGCTCACCGTGTTCGGATTCGACTACCTGCCTCCGCTTGCACTCGACGTGCTCCGGCGGCTCGCCGCCCGCAGGCCAGTCCAGGTGTTCCTGCTCGATGCCGGGTGCGCCGAGGGCAACGGAACGGCCCTGGGGAACGCACCAGACGGACCGCCCGACCTGCGACGCTGGCATGTCCCGCGGACCATGTGCAGTTTGAGTCTCGCTGCCATTCGACGACAGCACCCCAACGAGATCGAGTCCGACGCCGTGGGCGGCAACCAGGCCAGCAACACGACCGAGCCGCCTGCGTCGGTGCTGGCCGCCGCCCAATGCGTCGTGTGCAACCCGGCCGCGGCCCTGCCGCAACGACTGCCCCAGGACCTGACGGTGCAGATCTGGAACTGCCCGGGCCCGCAGCGCGAGGCCGAAACGGTCGCACAGTTGCTGGCCGGCATGCTATCTGACAAGAATGTACTGTTGAACGAGGTCGCCGTGCTGACGACCTCGGCCGAGACCTATGTGCCGCTGGTTGTCGAGGCGCTCGAACGAGCCGGTGTGCCCTGCGCGGCCTCGGGCCACGGCGATACGACTCCGGGGGCTTTCGTCGAGGGCCTGACCGCGCTGCTCGACCTGCTCGACCAGGGATTCACCCGCGAGGCCGTGTTCCGGGTGCTGATGAATCCGTGTTGGCAACGAACGCGGCGCGCAGAGCCGGGCATGGTCACGGCCTGGATCGACTGGGCCGACGAGCTGGGTATCTTCGCCGGGTTCACGCCCGACGAAAAGTGCCACGCCTGCGATCTGCCCGGGCGACAGCCATGCAATGTATGTATCGATGCCGCCAGCCCCTGCCAGACCGAGACGCTGACGCCGGTGCACACGTGGCAGCTCGCGTTGCGACGCCTGCGCCTCGGCCGGATCATGCAACCCCGAACCTGCGCGCCCACCGATGACCCACCACCGGTCTTCGCAGCGTGCGCCCCCTACCACGACTTTGCGAGCAGCGATGCGGCCACGCTCGACGCGTTCTCGGTCGGCCTCGAGGTGATGCACGCCGCAGTCACGGCCCTCGGCCGGCCCGGGCAGATCCGCAGCGCCAAAGACTGGTCAGACCTGTTCGAGCGCTTGATCAATACCTGCCTCGCGGTGCGACCCGAGCATGCCGACGATCTGTTCGCGCGCAGCAGCGCGATGTCGGCCGTGCGCCACCTCGCCGAGATTGACGCCCTGTATCCACACGGGCTCGCCCTCGAACTCGCCCGTCAGCACGTGCTCGCCGGCTGCAACTCGCTCAACCGCCCCGGGGAGCGCCCCTTCATGAACGGCGTGACCGTTGCACCGCTCGCGGTCGGCGCAACACTGCCGTGGCAGCGCGCCTTCGTGGTGGGCATGGGCGAGACGCTGTTCCCGGGTGCGGGTTCGCACTCGACACTCGACCTCGTCACCGACCGCAGCGATGATGCCGCATCCGGCAAGGCGCCCGCGGCCGATGCCATCAACCGCCAGATTTTCCGCCAGCTCGTGCTGGCCACGCGCGAGCAATTGACCCTGACCTACAGCTCGCTCGACCCGGCCAAAGAAGCCGAGATGAACCCGTCGTCGTTGTTGCTCCAACTCGAAGAACTGCTGGTGGATGGCGTGTTCGAGGCGGGTACGCCGTTCAGGCGCGCCGTGGTACCGAGCGCCCCGTTGAGCGCGGGGTTCTTGCGCCCGGGCAACAACGATCCGTGGCCGGCCCTGCGTCACCCCGGCCGGCACGAAGCACTCGCTGCGCTCGCTCTGGCCCACGGCGATGCAGTCGAGG
>CAZADH010000353.1:0-5668 GCA_964483805.1 uncultured bacterium
AACCCCTCGAGGGTCTTTCCAGAAAACGGCCTGCGGAATGGTATTGAGAATGTCTGACAGCATGCGCTGACTTTCGCGCAACGCCTCTTCGGCGCGTTTCTGCTCAGTGATGTCGCGGAACTCGACCACCCGCACCCGCTTACCGCGATACGGAATCTCGCGGGCCTCGAGACGAATTGGATATTCTTGACCGTTCTTGCGCACGCCAATCGCCTCGTAGGCATGCTCGTATGCCGAAGCGATATTGGCTCGAACGAGGTCACGTGTTTTTTCCGAGATCAACAGCAAGCCGTTCATGCCGATCAGCTCTGCAATTGCGAAACCCGAAATCTCGGACAGCCCCTGATTGCAATCGAGGATCACACCCTTGTCGTGAATGGCGATGCCGCCAAACGACGCATTGTGCAGAGCCTTGAACCGGGTCTCGTTCTCTTCAGCGACGGCTTTGGCCTGCAACAGCTCGGCGTTGGTCCGCCGCAGTTCCTTCATCTGCTCGTCGACCGTAAGATTCAGGCGATCGCGGTCGCCGGCGAGAAGCCGACTGTGCTCGTTGCGCTCGACTATGATCGCCAGCATCTGCACCGCGTTCCAGAGCAACTCCCGCTGTTCGCGATCGAGGTCGCCATCAACGACGATCCAGCCATACAGTTCATGCACAGTCTGCAACGGCATGCCCGCGGCCGGTTCAGCCTCCGTACGCTTGCAGAAGGAAAACTTGACCGGCGCAAACAGCCCGCCAATCGCCTCGACGAACACCGAGGTGATCTTGTCGGGGTTGTCGATCTGAGCAACGCTCAGCATCAACAACAACAGATCGTGGGCGGCGTGCCTGCCGTTGGTTTTCACCGTGTCGATCAATGCGCCGGCGGCAGGAACTCCGGTGCATTCTCCTTCAGCCACAGATCTGGATCACGATAGAAGGGGTTGCGGGTGATAACCCCTTTGTTGATGGTGAACGGATGCGTCTGCAACACCTGCATGATCGTCTTGCCATCGAACCGGCCGATGTTATACAGGCAGATGCTTACCCACGGCTTGCCGGGAATGAAATAGTTGAGCCGCGACTCGTATGCCATCAGGTGATTGGCCCCCGGAATTGCCTCGAGCGCCCAGACCATCTCGGCCGACGCGCGGATGTTGCGCCGCCCATGGCGTTGGCTATCGGCATACAGTGCGTTCAGGTTCTTGTCCATCTGGTGAGGACAAAACGTGCCCTCAGGATAGTACAGACTCTTCGCCGTCGGGAAACTGATGCAGTTCGCATCACTGCACTGATGCGCATACTTCGTATGGCGGGCCGAGAACTTGGCAATGAAGTCTTCACGCGTCCGCTCACAGGGGCAGTACACGTTCTGATCGCCGTCTTTCATGCCCTGGGCAAAATAGCCAAACAGGATGTCATCGCGCTCTTGCTCGTTTTCATAGAGGCCGCAAATGTGCAGTCCCCAGTTGCAGGTGTAGTCACCGAACCCCATGGTCAAAACTTCTTGTTGCGAGGTCTGAACGTGCGTCATCGCTTTCCTCCTGCAGATCACCCCATTCTACCCATCGCCATTATACCATCTTCTGATTCGCAAGCAGATTTCGGGGACGGATTTCGGGGACGTACGACTTAACTCGGAGAGTTAAGTCGTACGTCCCCGAAATCAGATCCCGCCGTCGACGAACCACCGTTGCGTTTTCGGGTCGCGCTTGAGCGCAATGTTGTGCTTCTTCACGGTGCCGTCGGGCATCTTGATCTCGTAGGGCACGAACTGCGCGCCGTTGATCAGCGAGATCATCGAGGTAAACGACTTGCCCAGGCTGATCACCTGAATGCCGCCGTAATACTGCTTCAGGGTTGCGGTCACGTGCGTGAACTTGCCGGCCTCGGCCCAGTCCTGGCGGCTGCATGCGTCGAAGAACGCCTTCGCGGCCGTTTCCGGAGTCATCGCCACATACTTCGCGTTGTCGGGCAGCACCTGCATTCCTTCACGCCAACTCACCCCGTCGGGCAACGTCAGCGTAAATACATCCGATGCGAGTGTCGGATTGCACTCGATCTGGGTCAACTCGAACAACAGCGTGGCACTGGCCTGCCCAAGCAGCATGACACGGGCCGAGACGAGCAAGCCGGTGGCCTTATCGAAGGTGTAAATACGTTGCGTGTCGGCTGTGCAGAAGAATGCGTTCTTCAGGTAATCGTCGTCGCGGTACCCCGATCGGGCCGTCACCGTCACCACCGACTGTTCGCGGCCATCGGCGCCCGTCGCGCTCGCCACCGCCGTCGCCCAGCCGTTGCGTTTGATCGCCGCCAATTCGGCGTTCAGCGCGCGGTTCACGTCGGCCACCTGGTGCAACCATCCGGTGTCGAAGGCGGACTGGGCGGCTCCCGGGTATTTTGCCGCATGGTCGGGCCGGATCAACAACATCGTGCTGCTGCCGTCAACCACCGCGACCCGCCCGGCTTTCTCGATGCGCCAGCGGGGTGGGGCGCCGAACTGTTTCCACATTTCGATCTTCACCGGTTCGTGGGTCGGCGAAATGGCCGAGAAGTTATCGACAGGATCAGCGCGCAACAGGCCCACGAGGTGAATCGAGCGCAGATTCGCGACCGCCGCCGCCCCGCGCGCGATGATTTCTGCCGCCGCCAGTTCGACGTTGGGAGTTACGAAGACCGTGGCCAGGACCAGAATCGCGACGCTCGCCGCCGCACTGAACCCAAGTGACCATCGCCACTTCAGCAACCTGCTCATGAACGTGCTCCTTTCTGTTTCCTGTGTCCGTGTTTCGGCTTCGCGTTCACGAATCCGCGTCATTACCGGGCCCAGCAACGACACGCCACGCGAACGGGCACCGTCGGCTTGCATCACCTTGCCCAGGTCGTGGCACTCTTCGGCGAACGCACGACACGCCGCACATTCGTGCAAATGCGCCTGGCATGCGGCCGCCTGGTCGGGTGCGAGTGTTCCTTCGAGATGTTCGACCACCGAATCGCGGAACTCCTGGCAGTTCATGGCCCGACCTCCATCCCATCGGTTCGCGCGCCGTGCAGCCGCTCACGCAGCGCCGCATAGGCGCGTGACAACGTCTTGGTCACCGTGCCCAGCGGGGTCGCCAAACGTTCGGCGATCTGTTGGCACGACAGTTCATCGTAATACCGCAGCAATACAACCCGCCGCTGCGCCTCGGGCAGGGCGGCGATCGCTTCGTCGATCCCGCAGTCGGGAGGCTCGTCGGCGACGGGGGCCGGCAACTCGGCGAGGACCTCGGGGTCCGCGGTCGGTCGCTGCGCCCGCCGTCGCAGCTCGAACGCCACGCGCGCGCCGATCCCGATCAACCATGAATGAAATGCCCCCGGATTCTCGAGCCGCCCCAGGCCGAACCAGGCGCGCACGAGCGCTTCCTGCGCTCCCTCGAGCGCGAGTTCGCGGTTGCCGAGTCGGCGGAAGAGAAACGCGAACAGCGGCTTTTCATACCGTTGCACCAGCGGCGCAAACTCTTCGGAGCGCCCGCTGCGACAGCGTGCCACCAGTTCTTCGTCAGTCAACCGCTGCGCGCGGCCGTCGTCGACGGCGGTCTGGGCCCACAACAGGATCGGCACGGTGGCGGTTCGCTCCCTTTCGCTGACGGCAGTGCGCTCGAGGCAAGACTCAATCACGATTTGCCGGCCGATGCAACCGGCGGCCCGAAGAGTCGATGCAGCCGCGACACGAAACTCAGCAACGACGACCACAGGAGGGTGATAATGATAAACGCCAGCCCACGGCCGATCTCGGGGCCCTCGTAGGTCGCAAGGTTCGCGAGAAAGAAGACGCCGTAGATCGACACCACAAACACCGCCAGCGGGAAAGCGATCTCGCCGATCGTGGCGTGTGGGTCTTTGTTCTCAGCCAACCGGATCACCGCGTAGGCAACGGCATAGATCGCGGCCACGGCGACGAGCGAACGAAAGTTGAGACAGCAGAGAAAGAACGTGAACGGGTCCATACGGGCCTCCTGGTGTGTGAGATGCGGCGCACCGATGCCAGGACGGTCGCCGCGGACGCTGGCTTTGCCGCGTGCTCATTCGCTGTTGCCCCGCGGGCATTCGCTGCGTCTACAGGTAGGTGTCGCGGGGTTGTGGTTTTGCGACAACTTTTTTCACTTTTCTTTGGGAAAATTCCCCTAACGCCGACACTGGCTTCCCTGGCCGATGTGGCGCCGGCCGTTAGGGGAAATCAGTGGACGGGTTAGGGGATTCCCCTGAATGACAAGCGTCTTTCCCGTTGGGTAGTGTGCACTCATTGAGACTTGGGTGCAGACATTCGACGACCGGCTGCCCGGTTACCGACGACGGAGGATGAACGACGATGACGAAATACCGCGTATTGACATTTGTGTTGGCTCTGGCCGTGCTCGCCCTGGGATTGCCCGGTTGTCAGCGGGACAGCGACCGCGGACCGGTGTTCTCGGAAACCGCGGCGCCACCGGCGACCGCAGCGTCTGCCAATGCCGATGTCCGGCTCAGTTTCGTCGTCGAGACTGTCGCAGCGAACGATGCCGGTGCGTCCGGCGTGGGGTCAGCACGCGAAGAGAGCTTGCGCCCACGGGTATCGTTCGCGGGTTCGGCCAAGGCCGCCGCAGCGGTCACGGTCAAGTTGATCTCGATCAACTGCGGCGACACCGGTTCGCCGACCGTGAAGATGAGCAAGACCGCCAACGTCGGCAGCGATGGTCGTGTTGATTTCGTATTTACGGTGCCGACCAAGACCACCGTGGCCCAGGTCTCGATCGAGGGCGGCACGATCAACGGTTTCTCTGATTTTCAGGGCGCCGCCGACCTGGTCGAGGGCGCGAACGTCATCGTCGTGAACCCACTCGGGTCGCGCCTGCCGTCCGACCTGACCGCGCAACTGATCATGCAGCTGGTCAACTCGCCGACGATGTTCGCCAAGACCGGCACCGGCCTGGCCACACAGATCCGCGCCGTCGTCGCGGGCCTCGATACCCGGGCCGCGACGGTCTACTACGACGCGATCAACCTGATCTCGCAACGGGTGCTCGGCATGAACGGCGGCTGGACCGGCGCCGGGTCCGCCACCACCGGCATCGGCATCACCTGGAAAGGCGCATTGGCGGCCGCACCTGGCATGCCCATGCTCAACTGGGTGTAATACAACACCACCGATCACAAGACGTACATCTGGACCGACTCGGCGTGGGATGTGATGGCGCAGGATGGGGCCACCGGCCTGCAGGGCCCGGCCGGCACCAACGGCACGAACGGGACCAACGGCGTCGACGGCACCAACGGCATCGGCATCATCTGGAAGGGCTCGCTCGCGGCGGCGCCTGCGAATCCGCTGCTGAACTGGGTCTACTACAACACCTCCAACGGCATCGCTTATATCTTCGATGGCGCCCAGTGGCAGATCATGGTTCGCGACGGCGCGACCGGCGTGCAGGGGCCGGTGGGGGCGACCGGGGCAACCGGCGCAGACGGTATTTCAATTGTATGGCACGGCTCGTACGTCAGCGCGGCTGCGCTGACCGCGACCAAGGGTGCCGCCCAGGTGAATTGGGCTTACTACAACAGCACTGACAAGAAGTCCTACATCTTCGACGGCACCACATGGCTGGTCCTCGCGCAGGATGGCGCGGCCGGGGCCCCCGGAGCGACTGGGGCGACAGGCGCAACTGGAGCTAC
>CAZADH010000354.1:0-5621 GCA_964483805.1 uncultured bacterium
GCGTCTGTCGTTTGCCGGCGCCGACACCGGCCAGGCCGGAACCCTCGTCTATCTGGCCGGCACCTCGTGGTTGACCTTCACCGACACAGCCGGCGCCTATCGGTTTGTCGGGGTGCCCGCCGGAAGCTACACCGTGCTCTTTCCGTCGCGTGAATACGATGTAACGACACCTTCAACGGCGGTCACGGTGACGGTCACCGCCGGCACCACGACGACGCCACCGGCGGTGCAACTGGCGGCAAAGGCCCCGACGACGACCGTCGGCACTTTTGCCGGCATCGCCTCGAAGACGCCGCCGCTGCCGACCGACAACGACAATTCCGGCATTCTCGCCCAGTTGAGCGGACCGGGGGGTGTGTTCGTCACCTCGTCCGACAACACCGGGCAGTTCGAGTTCCGGCGCGTGCCGGCCGGCAACTACACGCTCAGCTTCCCGGCCGTCCGCTATCGGTTCGCCACCGGCACGGCCAACGTCAGCGTGCCAGGCACGGCCACTCAGACATACAATGTATTTCCGCTCGACACCCCGACACCACTGGGCAACTTTGCCGGGCGCATCAGCAAGCAAACCTTGCTGCCTGGGGATGTCGACGACGGCGGCGTGTTGGTGCAACTCACCCGCAACGAGATCACACGGTTGACCACGACCGCAGCGGGCGGACAATTCGGTTTCAGCGGCGTGCCGCCGGCCGGTGATTACGTGCTCTCGGTGCCCGATCCCCGCTACCGGCTGACGAGTGGCAACGTGGTGGTGCCGGTCACCGGGCCCGCGTCGGCGACGCCGACGACCTACACCGTCGTGCCGCTCGCACCGGCGCCCGGGCCCTTGCCCGGCGTCTTCCAGGGGTGGGTCGCCAAGCAACCCCGCGTCGGCGATGAACTCGACGAGAGCAATGTCGTGGTGCAACTCACCAATGCCTCGTTCACCTTCACGACGAGCACCGATGCCGCCGGATTCTTCCGCTTCGCCAACATTCCGACCGGCACCTACCAACTCGCGCTTCCGCCCGGCCTCTACCGGCCGCAGAGCGCCATCGCCCCGATCACGGTGACCACGACACCACCGGGCGCTTTGACATACGTTGTAGTGCCAATCGACCCGACCCGCATCGGTGGGCCGCCGACGCGACTCACGCTGGTACCCGACAACGCGACGGGGGTCGATCTGAACGACCCTCTGCGCATCACGTTTGACCGCAACATCATCGCCGGGGCCGGGACGATCACGATCCAACGCCAGAGCGACGACAGCACGGTGTTCTCGATCGATGTCGCCAGCACGGGCGTGCAGATCTCGGGCGCGCAGGCCTCGATCGTGCCGGCGGGTCTGCCACTGGCAACGCCGCTCTACGTGCGGATTCCGGCCGGCGCCTTCATCGCGCTCAGCGGCCACCCGTATCCGGGCATCAACGACACGACGACGTGGCGATTCACCACACGCAACTCGCTGAACCTCGGGGTGGTGTCGTTCTGGCCTACCAACGGCGCAACGATGGTCGCGCACCAACCGACGATCTCGATCACCTTCGATGCCCAACTGGCAGCAAGCGCAGTCACGGGCAGCGGCCTGACCCTCTCCGTCGACGGGGCCACGGTGCCGTGCCAACTGGCCTTCGCACCCGGAACCGCCAACAAGGGTCTCACCTTGACGCCGACGGCGCCGCTGCAGGCCTCGACCACCTATCAGGTCACGGCCCGAACCACGCTCACCGACTGGCTCGGCAACCCGCTCGCCGCGGCAACGACCTGGTCGTTCACCACCTCGCCGATGCCCGGCGTGGTGTGGCGCAACGTCACGCCGGCCGGCGGGCCGTCGCCCCGTGCCGGTCACAGTTTGACCGAGTATCGTGGTCGACTCTACGTGATCGGCGGCGATGACGGTACCTCCATGCCGTTCGGCGACGTCTGGTCGACCGATGGGTCGAGTTGGCAGCAGCACACGGCTTCGGCTCCGTTTGGTCGTTCGGGACACCAGGCGATCGTCTTCGACGACAAGCTCTGGGTGGTCAGTGGCCGGGGCTTCATGAATGTGGTTCAAGATGATGTGTGGTGGACCACCGACGGCACCAACTGGACGCAAGCAGCATCGAGCACCGCCTTCGGAGGGCGCGCGAGTTTCGGGGCGGCGGTCATGAACAACCGGATGTGGGTCATCGGCGGCATGATGGCAAGCGGCTCTGCCGCCGACACGACGCACTGGTCGACCGACGGCATCGTCTGGAATCTCGCGACCACGTCCACGCCCGTCTGGGGGTCACTCACCGGTCACGCCAGCCTCGCGTTTGCCGACCGGCTGTGGGTCATCGGTGGTTTCAATGCCGGCCAGGTCAACAACGTGCATTACTCCTTCGACGGCGCCCGCTGGGAGGTCGCGACCTACTCCGCCTTCTCGAGCGGCCGCGCCTATATCGGCGCCGCCGTTCTGGGTGGCCGCATGTATGTCACCGGCGGCGAAATCACCTCATCGTGCGAAGACGACACCTATGTCTCGCGCGACGGCGCCCGCTGGTCGGAATTCGAAGGCAGCGGGAAGTTCCCACCCCGCCTCGAACACGGCATGGCCGCCATGAACGACAGTCTGTGGGTCTTCGGCGGCTACAACAGCATTACCGCGACCCGCACCAACGACCTGTGGCGGTCGCCGTGATGCCCGACGACCGGAAGGTATCGCCGCACGTCCGCCATCGTCCACTGCACTCGTGAACGAAGAGCGCATGCACCCGACGGCAAGCACCGGCCGTCGCAGAGAGAGCAATACGAGGTAAGTATATATGAAACGACTCATCACCTGGTTGCCGATCCCGGCACTTGTTCTGTTGTCTTGTTGTCTTCTGGCGATCGGTTGTGGCGGTGGCGGCGGCGGGGGTGGCGGCACGGTCACCACGGGTGGCCTCGACAGTCCGGTCGGCCCGGGAACCACCGGCGAAGTTCGTGGCACGATTCGCGAGGACGGCGTGTCGGCCGGCAACGTCACGGTCATGCTGGTCCGCCCCGAGGCGGCGTTGGCCCAGGGTGTCGCCGAGATGGCAGCACAGCGGGGCGCCATTCGCGGTGACACGTTGTATGCACAGGGCTTCGGCGAGTTCTCGACCACCACCGCGGCCGACGGTTCGTTTGCGCTCACCGGGGTGCCGCTCGACACCAACTTCAACCTCGTCGCCGTGCGCGACGCCACCCACCAGGCACTGCATGCCAACGTGCGCGCCGGCGCGGCTGGCAGCGTGCTCGCCGCTACCATCGATGTGCGTCTGACCCCCACGGGAACGCTTTCGGGCGTCCTGCAGATTCAGGGCAACTCGACGAACCGCTGGGGCGGGGTTGCCGTCTATCTCGACGGCACCTCGTACATGGCGATGACCGCCGACGACGGCAAGTGGACGATCAAGAACATCCCGGTGGGGACATACACGGTAAAGATGATGATGTCGGGTTACGACGGCAACGTCGCGCAAACCGTGAGTGTCTTGCCGGGGCAGACGGTGAGCCCGACCCAGTCGATGTGGGTGGCGCCGCGGGCCACGACACCGACCACCGGTGACATCGCCGGCACGGCAACCCGCATCGGCTTTGCTCCCGGTGACAGCACCCAGGCCGGCACGCTCGTTTACATCAAAGACACCTCATGGGTCACTTTCACCGACAACGCCGGCGCCTATCGCTTCGCCGGTCTGCCGGCAGGCAACTACACGGTGATGTTCCCATCGCGCGAATACGATGCGGTCAGCCCCGGTTCGACCCTGGCGGTCACGGTCACGGCCGGCTCGACGACGACGGCCCCGACGGCGCAACTGGCGCCCAAGGCCACCGGCGCCACGTTGGGTGGCTTCGTCGGCATTGCCTCGAAGACGCTGCTGCTGCCCAACGATACCGACAACGGCGGTATCATCGCCCAGCTCACGGGGGTCGGCGGCATTTTCGTGAGCACCTCGAACAGCACCGGGCAGTTCGAGTTCCGGCAGGTGCCGGCGGGAAACTACGTGCTGAGCTTCCCGGCGGTGCGTTACCGTTACACCGGCGGGCCGATCGCGGTCACGGTGCCAACGACGACGCCCGCGACATACAATGTAAGTCCGATCGATGCACCGGCGATCGAGAGCGATTTTGTCGGGCAGATTGCCAAGCAGCAATTGCTGCCCGGCGACGTCGATCAGGCCGGCGTTCTCGTGCAGTTGAGCCGCAACGGCATCACCCGGTTGACCACTTCGGCCGCCGATGGGCGGTTCCGCTTCACCAACCTCGCCCTGGGCAGCGACTACGTGTTGTCGGTGCCCGATTCCCGCTACCAGTACGGCGGCGGCACGGTCGTGGTGCCGGTCACCCTGACCGCGTCGACGACCCCGACGGTCTACACCGTGACCCCGCGCACCCCCCCGCCCGCCCCGTTGCCGGGCATCTTCCGTGGCGGCGTCAGCAAGCAACCGCCGGTCAATGGCGAGACCGACAACAGCAACGTCGTGGTGCAACTGGTCAACGCGTCGTTCACCTTCACCACGAACACCAACAACATGGGCGGTTTCGGGTTCGAGAACATTCCGACCGGCATTTATCAACTGGTCTTCCCGCCCGGCCTGTATCGGCTGCAATCGGCCGTGGGTCCGGTGACCGTGACTTCGACGCTGGGGCCGGCGCTGCCGCCGTATGTGCTCGTGCCGATCGACCCGACCGCGGTGGGTGGTGCGCCGGTGGTGATGTCGGTGACCCCGCACAACGTCAACGATGTCGAGCCCAACGCCACCCTGCAGGTTGTCTTCGATCGCAACATCGTGGCCGGCGCCGGGACGATCAACATCCGCCGCCAGTCTGACGACGCGATCGTGCAATCGCTCGGCGCGGCCAGCAACACCGTGCAGATCAGCGGCGCGCGGGCGACGTTGGTCCCATCGAGCCTGCCCACGGGCACCGGTTTCTGGGTCGAGATTCCCAACGGTGCCTTCATGTCGTTGAGCGGCCAACCGTTCGCGGGCCTGTCGACCTCGGCGACCTGGCGCTTCACCACGCGCAGCACGCTCACGCCAACGATCACGACGCGCACGCCGGCACCCAATGCCATCCTGGTGCCGCACGACACGACCATCGAGATCACGTTCGACGTGCCGATGGCACTCTCGGCGGTGAACGGCACCGGCTTCAGCGTGTTGCTCGACAGCACGGCGGTCGCCGGCACGCGTGCTTTTGCGGCCAACAGCGACAACAAGCGCATCGTCTTCACCCCAACGGCCCCTCTGGCTGCATCGACCACCTACCAGGTCGTGGCAGGAACTACGCTGCTCGACGCGCAGAACCGGGCTCTGGCCGCCAGCAGCACCTGGACGTTCACGACCGCCCCCGCGTGGGGCTCGACCTGGCTGCAACGGTTCCCGGCCCCAATCCCTCCGGCGGGCATGTATTTCACCATGACGCCATTCAACAATACATTGTATGTCATGGGCGGCGTCCAGGTCAGCGCCAGCATGCCGGTCGGCATGAACCCGGGCATCTGGTCGTCGCCCGACGGCGAAACCTGGACGCAGGCCGTCGCCTCGGCGCCGTTCTCGCGCCAGGGCCAGCGCACCGTGGTTTTCAACAACAAACTGTGGGCCATCGCCGGCGTCGACGCGTAGGCGTCGGGCACCAACGATGTC
>CAZADH010000355.1:0-5619 GCA_964483805.1 uncultured bacterium
ACCGGCAACGTGCTCACCGCGGTGATCCGCGACCGGTGCAACCTGCTGACCCAGGCGTCGGCCCTGCTATCGCGCGACCACGCCTTTCAGCAGGCCTACTTCACCGACGACCACGCCACCGTGCGCTCGGCGTTGCTGAGCCTGAGACAGCGCGTCGGCGCCGACCTCATGCTGTTGTGCGGACCCGATGCGCCGTACCCGGTCGTCGTCGATACGGCGACCGACTCGACCGCAGCCACCGGACCGTTCCGATTCCCGGCTTTGATCGACCGCTCGAGCGAGACCGGCCTGCCGACCTCCTCATTCATCGTCGTCGACGGTCGGCTGTTCAGCGTCGTCATCGTGCCCCTGCTCGCTCCCGATCCGGTCGCCTGGTTCTGCGTCGGCTTCGTGCTCGACGACCGCTTCGCCCGCGAACTGGGGCAACTGACCGAGAGCGAACTGGCCTTCGTGCACCATCGCCCCGGCGCACGCCCACAGGTGATCGGTTCCTCGCTGCCGCTGAGCGCACGCGACCCGTTGACGACGGTGGCCACCGCGTCGGCCGGGTCTGGCGGCGTGGCAGGAGCCACCGACCAGCAGCCCACTCTCATCATCGGCGGCGAGCCGCACCTGGCCCTGGCGCGGTGGCTCCATGCCGAAGACGGCGTCCTGCTCGTCGTACACCGTTCTCTGACCGCCGCCCTGGCACCGTTCGAGCGAATGCAATACTTTTTATTGCTCATTGCCGCCGTCGGCTTTCTCGCGGCCATCGTCGGCGCTTTCGGCGTGGCGCGCCGCGTCAGTCGCCCGGTCTCGGACCTCGTTGCCGGGGCGCGCGAGATCGCGACCGGCCAATTCGGCCGCCTGGTGAAGATCGATCAGGACGACGAAATCGGCGAACTGGCCCGCGCCTTCAACGGCATGTCGGTCGGACTGGCCGACCGCGACCGCATCCGCGACCTGCTGGGCAAGGTGGTGTCGTCGGCGATTGCCGAAGAACTGCTGCGCACCGACGAGATCAAGCTCGGCGGCGAGGAACGCGAGGCAACGATCCTGTTCTCTGATATCCGCAGCTTCACAACGCTCTGCGAGGGGCGAACCCCGAGTGACGTGCTGGCGCTGCTCAATCACTACCTGACCGGCATGAACCGGGTGATCGAAGAGCACGGCGGTGTCGTCGACAAGTTCATCGGCGACGCCATCATGGCGATCTACGGCGCGCCGGTGCGTCACGACGATGACGTCGACCGCGCGCTGCGCTCGGCACTTGCGATGCAGGCCGAGCTGACCGCGATCAACGCCGAGTTCGGCGCCCGCGGCTGGCCGACCATCAAGACCGGCATCGGCATCAACACCGACGTGGTCGTCGCCGGCAACATGGGCTCGAGCAACCGGCTCAACTACACGGTGATCGGCGACGGCGTCAACCTCGCATCCCGCCTCGAAAGCCTGTGCAAAGAATACCGACAGACCATCATCGTCAGCGAACCCACGCTGAAGAAGGCCCGCGGCACGTATCGCACCGAACCGCTCGGCGATGTCGTGGTCAAAGGCAAAACCGAGCCGACGCGCATTCACGCGCTGCTTGGCATGTAGACCCGGGGGCGACCGAACGCCACCGGTGCCGGTTCGCCGAGGTCAGACCCCGCGGATCACCACCGGTGGTGGCGCCGGATCGGCCAGACCAGGTGGTACTTGCTGGGGTTGGTGACGATTCTGTCCTCGCCGGTGTGGGCTCCGTCCCGCATCCAGATGACATAGATCTTGTCGCCCAGCGGCGTCGAGGTCCAGTATGCCTTGTCGAGATAGTAATTGTCGAAGGCCCGGGCAGAAAAGGTACCGACGGCCTGCCCAGGGGGTATGTCGATGAAGAGAGTTTCCAATTCACGCAACGTCGGCATGTCCCAGTCACCCGGCTGCGAATTGTCGGTCAGGCCGTATTGGCCATGACGGACCGTGTACAACCACCGCATGCAGTCGAGTTCTGCCGGGTCGGTGGCGATATAGGGGCGCACGATATCCGGCACATTCGAAAGCCAGACCAGGCCGGTCAGGCAGTCGATCACCGTGCCGTCGCCAGGCTTGAACCAGCGGGTTGCGCCGAGATAGAAAGCGCCGGTTGACGGCAAGTTGAAACCGCCGACGCGGGTGCCAGTGGTGAGCTGGCCATTGGTGTAGGCCTTGCGACCCAGGAGGATCTCGCCGCCGGTCGCGTTGGCGGGCGAGGTGTCGACGACGGTGGCACTGCCAATGACGCCGAAGATCTCGACATCGGCGCGGATGTTGCCGGTGGCCAGTTCGGGATCGCCGTGCACGACGCTCTGGTTGACGTAGTAGCCGGGCGGGATCGCGTAGGTCGCCACACCTGGTATGACGTCATGCGGACTGGCGGTGCCCAGGTTGCCGGTCACCTCGGCGCCCTTCACCCAGGCTTTCTTGCCGAGCACGATACCGGCCGCACTGACATCGCCCGACGTTGTATTGACAACCATCGGGTCACCCGTGACTCCGTTCAGCGTCACGCCAGCGCGAATGTTGCCCGCGGCGAGGTTCGGATCGACCGTCACCCGGCCGGTCCCGTCGTGGTAGCCCTGCGTGATGGTCTGTGTCGCTGGCCCGGGCACGAGGGTCTGGGCGCCGACATTCACCATGGCGCCGGTCGCGGGACCCCATTGCCCGGCGATCAGTCCCCAGTAGCCACGACCGGCCAGCACCTCGGCCGGGCTGGCGCCGTTGGCCTGCACCGCCGGAGCTTTGCCCATGATCTCGTCGATGGTGCGCATCGTCCCCGGAGCCGGCGCCGCGCCAGGCTCGGTGAAGCCGCCGTTCCGCTGGCTCCCGACCGCTCCCGTCATTAGGCGGTTGTAGATGTCGGTGAGCGTGAACATCGCACTGCCGGGGGAGGTCGGCGCCGCCGGGGCATCAAGACCGGCCGCCAGCAATGTCGTGGCGATCAGCCCGATACCAGCCAGTCCGCACACGATGATCATCCGATTTCTCATAATCGCCCCCCGTTCACAGGTTGCCGATCGATCGAGCGATGATGGCCACCATCACTGATCGTGTTTTCGCTTGCGTCATGGTGTGTCATCTTTCAGCATGACACAAGGCGGAGTGTACCGCACCCGGTTGTTTGGACACAAGTTTGCGATAACCCGGAAAATCCGAGGACATGAGACTCATTTTGCACCACCCCAGCTTGGACACCGGCCCCATTTCGGAGCAAGCGATGATTGTGACCCGTATGACATCAGCAATACGTCGTATGTATTACCGTCGTCAGCCAGCGCGGGGGGCCGACTCCTGTTTGCCGACCGGCGCAACCATCAGCAAGCCGAGATTGCCCAGCGCGAACATCGCCGTGATGTTGGCGGCGTGCGCCATCTGCGGCGTCGAGGCCGCCACGTTCGCGGGCACGACGGCCACCACCGCAACCACGCTCAGAACCCGGACGGCCGCCTGATACAGACCAAAGAGCCACGCGGGGAAACCGGCACCGGCCAACGAGAACGAGAGCAGCAGGAGGAGCCCCGGCGCATACCAGACCACGACATTGGCGACCAGCACCGCCACGTAGAAACTGTGACGCATCCGCTCCTTGGCCTTCTCGACGAGCGGACCCGCGATCGGATCGCGCTCGAGATCGGGGCCAAAGCGAAGATCATTGACGGTGAAGTGATACGGACAGCGGGCCAGGAACCGTCCCGCGGAAGCGACCACCGTATACTCCCGCGCGCCCGAGGTCACTTCGCGAAAGAGTTTGCACTCGGGCCAGTGCCGCAGGTCAGACCCCGGCAGCACCGGATACTGCGACACCACCTCGCCATTCCCGGCAATTCGCGTCGATGAGGCCATCACCGCAAGCGCGTACTCGATCGCGCGCAGGTTGCTCGCGCAAATCTTCGCGATGGCGGCCTCCTCGTGCGGGCGATACCCCGGCAGCAATACCGCCGACAACAGCAACAGCAACGGCATCAAACGCTTGATACTCATTGGCAGATCTCTGTCCCCGCTTTCCTCGACTGACACCGCGACATCCCGACCTCGAACGAGGCGCTCGCTCGCAAGATACCATGAGAACGCCGAAACATCGGTGACACCAAACATCGGTGACATGATATTCAATCTCGGAAGTGCAAACACGTCCTGTTTTGTCTCTCATCCTTGCGCTTTCTGCTATCGTGGATTCTATGAACGAGACTTTTCTGCACGCCCTCACCACGACCTGGCTGCCGGCGTTTTTGCCAGCCCGGCGATGGTTTCAGGCGAAGGGCCGACCGATCGCCACCGTGCGCTGCCTCGATTGCGTGACATTGCCAATCGCCGAGACGTCCCGTTACTACTGGCTGTTCATCGCTGTCGGCTTCGACCAGGCCCCCGATCAGATCTACTCGATCCCGGTCGGCGTCGCCACCGGAGAGCATTTGCCCGCGAGCGCGGACAACGACCGCTGGCTCATCGGCCAGACCAACCTTGGCGGCAAGCAATACTTTGTATTCGACGCCACCATCTCGGCCGCATTTCGCCGCACCCTCATCGAGGGTCTGGCCGCCGCAGACACGGTCGAGGTGCAAGACAGTCCCTTGCAGTTTCGCCACACAGCAGCCATCGGCGCACCTGCGCGCATCCTCGATCTGCCCACCGCCTGCCCGCAACTCGAGCAGAGTCACACCGCGATCACGGTCGGCAACGCCTTCTTTCTCAAGCTGTACAAGCGGCTGCAGCCGGGTCTGAACCCCGAGGTCGAGGTCGGCGAACACCTCACCGTCGCCACCTCGTTCACGCAGATCGCGCGCGTCGCCGGAGCGATCACGTATGCGCCCGCGGGTCAGGAACCGTACACCCTCGGCGTATTGCAGGAGTATGTCACCGGCGGCACCGATGCCTGGACGCATACGCTCGCATTTCTCGCCCGTCTGCACACCCACGTGGCCGCCGCCGGCGCAGTCGATCGTTTCGCTGCCTTCGCCGACAACCTTCGCCTGGCGCACCTCCTTGGTCGCCGCGTCGGCGAACTGCATCGGGCCCTGGCGGCGCCGACCGACGACCCGGCCTTTGCTCCCGAGCCCCTGACCCGAGATGATCTCGTGCACCAGGCGCGTCTGATCGAAAGTGAATGCCGCGAACTGCGCGCCCTCGTTGTGCTCTCGGGACAGACCGCACAACGCATTGACAATGTATTGACAACAGACGCGATCACGACCACAGTCTCCCGCTGGTTGACCAGGGCCACGGCGACACTGGGAACCGCACAGAAAACGCGCTTTCACGGCGACCTGCATCTGGGGCAGATTCTGCTTACCGCCGACGACATCGTCATCATCGACTTCGAGGGCGAGCCCGGCAAAACACTGGCGGAACGCCGCGCAAAACAGTCGCCGCTGCGCGATGTCGCCGGCATGCTGCGCTCGTTCAGCTATGCCGCGCACATGTCGGTCCGGCAGTGTGCGCACGCAGACACCGCGGGTGGCACGGCCCCGTTGCCCTGCGCCCATCGTGAGCGGGAGGCCCCGGCCACCACGGCCCGATCCTGGGAACAAACGGTCTGCCGCGAATTCATCTCAGGGTACGGCCAGGGCAGCGGCACGGCACTCGACCTCGACGATCCGATCCTGTCGCTGTTTCGGCTCGAGAAGG
>CAZADH010000356.1:0-3927 GCA_964483805.1 uncultured bacterium
CTTTTCCTGATTCACCCGCAGTTTGAGTTTCTTCTCCAGGAACTGGACGATCGAGGTCATCACGCGCTTGCCGGCGTTCTCCGTTTGCACGTAGATGTTGCAGTCGTCGGCATAGCGACAGAACCGATGGCCCCGACG
Organism: uncultured bacterium; assembly: GCA_964483805.1. Classification (GTDB taxonomy): domain Bacteria; phylum Muiribacteriota; class Ozemobacteria; order Ozemobacterales; family Ozemobacteraceae; genus CAZADH01. Next base: position 139 of record CAZADH010000356.1, read on the forward strand.
TTCCAGCTCTTTGTCCAGATCATCGAGCAGGATGTTGGACAGTAGCGGCGACAGAGGACCACCCTGCGGGGTGCCCTCGCTCCGCTGCGACACCAGTCCGTCCATCATCATCCCGGCTTGCAGGTATCGCCGAATGAGGCGCAACACCCGCTTATCCTTGATCTTGCGTGCTACACGGGACATCAATACATCGTGGTTCACCCGATCAAAGAACTTTTCGAGATCCAGATCGACCACCCAGCGACGACCTTCGGCTACATATCGACGGGCCTGTTGCACCGCTTGGTGCGCCGATCGCCCCGGGCGGAATCCGAAACTCGAGTCCGAGAATTCTGCGTCGAAGATAGGACACAGCACCTGATGCATCGCCTGCTGGATGAGCCGATCCACGACCGAGGGGATCCCCAACCGCCGCATCCCTGCACCACCAGGTTTGGGAATGTCGACGCAGCGGACCTCCAGCGGCAGGTATCGGTCATCCAACAGTGCTTCTCTGATGCTCGGCCAATGCTGGTGTAAATACGGCATAAGCGCTTCGACGGTCATTCCATCAACGCCAGGAGCACCTCTGTTCCGCATTACGGCCGCATAGGCCGCCCTCATGTTCTCGCGTTCGACCACCGCTTCCATCAATCGAGTCGATTCCGGGCAGCAGATCCCCTTCATTGCCGTGGTGTCCGACGCGCCAGCAACGTACCCTCGCGGATTCCGTCCGCTACTCTTCGAGGAGTCGGCGGGCATTTCAGCCCACCGTTCAGCGTCTTTTCCCACCATCGAAACTCGGGCTCCTACCCCGTCAGTCATGTTCGGGCCTTCGGCCGGGTCGATCGACCTACTATGCCCTCGGCTGACTTCTGCCGATCCATCGCCGCGTCTCTCGACGCAACTAGCACTGAGGCAGGTCGGCAGACCTCCCCGGGTAATGCGCTCTTCCCTTCGCGCTTATGCCCGTCGGATATACGACCATGCGTTCCGTACAAGTATGGGACTTTGAAGATATCAGCCTTCTCATCCCGCATGGGCGCCTCGTATCCGCTTCCTGTTCGTCGGGCCAGCGCTTTGCCTGCGGCTTCCTTCAGATTCCACCTCGCGATGGACACCCTTGCCGTCCGGCTAACGATTCCCCTTGTCGGGCTCGTAGAGGACTTTCACCTCCAAGGAAGTGCGCCCTGCCGGGCGCACTGACGACAACGGCGCCGACCACCCAGAGGTGTCGGCGCCGCTTGCATCGTGAGGCCCGGGCGGCCCCACGGACGATCTAATACTTTGTATTTACTGTTGTTTGAGGAACGGCAACGGATCGATCGCCCGACCCTCGCGCCGCACTTCGAAGTGCAGATGGGCCCCGGTCACCGTACCGGTGGTGCCAATGCGGGCGATGACGCGACCGGCCTGGATCATGGCGCCGCGCGCAACCTGCAACGATGAGCAGTGGGCATACACGGTGGTCAACCCGCCACCATGATCGATCTCGAGCATGAGCCCGTAGCCGCTGCGACGACCGGCGAAAACCACGCGGCCACCCACGGCGGCCTGGATCGGATCGCCCCGGCGCCCGGGAATGTCGATGCCAGTGTGCATTTCGCGACGCCGACCCAACGGGTGGCGGCGCGGCCCAAAGTAGCTGCTGATCTTGCCATGCACCGGCACCTGCCAACGAACCGCATTCGCTTTGCCGGCCAGCGGCAGGGTCTCGGGTTGGCGCAACGCCGGACTCGCAGTGGTGCCGGCGCGCAGGTCACGCGAATCGACGGAGAGAATGCGCCGGGTCTTAACGGCACCGGTATCGGACGTCCGGGGCGGCAGGGTCTTGAAGTAACGGCTGCCGAGATCGGCGGCCGCACCACCATAGGTGACGCTCGCCTGGTTCGCCCGCACCGTCGGCCGCTCGGGGCGAATGACGGCGGCTGCGGCCGACCCGCTGAACGTACCGGAAAACACCATGGCCACAGCAATGGCCAGCCAACGGAAACCACCGCCGCATACGCTGCTGTTGTTCTTGTTCATACTTGATTCCGGTCGGACCCGACGGCCAAAACACCCAGCCATCCGGCCCTGCCTTTGCCTCCTTTTTTCGCCCGGTCAACCTGCGACTATCGATGCATCCAGGCCAGTCTTTGGCTCTGTTGCATCACGATCGGACGAACCGATCAATCGTAGGCCGGCCCCCATACCACCGGGACCGTGACCTGGCTCAACCTGATCCGCACGGTGACGACACCAGTGTGTCGTGATCGCCGGACCGACGGCTGGTACCAGTGACGCTGCACAACCCTGCTACGGACCAACCGTGCTCGACCGACCGGAATCCCACCTGTCGGTTGGGGCTGCGACTGCGTCGCTATCCACCAACACATCCCACGCACCTGACCGTTCGAACTGCCCGGTTGGTCCGTGTCCGAGGGACTGACGCCGGCTTCACGGCGTTTGCCGGGAAGACCATCCTTCGGATCGTCTTGGGCGGTGCCGGTCGCCACATTTGGCGGGCACCCTTTTCCTCCTTCCTTCCGATTGCCTACGAAGTTAGCTGACGGGTTCGGGGTCTGGAAGGTCCCCTTCCCTGGTTACAATCCAGGGATGCACCCCAAGGAACTTGGTTCCTCCGCTCCTGACGCGTCATCAGGATTAGGCATGCAAGACTGCTGCGTTTATACCATAACGTCGATTTGATGTCAATAGCGATCAAAAGCGGTTTTCCACGAGAACTCCGTGGATGACGCCGTGCGTTGCCCGGCTGAGCGGGCGCCCTCACCGGCGACCGGACCGCCGCGAAAAAATCAGTGGGCGCGTCCGGCCTGGCGCAACCGTTGAATGACCGCCGCCTGCTCACTGGCCTCAGCGTGATCGAGGGGTGTACCACCACGGTCGTCGAGCATGTGCGGCTGGGCACCGGCGGCCAGCAGCCTTGCCACGATGCCATCCCGCCCCTCGGCCGCGGCGAGATGAAGCGCAGTACAACCGTCGGGTCCCTTGGCGTTAACATCGGGACGATGTTCGAGCAAGACGCCGACCAGGGCCTCACGCCCTTGAAAGGCCGCCAGGTGCAGGGCGGTCCATGCGTGTTTGTCGGGCAGATTCACGTTGGCCTTGTGCTCGAGCAAAACGCGGGTCACGTCACGACGGTCGCGCCCGACCGCAAGATGCAACGGCGTCAACTGTTCGACATCGCGGGCATCGATGGCCGCACCGTGACGTAACAACAATGCCACCAGATCGGCGTGGCCTTCCTCGGCCGCGAAGTGAAGCGGAGTCAACTGCTCTTCACTGCGTGGATCGACACGCGCACCGGCATCGAGCAACAACGCCGCCTCTTCGAGGCGACCATCGTTGGCCGCGACGTGCAGCGGCGTCACCTTGCCGGACGTCGACAGATCGACGTTCGCACCAGCCTTGATGAGAAAATCAGTGACGACCTTGCTGCCTTCCTGGATCGCCAGATGCAGCGGCGCCCACCCCTCGCTGCAGATGGCATCGAGCACCGCGCCCTGCTCGACCAACCAACGCGCGAGCTGATACTGCCCGTCATAGGCCGCCCAGTGCAGCGGTGTCCAGCCCATCTCGTCGGCCGATTTCACCAGTTGGGGGCGCCCTTGCAGCATCAAACGGACCTTCTCGGTCTCCCCACGCTCGAGGGCGACGAACAGATTTTTCCCGGTCAACAGCTTCTTGGGCGTAGCCATCACGCAGCCTCCAGGCAACAGGGTCCATCCCATGTCAACCCAACATACCACATTCTGCGGCCGACCAGATTGAACTGACAACCCAGCTGTATTATCATGGGTCGGAGAC
>CAZADH010000356.1:3937-5583 GCA_964483805.1 uncultured bacterium
GACGCTCGTTTGCAACGCTGTCGATCCCGGACCGGGTATGACCGGTGCGGAAATCTGCAAAGACCCCGGGGCGGCCCAGGCCGGCACCGGATCGTTGCCGAGGCACCGGAAGAAGGCATGTCACCGCACGAATCACTGCTCGCCCGCATCACCTCTCCCGCCGGTCACTGGTTTATCGCTGGTGCGCTGGTTCTCTTCAGCGCCGGCGAAACGCTGATTCTCTGGGGCCATTGGTTACCCCTTCTCGGTCTGTGGTTTGGCTGCGTCATCATTGGTGTTGCCATCGTCTTGTTCGGCAGGGCGCGCAATACAACAGCAATATCGACCGCCGCGGCCGTGACCGAACCCGGAACCGCCGCACCCGATGCCACGGCCACCACCAGCAGCAAGACCGGGCCAGGCAGTACCGCAGCCCGCCCGGGCGCAGCCCGCTCCGGCACCAGCACGCCGGCCAGGGGCACCGGCAGCGCGGCCGGGAGCCGGGCGACACCACCCAAGGAAGCGCGCACGTTTTTCGCCCGCCCCGACGCCGGCTCTCCGGCAGCCGCCGACCTCGCGGCTTTGTTGCCCGAATTGATCAAGACCTTCGCCGCACTCCGCCCCGACGACAGTGCCGACCGCCCGGCGATCGAGCGCTTGCTGGCCCGTTTTGCCGAGTTCCTCGGGGTCAGCGATGCCCAGATCTATCTGATCGACGCCACCGATCCGCACAGTTTCGAACTCGCGGCCACCTTCCCGGTCCCGCCGGCCACGACCAAACGGCCGCGGTTCACCTGGGTCGGCACCTGTTTCGAGACCGTCGTGCGTGAGGGCGGCCAGTATTTTCCCGGCACCAGCATGGATATGCCACCGATTCCGACCGTTGGCGCGACCCCTCTCTTCGACGGGGTCAAGCTGCTGGGCATGCTCAACATCGAGAAGGCCGGCAACCAACGCATCACCCCCGATGGTGACCAGGCGTTGCTGCTGTTTCTGCTCGGGCAGATTCTCGGAGCGCTGATCTCCCGCAACCGCCGGCTCGCCGAAAAAGACGAGGCAATCGCCACCCTCGAGCGCGGTCTCGAGAAGAGCGAGAGCCATCGCCGGCGGCTCGAAAACACCACCAGCTTCCTCGACAAAGAGGTCGATCGGCATTACTTCCAGATGGTCGATCTCGACAAGCAGCGCAGCCAGTTGACCACCAGCTTCAACAAGTTTGTCTCGCCACTTGTCATACAACGTATTCTCAAGAACCCCGACGAACTGAAGCTGGGTGGCAGCAAGCAACAGGTCAGCATCTTCTTCGCCGACATCCGCGGGTTCACGAGCATCAGCGAGCGACTCGACCCGACCGCCATCGTCAACCAGCTCAACGAGTATTTCTCGGTCATGACCACCATCGTCCTCAAGTATCAGGGCACTCTCGACAAATTCGTCGGCGACGAGATCATGGCGCTGTTCGGCGCGCCCCTGTCGATTCCCGATGCTTCCTGGCGTGCCGTGCTGTGCGCGCTCGAGATGCAGAAGCGCCTCGAGTCGCTCCGGCTGTCGTGGCGCGAGCGCCGGCTGCCGGAACTGACCATCGGCATCGGCATCACCACCGGCCTGGTAACGGTGGGCTTCCTGGGTTCGGAAAGCATCTTGTCATACACGGCGATCGGCGACAG
>CAZADH010000357.1:0-751 GCA_964483805.1 uncultured bacterium
GGTCGGCATAGGTCGGGCCGAGGTCGAGACAGGTGATCCGCCCGAGGTTGGTGTGAAACCCTTCGCCAATGACCAGATACCGCGGCAGCGTTAGCGCCGAATCGGCGCGCCCCTCGTGGGCGGGCGCGCACTCACCGCCGAGCGCGGGCGACGAGAAGATGGGCCCATACTGCCCACCGGCAAGACTGCTGCCGTCAAACTGCCAGACCAGTTGTCCGGTGTCGAGATCCCGGCAGACGATGGCCCCGGTATCGCGACCCAGCGCGTTGAGGACGTAGGTTCCGTAGTAGACACGGTTGCCGACCACGGCCGGCGTGGCATCGACCGATTCGCCGGCCCCCGCGCGCGCCTGCCAGAGTATGGCGGGCTTCTGTAATGGGCCGGTGGCTCCCGGCACCGTTTGCCGCCGATCGGTGCCTCCTTGGGCCGGCCAGGCATGGCCGGGCTGGGCGCCGCGCACCGGCGGCCGCAAAAAATACGCACCGACCTGATAAGTGCAATACACCAGCAATACCAAGACGATGACGGCGGTCTTCTGCACCCAGAGCACGCGTCCGGCCAGTTTCCAGGTCTGCGGCCGCAGCACCGCCAGGGCAAGCGCACCCACCAACGCGAGCAACTGCGGCAGGATGGCGAGCAGGACTTGCGCAGGCCCGATGACCGCCGGAATCACGGCAAAGGCCGGAGCCGCCACCCAGGCAAACGCGAGGGCCAGCAGCAGCTTCTGCTTCATCCCGCCGGAGAGCGATCG
>CAZADH010000357.1:761-5582 GCA_964483805.1 uncultured bacterium
CCAACAACCGAGGCCGGGGCGCGGCGGTCGGACCGCTTACGTCATACCGTGTATGCATCTCTCGGCGGCGGGCGCAGTTGCCCACCACGTGCGGGAAAGCCGGCTGGCGCTATGGTTTCGCGGCCAGAGCGGCTTCGATCGCTTTCACGATCTCGTCGCCTTCGGGTTTGTCTCGCGAACCAAAACGAGCCAGCAGCCGGCCCTGGCGATCGACGAGAAACTTGTTGAAGTTCCAACTGATGTTACCGGCGAGTTTGGCGTCGCCGGCTCCACTGGTCAGGTAACGGTACAGGGGGTGCTGGGCGCTGCCGGTAACATGGATTTTTGCGAATACCGGAAAGGTCACACTGTATTTCATCGTGCAGAACTTCGCGATCTCCTCGTTCGAGCCCGGTTCCTGCCAGAGAAAGTCATTGGCCGGAAATCCAAGCACCACCAATCCCTGGGCGCCGTATTTCGTGTGGAGTTTCTGCAAGCCTTCGTATTGGTAGGTGAACCCACAGCGACTGGCCACATTCACCAGCAGCATCACTTTTCCGGAGTAACTTGCCAGCGATACCGGCGTTCCATCGAGCAACGGCAGGGTGAATTCGTAGATCGTCTTTGCCTCGGCCGGTTCCGGTTTGTCGGCGGCAGCGGCCCGCCCGGTCACAGCAAACACCACGAGAACAACAGCAATGATGAGAAAAACGACACGAACCATGGGGGAACACTCCTTGCGAAATCGCTGACGTTTGTCATATTGATTGCGTGCCGCCCACGCCGTGTTGTCGTGCCGGCATTGGCGCACAACGTGCCCCATCGGAGGGGCCTCGTCGGTGCATCATACCTTATTGTGCTGCGCCCGTCGATGGGGACGCCGCGGGTGCCCAGCTCCTTCTGCACATCTCTACACCCGCGTCTGTCAGTGTTGAATCCCCATGCCGGTCGTTCAACAGCACTGTTCATGCGGGCTTTGCGCACCGGCGCCGCCTGCCCAAAAATGTCATTTCAGTGTATTGACACGAGCGAACTCCGGTGATAAAATTGATCTCTTGCACAGGAATTTTCGGTCGCTGCCAGGTGCAGATCGATCCAGGAGGGAAACGATGTTCATCCGTTCGCATTCCCCAAGGTTGGCCGACGCGTTGCGTCCTCTCGATGGTATGGTCACCCCGGTCGAAATCACCCATCGCCCGTCGGTTCGTGTGAACCACACGCACGCCGACACTGCGACGCGCAATGCCACTGCACTCGTCGACACGACGAAGACCGATCACACCACCCGCGCCGCACGCTGCATCAGCGAAGTGTATGCCGATTACTTCGCGACTTCCTTCAACATGCTGGCCCCGAAACCCACGCGACGCACCGACGACACTTGCCCGGTGACCCGCACCGCCCGCGCCCTGGGCGATGCGTTGTTGTCTCTGCGCGACCGGCTCGATGGCACGACCGGTGATCGCCTGGTGTTCCAGAGCCTGAGCCGTCTTTCCCTGCAACCCGATTTCTCCGAGGTGTTTCATGCCTTGATCGCGTCCGATCGCGAACTGCATGCCGGCATCAACGAGGCCTCGATCCGCGCCACCTTCGAAGGGCACGGCCTGCCGACCCAACGCAGCTTCGAGCGACCGCTCTGATCGCATCGTAATACATCGTATTTCAGCAAACCGCCGGCGTCATGTGACGCCGGCGGTTTGCTGCGTAGGCGCAAAGATTCGGGACAGTCTCGCACTGCCGAGTCTTCGCGCACCACTCTATTTGCGTTTGCCGCTGGTCCGCCTTTTGCCTCGCCCACGCGGTTTCGCCTTGGCTTTCGGGGTCGCTACGACGTAGCGATACGCGGGCGGCACCGGTGCCTGCAAGACCGGACGCAATACCATCAACCCCGTCACCGTCTTCTTCTCATTGATATAGGCGAACAGGTCTTCTTCGATGATGCGTTCTTTGGTGTATGAGGCGTGGCGCATCAGGGTTTCGCCATTGCGCACGATCACGAACGCCATGTGGGTGACATCGAGTCCCTCTTTGTCGCAGGCCAGGGCGATCACGTCGCCGTTGGCGAGCGGAGCGCGCTTCTGCAAGACGACGTCGCGCGGAAAGAAGTCCACGATTTGCGGGGCTGTGGCGATCAGAAACCGGTCCTCGGTGAAGAAGGTGCGGTTGTTGCCGACCTTGTTCAGCCAGACCGCCCGTTGTTTGGCCAGCGGGTGGCCGCGGGCGACGTTGACCAGGTAGCCCTTGCGCTCGTTGGTGTCGGCCCAGTGCGAAGTGAAGTGACAGCGCAGGTGGTTCAGCAGCGGTCCACCCCCGGCGTCGAACATCACGTCGATGAGCCGGTCGAGAAAACATGAGTACCTCGGTTCGTGGCACGATGCGAGAGCAAGGACATGCTCGACGTAGGTCATGCAATCGAGTTGCGTCAGGCTGGTGGTCAGCCGTTCGATGGGAAGCGGCAGCGGATTCGTCGCCTCTGCTTTGGTAACCGGCTTCGTTCGCTCTTGCTTGATGCGCTTTTTCGTCGACTGTGGATACACCCGTCCGAGAAAGTACCCGGACACGAAAGCGATGCGCCGCTCGCGTGGGATCTTGAGGGCCGCCGCGACAATCAACTCGGCCTCGTGCGCCTCGCGGAGCGTTGCGAGCTTGACCGTGGGCGCGACCGGCTCGACCGCGGCGCCGGCCGGCACGGCAGCGAGCCACGAGAACAGGGGCAGGAAACATCCGAGAAACAAGGTGTGCGTTTTCATGGGCAAGATTATAGCGCAAGTCCGCCACCGGGTGCGCCTCACCGGGTGCGCCTCACCGGGGTCAGAGACGCACAGTTTTGGCGCGCCGCATTCGGCGGGCCCGGCGAACCCGTCCGGCCACGACCAGATCGCTTCGTTCGATCGCTCAGCAATTCCTCGCACAGATAGCACTCTGCAGCGCAGGACAAATCTACACGTGGTCGCGGTTTCGCTCGGACGGTTTCAATGCGACGGCTTCACCGCGACGGCTTCACCGCGACTTGACCTATTGGGGCAAACCCCTTATCCTGTACGGAGTCCGTCACGACACTACGTATGGAGTAACGAGTATGCTCGAGTTGTCGTCGCGGCTGTCGTTTGCGCTGGTTGCGCTGTTGTGTTTTCTGTTGCTGGTCGGTGGCGCCCATCCGGTGGGTGCCGAGCCGCAGGTGGCAGATCACAGCGTAAGCAGGGTCGACAGCCCGAACTTGCGGGTGACCTTCCTCGACGTCGGCCAGGGTGACTGCATTTTGCTGCGCACCCGCGAAAAGACGATCCTGATCGATGCCGGCAGCGACCTCGACAATGCGGCGCAATGGTCGATCATTCCCTACCTGCAAGACAATAACATACAACGTATTGACGTTGCTGTCATTACCCATGCGCACCGCGACCATTTCGGCGGGTTTCTGCAGTTGCTCGATGCCGTCGAATTCGGCGAGTTCGTCTACTCGACCGAGAGCATGGTCGTGCTGCCAACCGACGAACAGGCCAACAAGGGCGACGACATTCTCTACAAGCGTTTGTTCGCAACGATCCGCGCCCGTGGGATTCCGCTGCGCAAGGCGGTACTGGGTGACGAGTTCGACTGGGGCGGCCAGGTGCACGTCGATCTGTTGCACGCTGATAATCCGATGTTCCCCACTAACATCAACCCCAATGACCGGTCTCTGGTGTTCAAAGTAACGACCGGCAAGGTCGCCTACATGTTTACCGGTGATGCGCAAGAATACGCCGAGAATCGCATGTTGCGCGAGTTCAAGAGCAAACTGAAGGCCGACGTGCTCAAGGTTGGCCACCACGGCAGTCGAACCGCAACGACGAAACCTTGGCTCGAGGCCGTGCGGCCCAAACACGCGGTCATTTCGGTCGGTATCGCCAACTCGTACCACCATCCGCACCCCGACGTCATGCAACGCCTGGCGAGCGCGGCGGTTAACGTCGTGCGCACCGATGAAGTCGGGACGATCGAGTCGAGCACCGACGGCAAGACCGTGACCGTCGACGGTGTGGCTCCGCGTTCGGTCACCGGTCGCATCGCGCGACTGCTGCATGCCGAGCAGACGGCGGCCTGCGTACCGGCCGAACTGGCTGCCGCGCGCGCCGAAGTGCTCCATCGGCTCGTGGTCGACTCGCTCACCAATGCGGTGGCACTCGGCCAGATCGACATCGTCGAACACGCACTCGCGGGCAAAAAGAGCGCGGCGATCAATGCGGTCAAACACTCGCTCGCCGAGACCCTGCGCTTCCGAGCCGTGCATCAAGAGAGCGTTCACGGCGAGCAGGAGCTGCTGCAGACGCTCCAGCACTGATCCGGTTCTTTTTGTCGCGCGCACGGGCGGTGCAAGCGCCCACTACGCCATCCGTGGCGGGCGGGTCGGTTGAACGCAAACAGGGCCTGCGTTATGCTGCGAGGCGTACGAATTCAAGCCATTGCACCCCTCATCAAGGAGCTGCTCATGCGTCGCGTGTTGCCGATGTTTGCTGTTGCCGTGTTGGTTCTGCTCGCTGCCAGGTTCGCGTATGCCGATGGCGAGTCGCGGGCGACGACCCCCGCCGAACGACAGTTTCTCGAGACTGCGGCGGCCATCGTCGAGAAGGCCATGCCGCCGGTGTTTCCCGGGTGGACGGCCGGGGCGGTGAGCAAGCCCGACGTTGCCCGCACCGCGCCGGGCGAGCGCACCGAACCGATGCCGTTCTATGTGGCCGTGTCTTGGGAGGACGAGAAACGGCTAGCGAGCGCGAGTGTCGCCGGCGCCGCCGCCATGGAAAAGGTCGCCGAGAAACTGCGCACGGACGGAATCGCCCGCCAGGCTGAATTGGCGAAGCAGAT
>CAZADH010000358.1:0-5529 GCA_964483805.1 uncultured bacterium
TGCCTTCGCCGCCGGCCTGGCCGTGGTCGTTCACGGCGCCACCTCCGCGGCGCACCCGCCGCCCGTCGTCGGCAGTCGCCGCAATGCGGCCCCGGTCAGCGACCCGGCACATCCGGCCACGGTCGCCGGGGGCCCGGCCACGATGACCCGCCCGCCCCGGTCGCCCCCGCCCGGTCCCATGTCGATGACCCAGTCGGCACGGCGCACGACGTCGAGATGGTGCTCGACCACGACGAGGGTGTGCCCGGCCCGCACCAGTTCGCAAAAAACGTCGAGCAGGCGCGCCACGTCGGCCGGATGCAGCCCGGTCGTCGGTTCGTCGAAGACGAGCAGATCGCCGGTCAGGTGACGCATACCCGCAACCTGCGTGGCCTCACCCGATGCTCCATCGCGCGCGCTTTGATCGATCAAGGCAAGTGCCAGCTTGACCCGCTGCCGCTCGCCGCTCGACAACGATGCGGTCGTGCGACCGGGGGTCAGGTGCCCCAGGCCGAGACGCTGCAACGGGGCGAGAATGCGGATCACTGCCGGTTGGTCGGCGAAGAACTGCGCTGCATCACGCAACGACATTGTCAATACATCAGCAATCGTGTGCTCGCGCCAGCGACACGAGAGGACCTCGTCATTGAAGCGTTGGCCACGGCAAGATTCACAAGGCACACGCACATCGGCGAGAAAATCGAGATCGACGGTGCGCCCGCCCATGCCCTCGCAAACCGGGCACCGGCCAGCCGGGCTGAACGGCGAAAACGCAGCGGCCGCGAGCCCGCGTTGCCGGGCATCGTCACCCCGGGCAAACAGTTCACGCACCGGCTCGAGCAGACCGGTCAGGGTGGCGACGATGCTGGCTTCGCTGCCGCCCGGCAGACCCTGATCGACGACGATCACCGCGCCAACGTTGTCGGGAACGGCCACCGCACGGCAATCGATCGGTCGGCGTGCGCGCACCGAGGGCACCAGCACCTCCCCGACCAGCGTCGTCTTCCCCGACCCCGAGACGCCAGTAACCACGGTCATGGCCGCCGTCGGCACAACGATGTCTTCATTCTTGACGTTGTATTTACTCGCCCCAGCGATGGCGATCGCCCGCTCGCGACCGTTGGCGGCAACGACGTCAGACCGACCGCAAAGGCCAACCCCCGCGGCCACTTCAGGCCGTGTGTCGCCCCGCCCCAACCACCTGGCCGTCACACAGTCGTCGCGGCGAACGAGGTCGGACCACGGCCCTGCCGCCGTAACCCGCCCGCCGTCGGCACCCGACCCGGGGCCGATCTCGATGACGTGGTCGGCGGCCCGGATGACGTCGGCGTCGTGTTCGATCACCACCACGGTGTTGCCGTCGTCGCGCAATTGCCGCAACAGCGCGAGCAATCGCCCGGTGTCATGCGGATGCAGACCGACAGTGGGCTCGTCGAGCAGGTAGGTGACTCCGGTCAACTCGCCGCCCAACTGGCTGGCCAACAGCACGCGCCGATACTCGCCCCCGGACAGCGTCGCGGTGGTGCGATCGAGCGTGAGATAACCCAGGCCCGCGTCGACGAGATGCTGCACGCGTGGGCGCAACTCGGCCAGGATCGGCCCCAACACCGGGTTGGCGGCATCACCCCACCCCACCAGTTGCTCGAGCGGCAACCGGCACAAATCAGGGAGAGAGCGACCGTCGACGGTCACCGCGCGAAACTCCGGCCGCAGCCGCTCTCCGGCACAATCCGGACAGCGCTCGCTACGCATGACCTCGACCTGCATCGCCGCTCCACGCGCATCGCCCCGCTTGCGCGCGTACTCCGTCTCGACCAGCGTCGCCAACCCCACCCAGGTCGTGTCGAGATGATGTTCGCCCTGGCGTTTGCCCCGGCGGAACTGCCAGGTCACCGAGAACCGGCGCTCCCCGGCCCCATGCAATGCCACCGACCGGGCCGCAGCCGGCAACTCGGCCCACGGTCCCGAAAAGTCGTGCCCCAGAGCCTCACCAACGGCACGCAACGTGGCGACATACTGCCCGTCACGCTCCCCGTAAAAACGGCCGGTGCGGGTGCCGTCGAGCGCGCCGTCGAGCAGCGACCGTGCTGGATCGCTCACCAGGAGCTCGGGGTCGCACCGGGTGATCTCGCCCAATCCTTCACAGGTCAGGCACGCGCCTTCGACCTCGTTGCTCGAAAACAGGCGGGCCGACAGCGTCGGCACCCCGACAAAACCGCACCGGGTACACGGCATGCCTGTGGCCGCGCGCGAATCGTGAACGAGTGATTCGCTATTGCTCGCCGCGCCCGAAGACCCGCACGGTACGCTTGCCGTCTCTGCGACGACACCTGCAACCGTTGCCTGCCCGGGAAGCGGGCCGCCAAGAACGCTCGCGCAACTTGGACAGTGGCGTGTTCCCACCCGCGACATCGCGATGCGGAGAAAGTCGAGACAGCCGGTCACCGTGCCGACCGTCGACCGTGGCCCGGGCGTGCCGTGGGCGGCCCCGATGGCAATCACCGGCGTGAGTCCGCGCGCAGCACGCAGCACCGGTCGTTCGGTTTCGTGCACGAACCGCCGGGCATACGCCGACAACGACTCGACATAACGCCGGTGGGCCTCGGCATACAGGGTGTCCATGATCAGCGAGGTTTTGCCGCTGCCAGAGACACCTGTGACTACGGTGATCGCTCCATGCGGCACCGTGACATTGACGTGGCGCAGATTGTGCGTCGCCACATCCTCGAGAACGATGCCTGGTGCGGGCCGCGGCCCTGGCTGCTGCTGTCGGCCCGTTTGCCCTGCGCCCATCGTGGGCGGGCGGATCGCTGCCAGGGCGACTGTTGCCGGGTCGGTTGCGACCTCGGGCGGCACCCCGGCCGCACGCAACGCCGCCCCGGTATGCGAGGCGGGACAATCCATGACCTCCGCCGGGGTCCCAGCCACGACCAGCGTCCCGCCCCGATCACCACCCTCGGGGCCGAGGTCGATGAGCCAATCGACACCGAGCAGAAACTCCGGGTGGTGTTCGACGGCAACCACAGAGTTACCGGCCGCAACCAGACGGCGGAGAATGCGGTTGAGCAATACAATATCTGCATGATGCAGTCCGGTGGCCGGCTCGTCGAGCAGATAGAGCGTATTCCCGGTCTACGGGCGGGCCAGTTCGGTAGCCAGCTTGACCCGCTGAGCCTCGCCACCCGAAAGGGTCGTGGCCGGTTGCCCGACGGCGAGATACCCCAATCCGACCTCGGCCAGGGCCGCAAACACACGAGCGATGGCCGCCTGGTCAGCGAAGAGCGCCGCCGCATCGGCCACGGTCATCGCCAACACGTCGGCGATCGAACGGCCGCGCCACGTTACCTCGAGAACCTCGGGGCCGAAACGCCGACCCCCGCACTGTTCGCACAGAAGAGGCACCGGCTCGAGCAGATGCAGACCGATCTCCTGCACGCCCGCTCCCTGGCACGCTTCGCAACGGCCGCCGACCACGTTGGTCGAGAACTGCCCCTTGGCCAGTCCACGCGTCTTGGCTTCCGGCAGGCGGGCATACAGGTCACGAATCGCATCGAACACGCCGGTATAGGTCGCCGGATTCGAGCGAGGCGAGCGCCCGATCGGCAGTTGATCGACGGTGATCACCTTGGCGAGGTGCTCGACACCGCGAATCTCGCGGCATGGGCCCGGCACATCGTGGGCATGGTGCAACAACCGACGCAGGTGCCGCCCGAGGGTCTGCTCGATCAACGACGATTTGCCCGCGCCGGACACCCCGGTCACCGCAACCAAGCATTGCAACGGCACCGTGACCGAGAGATCGCGCAAGTTGTTGGCGGTCGCCCCAACGATCTCGAGCACCGGCCGTCCGCGGCCCGACCGCCCTCGGCCCGACCGCCCGCGGCCCGACAAATCACCGCTGAGTGGTTCCTGATCCGGCCCCTCGTGGGCTGACCGTTCACGCCCCGACATCGTGTGTCCCGACTGTTCGTTGCCCGACTCTGCACAGGTGGGCGTTCGCCCTGCCGCAGCGGCGTCGTTCGCGTCTGCACCGGCAGGCGGTGCTTCACCGAGCAGCCAGGCGCGGGTTCTGCTCTCTTTCGGACCCGAGGGGGCGAGCAATGCGGCGGGGGGACCTGCGAACAACAGCCGCCCCCCGTTGGGGCCGGCCCCCGGGCCCAGATCGAGCAACCAGTCGGCGGCCAGCACCGCATCACGGCGGTGCTCGACGGCCACCACCGTATTGCCCAGCGCCTGCAAACCGGCGAGCAGGTCGAGCAACTGCCGCTGGTCGCGCGGGTGCAGACCCAGCGACGGTTCGTCGAGGATGTAGAGCAGCCCCTGCAGATCGGTAAACGATTGCAGCGCCAGGCGGATGCGCTGCCACTCGCCGGCCGCCAGGGAGTCGGCGGCTCGCGCCAACGTCAGATGACCGAGACCCAGGCCTGTCAACCGGCCGATGCGGCGGCGCATGTCATCGACGAGCGGCGCGACCGCATACATTGTATTTTCATTCGCAGCCTCGGCCCTGTCACCACGATCTCGCCCGGAAACCGTCCCCACACTGCTGGCGTCGTCGGTGGCGGGGCCACTCTGGCGCGAAATGGCCCGCAGCCAGTCATCCAGAGCGGTCAGCGAAAGCGCCGCCACCTCGACAATCGTGCGATCGGCGACGCGCACCGCCCGGGCATGCGGCTGCAACCGCGCCCCGTCACAGACCCGACAGGTGACGCTGCGCACAAACCGCAGAATATTGGGATTGCGGTCGCGTTGCAGGATGGCGTTCATGACCGGGACGATGCCTTTGTAGTATTCCTCTTCGCGCGGCCGGGCGGTGATGCCGCTCCATTGCAGGCGCGACGCCAGCGGATGCTTGCCGAACGGAATCTTGATGCGCTCGGAGCCATACAAAATGACACGCCGCTGCTCGTCGGCGAGGTCTTGCCAGGGCACGTCGACCGTGAATCCGTGCGCGCGGCACACCTGGTCGAGCACGTCCATGGTGACCTGCGAATAGACGATGTAGCCCTTCGGCGTGGTCAGCACGAGCGCACCCTCGCGCACGGTGCGACTGGGGTCGCCCACGAGCAGCGTCGGATCGATCGCGTCTTCGACGCCCAATCCTTTGCAGGCGGGGCACGCACCGTACTCGCTGTTGAACGAGAACAGCCGCGGGCCCAGCTCCGGCGGGCTGTCGCCGCACGCGGGGCAGGCATGGCGCGTCGTCAGGCGCATCGGTTCGCTGTCGCCGATCGCGACCAGCACGACGCCGCGACCAACGTCGAGGGCGCGCGACAATGCCTCGGCGCCATGGATTCCGGCCGCGACCACCACCTCGATATCGTGACGCTCCTTGGCGGCCGGCGTCGGCAGCGGCTCGAGCGGCTGGACCTTCCCGTCGATGCGCACCTCGGTGAACCCCTGTTTGCGCAATGCCTGCAGTTCGCGCCGGAACGCGCCACGGTGACCGCTCACAATCGGCGCAAGCAATACAATATGTTGTTGCCTGCCGCCGGCCCGGGCCGCGATCGTCTCACGCAACTGCGCCACCGAACTGGCGGCATAGGGGAT
>CAZADH010000359.1:0-5453 GCA_964483805.1 uncultured bacterium
CGCAATGCCGTGCAGGGCGCCAGCAGCGGCACCATCTCGATGATCCGCGCCAAGATCGTCGCCCTCGCCCAGAAGGTCGGTCTGGTCAAGAAGAACGCCCAGAAGAGCGAAAAGGAAGCGACGCAGAGTGAAGACGACGACGGCGTCGCCATGGCCCAGGAACCGCAAGCCCAGTATGCCGACACCTCGTTCACCGGCAAGCTCGGCAAGGGTCTTTCCGATGGTTTGAAGAATGCCAAGACCAGCTTGAAGCAGAGCTTCTCGGTGTCGAACCTGGCGCTGACCGCCGGTGTGGCCGTGGGCACCAACCTGGCCATCCAACTGGTGCGTGGTGAGAAGCCCAGCCTCGGCAAGGCCGTGAAACTGGTGGCTTCGGCCGAGTTCGCCGGCTCCGTGGTGGGTTCGGCGCTTGGTGCCGCCGGTGGCCAGGTGGCCAGCACCCTGATCAAGACCTTCGTGCCCGGCCCGATCGGTGCTCTCGCCGGTTCGCTGGTGAACGTCATGAGCGCATCGCTGGGCGGCCAGATGGGCAGCAACACCGCTTCGAACCTCAAGAACGGCAAGCTCAACATCGTGGGCGCGTTCAAAGCGATCGACAAATGGGACCTCGTCGGCTCGAGCATCGGTTCGACCGTCGGTATGACCCTGGGCGCCTTCATTCCGATTCCGGTGGTCGGCCCGATGATCGGTGGTATCGTCGGCGGCTTCCTCGGCAGCAAGGTGGCCGGTTGGGTGAAGGGCTGGTTCAAGGGCAACAAGTCGATCTCTGCGACGGTCAACAGCAATCCGAGCATGGTCGCCCCGTCGATTCCGAACTCCGGTGTGACCATCGGTGGCGACAGTGGCGTGGGCGGCGGTGCCTTCCAGGGCGCCGGGATCTCATTGAATCAAGCTCCAGCAGCCAATTTGCAGCAGGCCGAACAGCAGTATTACACCACCTATCTGCAATACAACCGCCTGATCGAAAAGGGCGACTACGAGAATGCCAAGAAGGTCTACGAGCAGCTCAAGGTCTATTCCGATCAGTATCAGGCGATGAAGGGTTCGGCCAAGTAACGTCCCGAAGCCTTCTTCAAGAGACGGCCCCGGCGCAATGCGCCGGGGCCGTTCCCATTGGCGACGTGTCAGCGACACGCGCCACGCGCGGCTATCCGCGCGGCTTCAGACCGACAATGGCCAACGGTGGCAGATTGAGGTGCAACGAGTGCGGGCGGTTCTGCCAACCCATGTTGTCGGCGTGGAACCCACCGAAGTTGCCGATGTTGCTGCCACCGTACGCATCGGCGTCGCTGTTGAGAATCTCTTCGTAGAAGCCGCCCCACGGCACACCGACGCGATAGCCCAGGCGCGGCACCGGGGTCATGTTGGCGACGAAGACCAGAAAATCGTTGGGGTTCTGACCGCGGCGGATCCAGGAAACCACGCCGGAATCGGCATCCTGGAAGTGGATCCATTCGAAACCGCCCGGTTCACAATCGAGCTGATGCAGCGCCGGCTCGTTGCGGTACAGTTGGTTGATGCGGCCCATGAAATTGTACAGCTTCTGGTGCGGCTCGAAGCCGAGCAGATGCCAATCGAGGCTCTGGTTGCAGTTCCACTCGTGCCACTGGCCGAAATCCTGACCCATGAAGAGCAGCTTCTTGCCCGGCATGGTCCACATGAAGCCGTAGAGAAGGCGCGTGTTGGCGAATTTCTGCCAGAAATCGCCGGGCATCTTGTTGATGATGCTGCCCTTGCCGTGCACGACCTCGTCGTGCGACAGCACCGACACGAAGTTCTCATGAAACGCGTAAATCAGCGGGAACGTGAGCTGGTGATGGTGATAGCGGCGATAGATCGGGTCTTTCTGGAAATACTCGAGCGTATCGTGCATCCAGCCCATGTTCCACTTGAGACTGAACCCGAGGCCGCCCTGTTCGCACGGCTTGCTGACTCCCGGCCACGCCGTCGATTCTTCGGCCAGCGTCATGATGCCGGGGTATTTCTTGGAAATGATGCTGTTGAGATACTTCAAGAACTCGATGGCTTCGAGGTTCTCGCGGCCACCGTAGCGGTTCGGGATCCATTCGCCGGCCTTGCGTGAGTAATCGAGATAGAGCATGCTCGCCACGGCATCGACGCGCAGACCGTCGAGGTGGTAGTAGTCGATCCAGAACAACGCATTGCTGATCAGGAAGTTCTTCACTTCGCTGCGACCGAAGTTGAAGATCAGGGTCGACCAGTCTTTGTGCTCGCCCAGCCGCGGATCTTCGTGTTCGAAGAGCGCCGAGCCATCGAAGCGGGCCAGGCCGTGCCAGTCTTTGGGGAAGTGCGCGGGCACCCAGTCGAGAATGACCCCGATGCCGTTCTGGTGCATGTAATCGACGAAGTACATGAAGTCTTTCGGGCAGCCGAACCGGCTCGTGGGAGCGAAATAGCCGGTGACCTGGTAGCCCCACGAAATGTCGAGCGGGTGTTCGGAGACCGGCAACAGCTCGATGTGCGTGAACCCGGCCTTCTTCACGTAGTCGCAAAGGCGCGTGGCCAGCTCGCGATAGGTCAGGAAGCGGTTGCCCTCCTCGGGCACGCGCATCCAGGAACCCAGGTGGACCTCATAGATCGACACCGGTTCGCGCGTCCATTGGCGGGACTTGCGGTTCTCGATGAAGTCGGAATCACCCCAGGTGTATCCGGCCAGATCATAGGTCTTGCTTGCCGTCTTGGGCCGCACCTCGGCGTAGAATGCGAACGGGTCGCACTTCTCGGCAATCTGGCCGTTCTGCATGCGGATCTCGTATTTATAATTCTGACCGAACGGCAGACCGGGCACGAAAATCTCGTACACCCCGGAGTTGCCCAGACAGCGCATGACATGGCAGCGGCCGTCCCAGTTGTTGAAATCACCGACCACCGACACGCGCTTCGCATTCGGCGCCCACACGGCAAAAGCGATGCCGCCGACCTGCGTACCGCCGATCGACATCACCCGCAGATGCGCCCCGAGCTTCTTGTAGATCTCGTGGTGATTGCCCTCGTTGAAGAGATAGAGGTCCATTTCGCCGAGCGTGGGCAGGAACGCATAGCTGTCGTAAAACTCAGTGGTGGCGCCGTTGCCGAACTCGGTCGCCAATCGATAGGCGAAGACCTCGTGGCGGTCTTCGACCATCACTTCGAAAAACCCGGCCGGGTGGATGCGTTGCATCGGAAAACGCTTGTTGGTCGCCACATCGATGGCCTGCGCACACACGGCGTTCGGCAGGAAGGCGCGAATCGCCACGCACTTGCGCCCGGCCAGGTCGACGATGTGGGCACCCAGCACCTGAAACGGATCGTGGTGGGTGGTATCGACGATCGCGCGGATCACATCTTCGTGCAACACGGTTTTGACGGCCATCTCTCATACCTCCGGTGGGTTGATCGGTATCGAGCATTCTATCACTTCGCACGGCCGAGACAAACGTGGGTGAAACACGCATGAAGCCGCAATTTCGATTATGATTGCGCTTGATGTCTGGCAAGATCCCAATCGAACCGGTTTTCGTCGCGCTCACCAATCACCAACGGCCGACCACGTTGGTGGCGCTGCTCGCGGCGCGCCTCGGCCTGCGCCGTCGTGAAACCACACACCTGGCTGCCAAGGGCCTCGTGCGGCGCGTGACCGGCGAGACATTGGCCGCCGACGCGGCGATCGACCATGGCGAGAGCGTCACCGTAGGGCTGCCACCGGAACGGCCGGCTGATGAACTCGCCGAGGTCGCGACGCCACCCCACATCGTCTGGGAAGACGCCTGGCTGCTCGTGGCCGTCAAACCACCCCGCCTCGCCACGCATCCGAGCGCCGACCGGGCCGCCGACACGCTCGCCCACCGCATCGCCACGCACCTGCGCCAACAACACGATCCCGGCGGGATCCACTTCGTCAACCGCCTTGATCGGCCGGTTTCGGGGCTGGTGCTCGTGGCGAAGTACGGTGTGATCCACCGGTGGTTTCAACACCAGCGCCAGCGCGGCCGCGTGCATCATTTGTATTGCTGTGTGACCGAACACCGACCGGCAACGCGGACCGGCGCGATCGACCTGCCCCTGGCCCGCGCAACCGGGTCGTGCCTGCGCCGCATTGCGGCAGCCGACGGCTCAGGCCAACCGGCCCGGACCCGTTTTCGATTGTTCTGCCGACAACCCGCGACCGACCGCACGCTGGTGGCGCTACAACCGCTGACCGGACGCACCCATCAACTGCGGGCGCACCTGGCGGCGATCGGTTGCCCACTGGTCGGCGATTTTCTTTATGGCCGCGAAGACGCTTGTTTTCAGCGCACCGCGCTGCATTGTACGACGTTGACGTTCACCCACCCCGCGACGGGCCGCCGGTTGCGGTTCCGCACCGACGTGCCCCGGTGCATGACGGCGCGATTGTCACCGCCGTCGTAGGGGCGCATTGCAATGCGCCCCTACGACGATTGCGCCCCTACGACGAAAATTGTGCATCGATCATCTGCAAACCAACGCGGATGGCCGCCAACAGACCACGGTGATCGGCCTGGCCCGTTCCGGCCAGATCGTAGGCGGTTCCGTGTCCGACCGAGGTGCGCACGTAGGGGAGTCCGAGCGTCACGTTGACGCACCGCAGGCCACCCGCGCACTTGATGGCGATGAGTCCCTGGTCGTGGGTGTGGGCCACGATCGCGTCAAACTGTCGGCGGATCTCGGGCCGAAAGAGGCTGTCGGCGGGGAACGGCCCGAACAGATTGGGATTCACTGCAGCGAACGCCGCCATGGCGGGCTTGATGACGTCGATCTCTTCGCGGCCAAACAACCCCTCTTCGCCCGCGTGCGGGTTGAGGCCGGCCACCGCAATGCAGGGCTGGCGGCGCCGGGGTCCGGCGAAGGCCTCGTGGGTCAGGCGCAGGGTGGTAAGCACCGCGTCGTGGGTGAGAAGCTGCGGCACCTGGGCGTACGCGACGTGCAGTGTGGTCATGGCCACGCGAAACCGGCCGTGCACCATGGCCATGCGGGTTTCGATGCCGCCGCACAGATCGGCGAGGAGATCGGTGTGCCCGGAGTGCGGATCACCGGCCAGACGGATGGCAGCCTTGCCGATGGCGTTGGTCACCATGCCGGCCGCTCCGCCGCTCACGATCGAGCGATGGGCGGCGACGATGGCAGCGAGCGCGGCGCCGCCCCCTTCGGCACAGACGGCGCCCGGCCGCACCTGGACCGAGCCGGTGTCGATGGCGGGAACCGCACGTTCTTTCGTTGGTGCGGTGATTTCCGAGGTCGGCTCAACCCATCGCCAGGGCTTCAGGCCACGTTCGCGCACGATCGCATCGAGTATCGCAAGCGGACCGACGACGACCAGTCGCCGGCGAACCGCGTCAGACAAGGCATCGAGGGCGGCCAAGGTGATTTCGGGCCCGGTGCCGCAGGGGTCTCCGAGGGTCCCCGAGCATGTCTGTGGCGGGAGTGTGGATTGG
>CAZADH010000360.1:0-5446 GCA_964483805.1 uncultured bacterium
CAGCACCGGGCTACCCGACGTGGTCAGGGTCGCACCATCCTTGGTAAATAGGAGGAGGGGCGCCTTCGAAATGAAGCCGTGCAGGGGATGGATGGACGAAAAGAGGCTCCGGGACTCTTCACCCGGGCCCTCGTTTTGTGACATCGGCGCCTGTCTTGGGTCAGCCATCGCGTCCTCCTTAGGATTCCCCTCCCATATCGGCAGGTTGTGGCAAACCGATAACGATTCGCGAAAAAAGTTGGGGCGCCGGGCGCTCTGCCCCGCTCACCAGGTATCGTAAGGCGACCCCTGCACGCGCACGTTGCGGATCTCACGCAGGGGCGTCGGCGGGTAGGTCACCCACGTCGTGACCGTCGCCTGGTAGGCGTTGGGCGACACACCGGACACCGAGGTGTCGGGCACGTTGACCTCGAGAGCCGACGCCCGGCCGACCAGCGGCGCCAGGAGCAACTGGTCGTATGGCTGCTGTAAATATGCACCGGTCAGGCTGGCCAGGCTCGTCGGATACTGCATATTGGCCTGAAAATACCGCCCGAGCGCTTCCCGCGTCAGTTTCAGATTCTGCTTCACCACCGCATCGGCGGCTGCATCTTTGCTGTCGCCCACGTAGGTGAGCACGACACCCGACAAGGCGGCGATCACTCCCACGACCACGAGCAACTCGAGCAGGCTGATGCCGCGGCGTGCGCGACAGACGCAGGCAAACGGCAAACGACCCGCGGTCGGTAACCGCGGGTCAGGGGTTTGGCTCATGCGGGCGTACGATCGGCCCCGCGCATCAGTCACCGGGCAGGAGCAGAATTTCACGGTCACCGCCCTCCTTGAAATCGAGGATCTGCCGAGTGGTGCGGTAACCCCGTTTTTTGATCACCAGCTCACCGAACTCGGTGTTGATATCCCGAATCGTCAACCGGCCGGACCCGCCGACCGTGACCTTGCTGCCGGCCATCTCGACCACCGCGCCCTTGAGCGGCAGACGGGTTGCGCCGTCGCGCACCCAGACCACGATCTCGCGGGCCAGCGGTACCGGCTCGAGCACGATGCGGTCGGTGTCGCCGTTGCGCACGATCGCATCGAACGCGCCTTGCAGCACCTGGTAGCCGTCGGCCATGACCAACACATCGCCGTAGGGCGGCGACAGATCGATCTGACCGAGGCGGTTCACCTGAAAGACACGGCCCGACATCAACATGGCGGCACCGGTCACCGGCTTGCCGGACCGACCGTCAATGATTTCAATGGTGCGATTGCTGTTGGCCCGCAGAACCGGGGCGGTGGTGATCGGCTGGACCCCGGCCGGCGCGGCGGTCACCGCGGGAACGCCCCGACGCGGAGCGACACCGGCGACGGGGAGATCTGCCCCGTGCGGACTGAGCAGAATCTCGAGGCCGGCCACCGGGCCCAGGGCGCACGAGACGCGGTGAGTGCTCGGTTGATACCCGGCGATCACGGCTTTGACATCGGTTTCGGTCGTGCCCACCGGCAGATCGATGACGAACTCGCCGCGCGCACTGCTATATACGGTCGTCGCGCCGGCAGTCAGCAAGGCTTTGGCAATCGGCCGCCGTGTGCGGGCATCGATGACCTGGCCGGCAATGCGGGCGCGCGCCGTCCCGGCACGCAGCGGCGGTTGCGCCGCGGCCACCGGCATCGCGCCCAACGGCTCGGCGACGACGCTCGGCACGGCGGGCAATCGCTCGGCCGGCAGCGGCGCAGCTCCACGGGTGATCGGTTGCGCCCGGCCCGTTACGGCCGCCCGCATCCGGGTCACGGTGATCTTGGGGTCACGCAGGAACCCATCGTCATACAGGGCACGAATGCGACTGGCCGCCTCGGCCGACTCGGCACCGGCGACGGTGACCTTGCCAACCAGAGGCAGATCGACGGCTCCCATGTCGTCAATGAGACGGGAGACGCAAAGATCGGATTCGCCCGCCACGTCGACGCGGATCTCGTCGCCGACGTTGAGCGGTTGGCCCGCATCTGCCGCGAACGGCATCGCGATGACCAACAGCAATCCGAGAATGGCCAGTCGAATGTTCAGTCTCATACCACCCTATCTGGAATGGGTTACTAGACTCATCGACCCATCGTTTCGATTACCTTAGCCCCGACGATAAAAAAAGTGCACCGCATTCGGGGCACGCGGTCAACCGTGACTCTTGCGTCGAGAACTGCTCTGGATGTTGAGTTCGGTGCGATACTTGGCCACCGTGCGCCGGGCCACCGTGATGCCTTCGGTCTTCAGCCGCGTCACCAGGTCGCTGTCTGAGAGCGGTTCTTTGGGATTTTCCTGACGCACCATCTCTTCGATGCGTTTCTTCACGACCTGCGTCGAGACGTCTTCGCCGCTCTGGGTCCGCGTGCCCCCCGAGAAGAAAAACTTCAGTTCGAAGAGGCCCCGCGGCGTCTGCACATATTTGCCGTTGGCGGCACGACTCACCGTCGACTCGTGCACCCCGGCCATGCCGGCAATGTCTTGCAGGGTCATCGGTTTGAGGTGCATGATCCCGTGTTCGAGAAACTCGCGCTGGACATCAACGATCGAACGGGTCACGTTGAGAATCGTGTCTTTGCGCTTGTCGAGATAACGGAGGAACGACCGCGCCGCCTCGAGCTTGCCCTTGATGAACTCGTAGGTCGGTTTGTCGACGTGGTCTTTGTTCTTGATGGTGTCGCGATACAGCGGGTTGATGCGCAACAACGGCAGGTCACGCTGGTTAAGCGATACGATGTACTCGTCGCCGACCTTCTCGACAAAAACGTCGGGCCGCACATAGATGCCCTCGCCGCCGCCCGGGAACGACGCACCGGGCTTGGGGTTGAAGCTCTTGATGACGTCGACGGCGGCCAGCACATCTTCGAGTTCGCTGCCGGTTAGCCGCACGATCTCTTTCAATTTGTTCTCGGCCACGAGTTGCAGGTGCTTGTCGATGATGTCATACACGATACTGCCCGTGTATTTCTGCACGCGCGCCTGGATCAACAGGCACTCGCGCAGGTCGCAGGCCCCCACCCCGTCCGGATCCATGTTCTGAAGAGCGCTGACGACCCGTTCGATGACATCGACCTCGACTTTGAGCATCGTCGCGATGTCAGCCCGCGGATACGGCAGGTAGCCGTTGCGGTCGAGCAGACCGATCAGATACTCGCCGATCTTCATCTCGGTCGGGTTCAACGGCGCTTCACTCAACTGCACCATCAAGTGATCGCGCAGCGACGACACCTTCGACACAAAGTTCTCGAAACTCTGCTCGTCGTCGTCGCCCCCGGCCCGACCGACACTGACCTTGAACTCGCTGTTCTCGCTGTCCTCGAGATACCGTTGCCAGTCGAGACCGTGCTCCTGGCGCGGTTCTTCGGTGAACTCGCGCGACGGCGGCGGCGCGTCGATCTGGCCCTCGCCGTCGACCTTGTTGTCGAGGGTCACCTCGACCTCACTGGGCTGGTTCTCCGACAGCTCCATGACCGGATTGGTTTCGAGCACCTCGAGAATCTGGTCTTTGAGTTCGACGGTGTTCATTTGCAACAGCTTGATCGCCAGTTGCATTTCCGGCGTCATCTTCAGGGTCTGCGTGAGTTTCTGCGTCAGTTGCAGGCCTGGTCGGATTTCCATGTGCGTCACTCCCCTTGCCGGCGCCGTGCGCGCCCAGCCGTTTTCCGTCCCGTGGCAGGTTTTGCCGACGTGCCCGTCAGGGCGCCGGTGCCTGTCTCGTGACGGTCGGCGGCCGGATCGAACACCACCACGGTGACGCCCAGATCGCCTTCGCCATAGCGGCCCAACCGGAACTGGTTGCGCCAGCGGGATTGCTTGAGATGCTCGGTCACGGCGCGCCACAAAGCGCCGGTGCCCTTGCCGTGGATCAACCGGACCTTGCCGAAGCCGCCGGTCTCGGCCTGGGGCAGATACGCGCCCACGGCCTCGATCGCCTCATCGACCCGCATGCCACGCAGATCGAGCTCGTCGCGCACCGGCCGGACCGGTGCCACCACGGTGCCCCCGCGCGGGGCCCCCTCGGCCTCGTCGCCTTCATCGGCGGCTCCGTGCCCCGATGCCCCCGCCCGCCGGTCGGCACGATTGGCCCGCCGCAATTGACTGTAGGGCACGATCAACTGCTTGTCGTCGATCTCGACGACGGCCCGGTCGCGCACGACGTTGGCCGAAATGAGTTTGCCGACGCCGGCCAGATTGGCCCAACGCACGGCATCCCCCACGACCGGCGCCGGGGCGTCTTCCGTTCGCGAGCTCTCGGCCC
Organism: uncultured bacterium; assembly: GCA_964483805.1. GTDB lineage: Bacteria > Muiribacteriota > Ozemobacteria > Ozemobacterales > Ozemobacteraceae > CAZADH01. The sequence continues at coordinate 4,257 of CAZADH010000360.1, forward strand.
CGTCGAGGGTCAACTGGGCGGTCAACGTCTCGAGCTGACCGCGTGCTTCCTTCGCAGCCGCAAGCCCGGCGCGGGCGTCGGCCACGGCCACCGCGGGATCGGTCACCGGTTGCGTTCGCAGATCCCGGATCAGCGCCTCGAACGCCTTCACCTGGCCGTCGAGTTCGGACTCGATGCGCTCGCTGAGGGCGTCGCGCCGTTTCTTGCGAAACTCGGTCAGGCGGTGCCGTTCCTCGGTCAGTTCGCGATGTTCGGCCACCAGTGCGCGTTGGCGCTCGTCGAGATCGCGGCGGAGCCGTTCGACGGCCAACCGCTCGCGCTCGAGCGCAGCCACGAGTTCGCCCTCTTCGCCGCCCGCGCCCTGCAGCACCGCGGTCATCTCGGCGAGAACCACCTCGGGCAGCGCAAACTCGCGCGCCACATGCAACGCGTTGCTCCGCCCGGAAACCCCCAACAAGAACCGGTAGGTCGGTCGGTGCGTCTGGTCATCGAACTCCATCGACCCATTCTGCACCCCGGCCTCGGTGAAACCCAGGCGTTTGAGCGCCTCGTAGTGCGAGGTGGCCAGTGCGTATGCGCGCCGGCTGCGCAGGTATTTCACGACGCCGGTGGCCAGCGCCGCGCCCTCGATCGGGTCGGTGCCGACGCCAACCTCGTCGAGCAATACCAGGGCCCGCTCGCCGGCCTGTTTGAGAATCTCGCCCAGGCGCGACAGGTGCGAGGTGAACGTCGACAAGTGCGCCTCGATGCTCTGCGCGTCACCGATATCGGCGAGAATCTCGGCGAACACCGGGACGCGGCCGTCGCGTTGCGCGAGCACATAGCATCCGCACAGAGCCAGCAACACATTGACCCCGACCGTCTTGAGCAGGACCGTTTTGCCGCCGGCGTTCGGCCCGGTGATGATAACAATCGAGGCTCCGGGTTCGAGACGCACATCGACGGGTACACACTGCGGATGCAGCAACGGATGCCGCACCGCCCGCAGTTCCAGCACGCCGGCACCGTCGAGCACGGGGCGATTGGCGGCCATCGCGCGGGCAAAGCGCATTTTGGCGTTGAGCACGTCGAAGAAGACGAGCGTGGCGAACAGCATGGTCAGTTCGTCGAGGCGCATCCGCACCAGATCGGTCAGGCGCGTCATGATCGCGATGATCTCGTCGCGCTCTTCGGCGCGCAGTTGAATCAAC
>CAZADH010000361.1:0-5431 GCA_964483805.1 uncultured bacterium
CGGATAACGAAGCGACAGCCGGCCGAACCACGCGCTGTCCTGTTTTGCCGAATCGGGCGTCAGTTTTGCGGGTGTCCGCGACAGGCGCAACGCGACCTCGTCGGGACCGCCGCGGCCGCTCCAGAACAACCAGAACAACGTGCGTTTGAGCGCGACGTCGGCCGTTTCTCCGGCCAGAGCGACGAGACGACGCCGGTCGTAAGGCAGGCGGGCGAACAAAGCGGCCACTTCTGGAAGCGGCGGCGCGTAGCGCCAGTCGGTCACGAGATCGACCAACGCCTGTTCGACCGTGGCGGTGGCAATCTGGGTTCCGTTGACCACCACCGACTGAATGTCACGCGGCGTTGCCTGCGGATGGTAGATGAACTGGACCGAAAACCCGTCGCCATCGCGATGGCGGCGGCGCCCCGACGAGACAATCGTCACGACCCCCGGCGGCTCGTCGAGATGACCCAGAAGATAGAGGGCGGTCAGGTGCGAAACGGAGTCACGCGTCCCGGTCAACAATTCACCGATTGCGGCCACGAAGCCACGTGACAATCGACCGGCCATGATGAGGTCAACCCTCCTGCGCAAGATGCCCGCGGGTGAGACGCACTCACATCAGCATAGCATGGCCAACGGCCGCAGCAACCCAACCGCCGCGCCAGGGGCAACGGGTCGTTTGCACCACCCGATACTGCGTTTTGGGGCCGCCTTCCACGGCGGCAAACGGGCTCGGGCGCCTGCCCCCCTACGCACATCGTGCGCGGGCGGCTCGCTCCGGCAACGGCACCGACCCTGAATTGATTCCGCACGAGACGAGCCTGTGCTGCACGAAAAAAGCACCGCACCCAGCCCCTCGAGCCACGGCGCAGCCATCCGAGTGCAACTCCGACCGCCCAAAACGAACGCGCACGCGCCCAGGTATTAACGGTAGAATCTGACTGGCGTTTCGTCCCGACGAATGAAGCAACGTGTTGAAAGTCTGGAATTTCACTGACATATCATGTATTGACGCTTGGGGCCACCCACTCGATCTGACCCTGAACCAGGAGGCCGTCATGACCAGTACGCAGAAGTCATTCTTTCTCGTGTTGTGTTTGTCTTGCGCGCTGCCCGGCACCATGTCGGCGGCCACGCCGTTCGATGCCGCACCGGTGTCGGTGTCTCCCAGTGAAACCGGTGCGAACGCCGGCGCACCGACCCCGACCACGCCATTGCCGATGGCGTCCGACGGAGGCTCGACCGCCGAGGGCGCAACCTTGTCGTCGCCGGCGGCGCAAGCGCTGCGCCACAACATCGACTTCGCCTACGCCTGTTGCGAAGAGGGCAAGATCGAACTGGCCTGGAAGGCCCTGGCCGAGTGTGACAACGAACTGACCCGAAACCAGGCGTTGATCCGCTTCTTCGGCGCCGAGGTCGACGTGCTGCGCGCGCAGTTGCTGCAATGCTCGACGACCGGCATGCAGGTGCCGGCCGGACACACCTACGCGCGTTATGCATCGGGCACGACTCCGGCCCAGCCCGCCGACCCGAACGCGGCGCCCGGTGTGACGCCGAGCGAACCCACGAAACCGACTGCTGATGCCCTGACCAACGAGGTGCGTTTCGGCATCAACCGGGTCCGCCAGAAGATCGCCGCCAAAGACCCGACCCTGGCAGCATCGATCACCTGGCTGAAACAACGAATCGCTGATTTGAAGGCCCGCAACAATCCAGGCGACAGCGGTCTCATTCTCGAGGCGATCAGCGCCGAGCGCGATGCCCAAAAGGTCCTGGCGCAATTGGCCCCCGCCCCTGGAACGATCTCGGAAACCGGCCGTCAACAGATGGCCAGCGTCGTGACTTACGCCAGGAACAACCATCGTGGGGCTTCTGATGGATACTGCTTCAACGCCGTCTGGGGGTATCTGTCAACGTGCGGCTACGGCAAGATCAACGCATGGGGCGATCTGCCCGGCATGGGCAGCGGCGAGGCACGTTTCTTCTCCGAGTATATGAACGCATCGAAGGCACACCTCGACGAGGCCGGCCTGCAACGCCTCGATACGGCGTTGACCCCGCCGATCACCAATCCGCACGATGACCGCATTCCCGTCGGCGCCGTGATCGTGGTCGCAGCCGGCAGTTATGGCACCTACCACAAAACGGCCGGCGACATCGTCATCAAGGTCGGTCCGAGTCACTTCATCAACGACGGTCCGAATATGGACTACGGCACGAGAAATACATGGTATGGCAAGGTGCTCGGGGTCTACGTGCCACGCTGAGCGCGCACACGCCCGGCCGGTGACCGTGTTTTCTCGGCCCGTGCCGGGCGCGTTTCGTCGTCGCGCAGCAACCACTCGGCCGCACCGACGAGGGCAATGTCGGCTGGAAGCGCCCGGCGCGGCGGCGCGCCGTCGAGAGTCACCACGACGCGTTTCGCCCTACGCAGATCGCCCTCGGTCGCGGACAACGGCCGCAGTTCCCGCTCGCAAACCGTCGGGTCGCTGACGTCGAGAGCCACCTGAACCAACCACGGGACCTCGCCCGGCCTGGTCGCACAGAAATCGACCTCATATTGATCGTCGGTGCGAACATAGCTCACCTCGTATCCCCGTCGATCGAAATCGAGCAGGACCGCCGTTTCGAGCGCATGGCCGAGGTTCTCGCGCCCGTGTCGTTCGTAGAGTTGAATCAGGCCGGGGTCGATCGGGTATGCCTTGCGCGGGTTCGCCATGCGTTGTCGTTCGGAGGCGGCATGCAACGAGACGGTGCGCACGAGAAACGCGTCTTCGAAGTAACCAAGATACGCATGCAGCGTGTCTTTGGCCACCGGTAGACCTTGTGAGCGCAACGCATTGTAGAACCGATTCACGCTAAAAGCCCCGCCGGGGGTCGACAACAACTGGCGCTGCAACCAACGCAGCGCCACCGGATTCGACACCTCGTGCCGGTCGATGACGTCGCGCAACACCACGAGATCGACGTAACTGCGCAGCACGGCAAGACGATCGAACTCGTTGAGACCTTGCACCTCGGGGAAGCCACCGACCAACAGATACCGGCGCAACCGGTTCTCGAGCTCGCTGCGAGCGGCACGTGGCAAGTCGCGCCACGGTTTCTTGGGTTCGAGCCCGGTGTGCCGCAACGTTTCGCGAAAACTGAACGGCGTCACCACGACTTCGAGACCGCGCCCGCGCATGCTCGATGCCACCTCGCGGCTGAGCATCGCGGCCGACGAACCGGACACGACGATATCGATCTGCTCGGTGTCGATCAGTCGCCGGACCAGGGTTTCCCAGCCGGGGACAATCTGGATCTCGTCGAGGCACAGCGTGACCCGGCGCCGGCCCCGCCACTCTGGGTGCCGCCGATAGTATTCTTCGATCAACCAGGCGACATCGGCGACCTCGGCCCCAGCCAGGCGATCGTCTTCGAAGCCAATCAGGATGAGACTCTCGCGCGGATGCCCGGCGGCCAGTCGGTCGGCGAGCAATTGCCACAGGAAGGTGGTCTTGCCCGACCGCCGCACCCCGATGACGGCGAGCGCCTTGCCCGGCACGGCCGGCAGACGAACATCGCGGCGGGTCACCGGCGGCATGTCGCGAGTCAGCACCTCGACGAGCTGCTCACGAAGCGCTTCACGAAGCCGGTTGCCGTAAGGGGCAGCGTCTTCCCCGACCATGAATGGCGAGAGACGTACTCCGAGTGTCGTCCTTTTCATAATCTAATAATACCACAGATATGTCCTTTTCAGAAGGACATATTATCACACGCGTCCCATGACAACCCCAGCCACAACGACGGTATTATACTTTTCCAAAGGCTATTATTATAGAAATGTGTCCTTTTCAGAAGGACACATTTATGACAATCCGGCTTTCTCGACCTGATCAGTCAAGACGGAGTGACTTCGTCAATCTCCCTGCAGCAAGAAACCGATACGCCACTCTGACCCGGTCCGCCGGATCGCCATGCGGTAGCCCATCTGGAAGCGTACGAACTTGCCCCAGACGTAACCGGTGCGCCCATCCGGAAGCCGCACGTGATACCACGGCCAGGTCTCGCCGCCGATCTGGGTTGCTGTCCGGGTGGGCTCGACATATTCACCGGCCGCGCTCACGATCTCGTTGGTCAGCGCGCCGACCACCGCGGCATTGACGTTCGGCTCCGCGCGCACGTTTACGTCCTCGCCCACCACCGCCAGATATCGGGTGCCGTCGAGTTTGTCTGGCCACTTCGCCCACGAAACTGGGGCCACGAACGAGTCGCGCTGCGGTGAATCGAACGCCCCTCCCTCCCGGATCATGCCCGCCAGGACCTGCCACAACTCCGATTTCATCGGGTTCTCATTGAGTTTCCAGATCTTGAAGAAATTCGCCCGGCCATCCTCGCCACCGAAACCACATTTGATGTTCTTGTCGACCCGGGTCTTGAAGAACTCGACATTGCGTTTCTCGACCGCGGTCGCCAGCGAGTTCCAGAACTTCTGCAACGAGGGCTCGCTGCTTGACTCGTCGGCGGGGGCAAACGGTATCCGCGCGTAGGCGGCGCCGCGCTTTCCCGCCACGGCGTCGGCAGCAGCCGCTGCTCCTCCGGCCTGCGCAGCCTCATGCGCCGCGCGCGCCGCGGCAGATGGTACCTCGTAGCTTTCGTCCTCGGTGGCGGTCTGCCCTGGCAACGGGCCGGCGGTTAATACAGAAAACAGCACAGCGACAACAACAGTTGTGTAAATACAACGCATTCTATCTTTCCTCCATTGACCATAGCTACTCCACACCCGGTGGGACCGCCCGCCCACGAGGCGCGCGGTGAGACAACGCGGGGCCGCCGGGAGCGCCCAGCCCCACTATAAATGATCCGGCGTGCGATAGACAATCCGACGCCCCGGTTTCCCCACCGCTCGTGACAGCCGGCACCGGCCGCCCGTGTTCGCGCCCCTCGCAGTCCGTATGCTATCCTGTCGGTTCAGGACCGGGAATCTGGATATCGCGAGGTGCCCCCCCATGCCTGCGACCGAGACCATGACCGAGCTCATCGAGAGGGTCTGCGACCCATCCCAACCGCTACCGCAGCGCCGCCAGGCCCTCGAGGAACTGCACCGGCGCGACCCCGAGGCCATCCACGGTCTGCGTCAGGCCGGCCGCTTTCCCGCGTCGACCTGGCCCACCCCGGAGGCGGGCCGGACCCTGGGCGGCGAGGCGCTGCTTCTCACCGCACTTGGGTTCACTGACCAGGCGTTGGCCGACGTTCTCAGCGCGGGGGCCCGCGAGGATGCCGAGCGATTGCTGCTCGCGACACGACTCGCCCATGCCGTCGCCCGATACGATCCCGCTGCGTCAGCGGTTCTCGAACCGCGCGTCCGGTCTTTGCTGGGCGATGCGCGTCCGGCCTTCCCGATGCTGCCCGACAACCACGATCCGCTCGGGAGCCAGGTGCAGACGTTCCATCTCCAGATCGTCGC
>CAZADH010000362.1:0-5416 GCA_964483805.1 uncultured bacterium
CCGGATATCCGGTCTTCTCGGCCACGATGGCGAGCAATACACTGTTAACACGTTCGCGGCTGACGCCTCGTGCCGTGCCCGACGCCGCTGCGGCGTGTTCGCTTGCTCCCTCGCCCTGGCGGGGAAGGGTCGGGGAGGCAGCCCCAGAACTGCTGCCCGCCGTCAAGAAGCCGATCACGGCATTGAGTGTGCGCAGACTGCCCAGTTGGCTGGGTTGCACCACCGGCGCCTCGGGCAATTTCTCTTGCACGGCCGACATGATCTCGACGCGCTTGATCGAGTCGATGCCCAGGTCGGCTTCGAGGTCCATCTCGAGATTGAGCATCTCGGCCGGATACCCGGTCTTCTCGGAAACGATCGCAAGCAATACACTGTTAACACGTTCGCGGCTGACGCCCGACGGCGCCGTCGCGGTCGTCGTCGCTCCCGCTGCCGATACGGCGCCGTGCGCTGCGGTGCCGGTCGGCGCCCCCGCGCTCAGGAAACCGATGACCGCATTGAGTGTCCGCAACGTGCCCAGTTGGCTCGGTTGCACGACCGGTGCTTCGGGCAGCTTCTCTTGCACCGCCGACATGATCTCGACGCGCTTGATCGAGTCGATGCCCAGGTCAGCTTCGAGGTCCATCTCGAGATTGAGCATTTCGGCCGGATAACCGGTCTTTTCGGCGACGACAGCAAGCAATACATCGTTAATACGTTCACGGCTGATTCCTGCCGTGGCTGCCGCCGGTGTCGCTGCCTCTGGTGCCGATGCTGCTCCATGCGAAACGGCCGGAGCCGGGGCCTGTCCGGTGGCGCCGGCGGGCGCCCCCGCGGTCAGGAAGCCGATGACGGCATTGAGGGTGCGCAATGTGCCCAGTTGGCTCGGTTGCACCACCGGGGCTTCGGGCAACTTCTCTTGCACCGCCGACATGATCTCGACGCGCTTGATCGAGTCGATGCCCAGGTCAGCTTCGAGGTCCATTTCGAGATTGAGCATCTCGGCCGGATACCCGGTCTTCTCGGCGACGACGGCGAGCAATACATCGTTAACACGTTGCCGGCTCACCCCGGTCGCGATCGGCGCCGGAGCGGCGGTCGGAGCAGGACGGGCGGGTGCAGCCGCCGGGGTCGGGCGCGCCACGGGGGCAACCGCCGGGGCGGTCACCGTGACTGGCGGGAGCACGGGCGTCGCTGCCGGCATCGTTGCCGGTGCCGCCACGGGCTGGGCGTGCGCCGCCACTTGCGGCACCGGAGCGGCGGTCATGGGCTGCGGCAGCGCCGCGGCCGAGGGCAATACCATGTGTGCGCCGGGTTGTTGCGTCAACAGCGTCTGGATGGTGCGATGTGTTTGTTCCTGGCCTTCGAGGAACCGGCGATGCAACGCTGCCGTCTGCATCTGCAGTTCGGCCAGCGCCGCCAGACTGGCGGTGGTCGCGTGCCAGGCCGGCGTCATGACCGGCGCAGCGGGTGCGATCGCCACCGTTGGAGCTGGAATCATCGGGGCCGGAGCGACCGTAACCGGCGCGGTGGCCGGGCGCGGTGCTGCCGCAACAGGCACAGCCGCCGGTTTCGCAACGGCCGGCGTGGCCGTCGGCATGCTCGCGGCCGCTGCCGGCGCGGGCGGTGCCGATACCGTGGCCGGTCGCGGTTGCGTGGCGGGCATCGAGGTCAGGGGCTGGGCCTTGCGCACCAGCGGCTTGCGTGGCGAGCGGTAGTTCGCGCCGTTGAGCGGCACGACCATGCGGGGTTTTTTCTCTTCGGGTTCGCGGGTCAACAACGCCGGACCGTCCTGCCACTGTTCGAGCGCGACGGCATGACCATTGGCGGCGAGTTGGGCGAGCAGGCGGGCGAAATCGACCATGCCCGATTTGGCGCCGGACGACGCGTCGAGCGCCAGCGGCTGGGCGTTGCGCTCGCCGATGATCGCCTTCACCATGCCGGTGACCTTGTTGCTGGGGCCAACCTCGACAAAGGTGCGCACACCCTCGGCGAGCATCGCCTCGATCGACGCGACCCACTCGACCGGCTTGGCCAACTGGTTGCCCAGCAGTGCTCGCCCCGCGGCGGCATCGGCCGGATACGGGGTGCCGGTCGTGTTCGCATACACCGGAATGCGGGCTTTGGCCCACTTGATCTCTTTGAGCGCGTCGCCGAACGGCGCGGCGGCATCGGCGACAAACGGGCTGTGGAACGCGGCGGCAACGGCCAACTCGGTGCACCGCCACTTGCGCGCTTTGCATGCTTCGACCGCCCGCTTGATCTCGGCGGTGCGACCCGAGAGCACCACCTGTTTGGGCGTGTTCTTGTTGGCGAGAATGACATCGAGCTTCTCGTCGTCGACCATTTTCTGCAGTTCGTCGGCGCCGGCTTGCACGGCCAGCATCGACCCGCGATCGCCGCTGCCGCGGGCCATCAGTTCGCCGCGCAGCCGCGCCAGTTTGGGCAACGACTCGTCGTCGATGACGCCGGCGGCCGTCAAGGCCGACAACTCGCCGAAGCTGTGACCGGCCACGGCGTCGGGTTTGATGCCGAACCGGGCGAGCAGGCGGGTCGCCCCCAGTTCGAGCGCTCCCAGTGCCGGTTGCGCCGTCGCGGTTGCCCGCAACGCTTCTTCGTTCGCGGCTTTCGCCGCCTCGTCAAAGACCGGGCGCGGGTAGATGCGGTCGGCGAGGCGCACGCCATCGTCGCTGAGGGCGGCATCGGCCTCGACCAACGCGTCGAACATCTCGGGGAACGCGCAGGTCAGGTCACGCATCATGCCGACGTACTGCGCGCCCTGGCCGGGGAAGACGAACGCGAGCTTGCCCGGGTTCGCCTGATTCGTGAAATAGGTGCCGTCGGGACTCGCGATCGACACTGGGCCGGCGGTGGCACCATGCTTGTCGAGAGTCTGCGTCAGCCGGGTGGTCAATGCGGCCGCGTCAAAGGCATCGCGATCGATGACGGCGAGAAGCCGGCATGCCGCTTTCTGGTCGGCAACGGCCGCGACGAACTCGCGGCGCGACACGGCGGCCCGTCGGGTGAAGTTCGTGCGGGTGATGCCGGTGGTGGTGCGGTTGACCGCGGTGCGCACGTCGGCGGCGGTGGCGCCGGCGAAAGCGAGAATCTCGACCTGACCGTCCCAGTCGGTGACCGACTTGTTGCGGTCGTACTCCTCGATGACGAGGTGGAAATTGCTGCCACCGAACCCGAACGAACTCACGGCCGCGCGGCGCGGTTGGCCGTCCGGCCGCGGCATCCAGGGCCGGAGCTCGGTGCTGACATAAAATGGTGTGCCCGGCTGGGCGATCGTCGTCGACGGCTGGTCGACCTTGATCGTGGGTGGCAATACTTTGTGTTGCAGCGCGCAGGCGGTCTTGATCAGGCCGGCAGCGCCGGCCGCCGCTTTACAGTGACCGATCTGCGACTTGACCGAGCCGATCGCGCACCACGGCTGATCGTCGCTGCGCTTGTCGCGCGCGGCGCGATAGACTTCCTGCAGGGCCTCGACCTCGATGGCGTCGCCGACCTTGGTGCCGGTGCCGTGCGCCTCGACCAGATCGATGTCGGCCGGGGTCAGTCCTGCCTGTTCATAGGCGCGCTCGAGCGCTTTCTTCTGGCCATTGGCGGCGGGCGCATAGATGGCCTTGCCCAGGCCGTCGCTCGAGGTGCCCACGCTGCGAATCAGGGCGTGAATGTGATCGCCGTCACGCTCCGCGTCACTGAGGCGCTTGAGCACCAGCATCCCCAGGCCCTCGCCGAGGATCGTGCCGTCGGCGTTGGTCGAGAACGGGCTGGCGTTGCCGCTCGCCGACAGGGCCGGCGTCTTGCTGAAACACATGAACATGAAGATGTCGTTGAAGGTGTCGACGCCACCGGTGATGACCATCTTGGCGCGACCGCTGAGCAGCTCCATGATCGCCAGGTGCGTCGCCGAGAACGAGCTGGCGCAGGCCGCGTCGACGACGCAGTTGGTGCCGCCCAGATTCAGGCGGTTGGCGATGCGGCCGGCCACGACGTTGCCCAAGAGACCGGGGAACGAGTTCTCTTGCCAACCCACGTAACCATCGGCGATCTCGGCCATGACATCGGCGGCAACATCGTCGGGCACGCCCGCGTTCTTCAGGGCTTTGCGCCAGATCGGGTGGCCGAGGCGGGCGCCGAGCGGGATCACGAGCTGCAGGGTACCGGTGACCCCGAGAATGCAACTGACACGGTTGCGATCGAACTCGCGGTCGGGACCGTAACCGGCGTTGATCAGGGCCTGCTGGGCAACCACGAGACCGAGCAGTTGCGACGCATCGGTCGCCTCGATGATGTTGGGCGCCATGCCGAAATTGGTCGGGTCAAAATCGATCGTGGGGATGAAACCGCCGCGGCGGCCGTAGGTGTGATCGGGCTTCGTCGGATCGGTATTGTAATAATCGGCCGGATTCCAATGGGTCGGCGGAATCTCGGTGATCGCATCGACGCGATTCTTGATGTTGGCCCAATACTCTTTCAGGCTCTGGGATCGCGGATACAGACAACCCATGCCGACGATGGCGATGGTGTCGTTGCCCGAACCGTTGTTGGTGCGCTCTGCGGATTGCTTCGTCTTCTGTTTAGCCACGGCTGTTGCCCCCAGACTTTGCGAACGTGAAAACCCCCTCGCGGACCGCGAAGGTACGGCTGCCATGCTACCACGATGTCCGCCATTTTTCACGCGGAATTGCCGGGGTACACCAAGACGGCCGTGGGCCGAAAGAAAAACGCGGGGCGACGCCGGTTGGCATCGCCCCGCATGGACCGCGGTCAAATCAGGCGATCACGGTGAACGCCACAGATCGTTGGTGGTACTGCCCAGATCGGAACAGCCGCCAAACACCCAGAGCCGGTCGGCGAATGCCGCCACGCCCGCGCCGCGCCGGCCGGGGAACGGATTGACCGCCGGCACGTGTTCCCAGGTGACGCCATCGGCTGAAGAATAGATGCGGTTCGAATACCCGACGCCCGGGTTGCCGGCCACCACCCACATGCGGTTGTTCTGCACCACCACGCCCATGTGGCTCAGTCCGGTGCCCACCGGGAAGGCGTTGTTGGTCGCTTGCGCCCAACTGATGCCGTCGTACGAGTACCAGACGTCGTTCTTGAAGAACATGCCGTCCCAGCCGCCGATGATCCAGATGCGGTTGTCGAAGGTCACACAGCCGAAGCCCCAGCGGGCGACCCACGGCGGCGCACTCGCCGTCGCTTGCTGCCAGTTCACGCCGTCGGCCGACGAATAGACCGTCGAGGTCGCACCGGACATTCCCGGCGGGAAGAACGGTGGTGTCTCGCCACCGATGATCCACATGCGGTTGTTGAATACGGTCAGACCAAACTGGGACCGCTTGCCAAACGGTGCGCTGGCAACCTCCTGGGTCCAGGTGGTTCCGTTGGTATTGATCGCGCCGGCCGAGGCGGCGATCCAGTT
>CAZADH010000363.1:0-5385 GCA_964483805.1 uncultured bacterium
GTTTGCCGACATCGATGCAATCTTCGCCGGCTGAGGCGCCCCCGGCGAAACTGACATCGCCGTGCCCGCTGACGAGCAATATATCGTGTTGACGTAGATTCTCGAGATACTTCCTGCCCGTGTCGGACAGGTCACGGTAGGTCGCGTCGTCAAGCAGTTCGGCAATGCCCGCGCACGCCTTCTCCGGGTCGGCGGTGAGATCGGCGAGCACCAGGGCTGACTCGCAATCGGCGAAGCGCACGCGACGGCTCGGGACCTTGCCGATACACACCACGATCGGTTTCTGTAATCCCAGGGGTTTGTCGTTGTGAAACAGGTGCTCGAACGGAAACCGCGTCATCGACAACGGGACGTGAATAGCGACCGTGTTCGCCTGCTCGATGATGTCGCGCAAAGGGCCATACATGATATTGCCCGCGTCGCGCAACGCCCCGGCCAGTTCGTCGTCGGTGTGGCGGCCGTAATGCTCGAGCATGTCATACAACCGACGCATGCGTTTCGTCATGGCGCCGTTGCGATCGTCGAGCGTCGCCGAAGCGGTGCGGCCGTCGAGACTGGCACTGATGACGATGCCGTCGTTGGCGCGGGTCAGGTCGAGCAGGGCCGTGCCGCTCGCCGCGGCGGCCGGGCTGATTACCCACATAAGAAGCCAACAAGCAGCGGCGCCAGCCAGCGCCGACCGGCAAGAATTCACTTCGGTGCCTCCGCAATCTTCATTGGGTCCGCGTCGATCGACACAGCTCGCTTCCGCGTCGCGGCCGCTGCCGGCGACTGGGGTGCATATCGCATTGTCGAACTGGGTGACAACGCCTGTCATCGTATCATGATGGCGGACGCGCATCACGCCGGTTCGTCGCTGCGCCAGGTCACAGGCGCGCGCGCAACAACCGACCCATCGGGAATGTCCCGAACTTGCCGAGCGCGACGTCGGGGCGGGGGCGAATTGACACGTTCGTAGCGGTTCGACGACAATGCCTGCATGAAACTGGATGCCCAGACGATTCGCGACCTCGAACTGGTTCAGGGGTCGGCCGGGGGGCAGTCGGTCTTTGAGTTTCTCGATCGCACCACGACCGACGATGGTCGTCGTTCGTTCAAGCACCGGCTTCTCAACCCGCTCGACGATGTGCAGGCGATTCGTGACACCCAGGACGTCGTGCGTCATCTCATGCGCACCCCTTCGGGTCCATTGATCCCGGTGAACCAGAGCGATCTCGACCAGTTGCGCCGCTATCTCGAGCACAACTTCGAAGTGCCCGACGTCGCGCCCGGTTGGTCAGGCACCGTTGCGCTGTATTGGCTCACGTGGCGGAATCCAGAGTATCTCGACTTCGCACGGCGCGGAATCCGGCTCACGCTCGATTTTCTCGAGCGACTCGAGCGGTTCGCTGACGCTCTGGCTCAGGGCGATCCGCCGGCGGCCACCCAGCGCTTCATCGTGTACTTTCGGCGGTGCATCGAGATGGAGCCGCTGTCGAGCCTGATTGCCGAGGTGCGGCGGGATCCGGGCGGGTTTTCGCTGAGTCGCCCGGACGTGGTATGCACCGATCGGTTGTTGCGAGCCGCACTGAAAGCGACGTTGCTCGAGACCCTCGATCGGGTCGTTGATCTCGACGGCCTCCTGTCGATGGCGCGGGCAACGACGGAAATCGGCCTGGTGCTGCCCGAGATCGTGCGGGAAGCCGATTCCCCGTGTGAAATCACCGGCGTCTGGCACCCGTTTGTGGCGACCCCGGTGGGCAACGATTGTGTCTTCGGCAAGGGCCGGCACGTCATGTTTCTGACCGGCCCCAACATGGCCGGCAAGACAACGTATGTCAAAGCAACCGGACTGTCGATCCTGTTGGCCCAGGCCGGCATGGGTGTCCCAGCGCGGCGCATGCGTCTCGTTCCGTTCGCGCGCGTGTTCTGCAGCCTGAATGCCATTGATGACATCCACTCGGGTGTGAGCAGTTTCTGTTCAGAGATCCGCAGAGTCAAAGAGGTTGTGCTCGAGGCACGCGCGGGCGGCCGGGTGTTTGCCATCTTCGATGAGCTGTTCAAGGGAACGAACGTCAAAGACGCCCTCGATTGCTCCCGAGAGGTCATGGTGGGCCTGGCCGATCTGCAACACCACGTATTTATCGTGTCATCACATCTGCTCGAGCTTCACGACAGCATCGGGCATCGGCCCGAACTCATGTTCAGCCACTTCGATGCCCAGCAAGACGGTGACCGGGTGCGCTTCGACTACCTGCTGCGCCCCGGCATCAACCACAAGCGATTCGGCTACGAGCTCCTGAAACAGGAAGGCCTGCTGCAGTTGTTGTCGCCCCCGGCGCGGCAATGCTGATGATCAGCGCTCTCGCAGCCTGTAAGACAGATCAGACGTCACGATGTCGAGGTCGAGAGGTTACCCGAGCCACTCGGATCGGCTGACCCGCGCTTGCTTGAGGATGCGCGACAGGAGCTCGACACCGATATCACCTTGATGCGGATTTGGCACGTGAACGACGACGTCGCCGCGTGACATGAATTGGTGTCGGCCGCCCGAAAACGGCCCTGCAAAACCGAGGCGTTTCAGCCGTGCCACCAGCTTTGCACGGGTGATCGGGAGCAATCCGGGCATCGACTAAGCGACCTTCTTGACCGCGAGTCGCACCCCGTCGATGGTTGGCAGGCGCAGACCGCGCGAAACCCTGACCAGGATCCACTCTTCGAGAACTTCGCGCAATTCGCTGCGACACGCTTCGAGCGTCTCGGCAGTCGAATACACGCCGGGACAGCATGCGATCTCGCCGTAGTATTTGCCATCGTCGGCAAGAATCTCGTAGTGGGCTTTGCGCATGGCCAGATCGACGTATTCGAGCAGCATGACGGGTTTCCTTTCAAAATCAGAGCGCTCAATCGCGGGACGAGGAATCGATCGCCGTCAGTTTACTGCGGGGATGGAATGTGTGGCAATGATAGATGCTGCCGCCAATGGTCCGACGGCAATCGGATGGCCGAATTGTTTCGCAAAACCGGGGACGCATACCTTTTTGTGTGAATCGGTTTGAATGATGGACGCAGACCGGTGTTGGGGCAGAGGTGTTCCACACTCCCTGCGGCCCAGATGGGCGGGCGACAAACGCGGTAGAATGCAGGCATGGTCGAACGTTCTGTCACCATGCTCCGCCTGATCCTGCCCGACCGCTCGGCGTGGTCGCGGCTGCTGGCGCAGTTGCGGGCGTTGCCGTTCGGCAAACGGCTGCCCGATGCGGTCTATTTTCATCGCGACGGGCTCGCGACCGCGGCGGCCGACCTCGTGGCCGAGCTCGACACCCTCGCGGCGAACGTCGGGGTCACGGCGCCCTGGAACGTCGTCAAGTTTGCGACGAGCCGGCCGCAGGTCTCGTTTCTCGTCTATCCCGACTTCTTCGACACGCCGCATCCGGCGCTGAGCCAGAGTTTCGCGGTCGACGTGGCGACCGGTCGCATGTCGTGGCGCGGTTACGACAACGCCGAGACCACGCCGATCCTGCATCGCAAAGAGGTGTTGCTGCACCCCGAACACCCGCGGCAATGTGAATACAAAGCATTGACGGCGCAAGAAGAACGCGAGGGGCTCTATGCCGACGCCAAGCGCATCGGTCAGCGTGGTTTCTGGGACGACCTGTTGTTGGCCCGGGGATTGAGCTATCGCGGCCATCTGCTGCTCGGGGCCTCTCCGCGCGAGAGCAGCGTGGCGTCGCGCGGGGCGGGGCAGGGGAGTTGCGAGACGACGCTGTCGCCGCCCGAAGCCGAGGTGAGCACGTCATCGGCCGTGTTGGCTGCCGAGAACATGGGCGCGATCGAACGGCACCGCACCGCGATTGCGCGGGCGTCGTTCTCGCGGCCGGTGCGGGCGATGCTCGAATACAATATATTGCGCGAGGGCGATGCGCTGTTCGATTACGGCTGTGGGCTTGGCGACGACGTGCGCGGGCTGCAGATGCTGGGTTATCGCGCCACGGGCTGGGACCCGGTGCATCGCCCGGACGAAACGCGGGTCGAGGCCGACGTGGTGAACCTCGGCTTCGTGCTCAATGTCATCGAGGTGCCGGCCGAGCGGCTCGAGGTGTTGCGTTCGGCGTGGGCGCTGGCGCGTCGGACGCTGGTCGTCACCGGTCTGATCGCGCGCTCGACGGTCGACTCGGCGGGCACGCCGTTCGGCGACGGCATTCGCACGAGTCGCAATACCTTTCAGAAGTATTTTCTGCAAAACGAACTGCAGGAGCTGATCGACACGACCCTGGGCGTGACCAGTGTGCCGATCGGGATCGGCGTGTTTGCCGTGTTTCGGCACGAAGCCGAGTTCGAAGAGTTCCTGGCGTCCAGACAACGTATTGCCATTGCGGCGCCGCGCCTGCGGTTGCCGAGCGAACGGCGTTTGCCGCGCCCCGAGGCAGGCGTCAAACAGGTCTACAGCCTGATCGACCCGGCGGTGCGTTCGACGCTCGAGCGGTTCTGGCAGCGGCTCATCGACCTGGGGCGGCTGCCCGAGGAGGACGAGTTCAGCGATTACGACGCCTTGCGTCGCTTCGTCGGCTCGCCGAAGCGCGCCCTGAAGATCGTGCTGGCCGACCAGGGCGAGCAGCCCTTGCTCGAGGCGGCCGAGCGCCGCCGCCAGGAGGTGCTGGTGTTTCTGGCGTTGGGCATTTTCCGGCGCATCAAGAAACTCACGGCGTTGCCGAAGCGCATGCAGCGCGACATCAAGGCGTTCTGCGGTTCGTTCAAGGATGCACTCGAAGCGGCCCGGCAACTGTTGTTCAAGGCCGGCGACGTCGACACGGTGGCGACGTTGTGCGAGCAGACGGTCGACGGCGGCCTGGGGTGGGCCGATCACAAGGCGCTCTACGTGCACCGCGACCTGGTGCTGCGGTTGCCTGCAGTATTGCGTATTTACGTGGGGTGCGGCCTCGTTCTGTTCGGCGAACTCGACGAGGTCGACATTGTGAAGATTCACAAATTCAGCGGCAAGCTGACGCTGCTGCGATACGACGACTACCTGCGCAACCCGCTGCCGGAGCTGCTCGAGCGCACGAAAATCAAGCTGCGCGAGCGGCGCATGGACGTCTTTGATCACGGCAACAGCGAGCGGATACAGATCTTGTATTACAAAGAACGGTATCTCGCGCGCGACGACCTGCGGCAGGTGGAGTGGGGGGCTTTCAGCCGCGAGTTACGGCAGTTCGGCCTCACCGAGGCGGTCGGCTTCGGCCCCTGGAAAGACGAGTTCTGGGCGCGGGTGGCGGTGGTGCTGGCCGAGTGTGATGTGGGGGCGTGGGTCGATGGTGCAGACGAGGTGCCGTCGGGAGGTTGAGCGGGGCAACCCCCCAAATGCAAACGGGAACTCTTGCCGATTCTTACCGGGTTTGGGGGTCG
>CAZADH010000364.1:0-5358 GCA_964483805.1 uncultured bacterium
TATGCGGGCCACCGGTCCACCCAGGCAAGATGTGCGTCGCCGCCACCTACCGCTGCAGGCAGTGGCCTGACCGCCGACTAACGCACGCGCACCACGGTGAAGCCCTGCAGGTCGGCACGCGCCCCGTAAAACTCGCCGTTGGCGAGCTTCCAGGCCGCGGGCAGGTAGACGCCGGTCAAGACGGGCAGGATCACGCGATCGACGGCATTGCCCTGGGCATCGATGGTTGCCACCTGCAGGTGGGCCGGCGCACTCGCCGTGACCAGGCCGATCACCGGGTGGCCGCCGCGCAGGCCCAGGGTGCGGGCGAAGGCAATCCGGGAGGGGACGGGCGGGTTCACCAGTGCATACATCTCAGGTTCGGCCCCCTGACCAAGGTAGCCCGCGCTCACGAGGCGGCGTTGTTGGTCGTTGAAATCGTAGAGCAACCCAAAGATGCGCTCATCATTGCCCACCGGCTCGACCGACGGGGCCGGATGACGCACGGCCCCCGACGCTTCGAGCATCCAGACGCCTTTGCCCGGTTCCTCGAGCAACCAGAGCTTGGTCCCGACGGCCTCGAGACGGCCGACGCCGGCCATGGCCGGCAGTTTCATTTCGCGCACGGTTACCGGGGTCTTTGGCTCGATCACAAACAACGCGCGCGCGGCCATCGAGATCACCCCGATCTGACCGCCACGGCAACAAACGTCGCCAAGGCGCCCCGCCGGCAACGGCACAACAACGGGTGGTTTGCCCGGTGCAAACCCTTTCAAACACAGGTTGAGCGAATCGGAGATCCAGACCGTGCCGTCATCGGCAACGGCGAAGCCACCCGGCCCAAGGTAAGGCCCGGTGGGGAGGACGCCCGGCGCCTCGAGACTCATGCCCAGATGCGCCGGTGCCGTGCCCCACGGAATCGTCACGACCACCTCGGGGTCTGCGACTATACCGACCTTCACGGCGGGATCAGCCCACGCGGCGGCGGCGCCGATACCGACGACAAGCGTGCATACAACGTATGACAACAGAAACCGGCGCACCGAGGCGCGCCGGCTACGAGAACCAACCGATGATTGACGATTCATGGTGATGATGGTGTTGTCGGCCCGTTCATGCCGCTCAGGCGGTCAGGCGCGCACGCACCTGATCCATGCCGTTGACCCGGTAGGCGCCTTTGAAGAATTCGTATTTCTCGGGGGCAAGAATCGTCTCGACCGCGGTATCACCCATCATGACCACGCGGATGTTCCCCTGCGCATCGGTGCCCTTGTAAATCATCGAGTGTCCGTAACGGTTGTGACCGTAATCGAGCAGGAACAGATCGCCCGGGCGGGCGTTCGGCGGAGGCGGCGGCTTGTAACCCGGATCGATGGCCTTGGTGTACTTGCCCGACCACAGGCCACTCGTCGAGGTGCGTCCGGAAATCGGCCACGAGACCCCCGCTTCTTGAAACGCTTCGCGCTCGACCATCTGGACAAACCCGGAGCAATCGATGCCGGCGATGCCCTGAAACTCTTTGTAGGCCGCGTCGCTCTTCCATTTCCAGGTGTTGATGTCGACGAATTTGTCGTAGTACTCGCCACTGTTCAGACCAACGCGCGCGC
Source organism: uncultured bacterium (assembly GCA_964483805.1). Classification (GTDB taxonomy): domain Bacteria; phylum Muiribacteriota; class Ozemobacteria; order Ozemobacterales; family Ozemobacteraceae; genus CAZADH01. Next base: position 1,587 of record CAZADH010000364.1, read on the forward strand.
CCTTGGCCTTCTTCGCCCGAAAAGCGGTGATATGGTCGAAACCGCCAAATTTGAAGGCAATCGGTTCTTCGAGATACGGCTTGGCCATCTTGTCGATGACCTGGTTGAAGGCATCGTCTTCGAGAACACGCTCGATCGACTTGAGCAGTTTCTCGGCCTCGGCGTATTTGCCGCCCGCAGCGAGGGCTTTCGCCATCAGGTAGCGGGCCAGTTTCGGGTTGGTGTTGTCGTCTTGGGCCAGGGTGTAGGCCTCTTGCCAATCGCCCTTCTCGAGCGCGCTGCTGGCGCGTTTCAGCCGCGACCACCACCACAGGTCTTTCGTCGAGAGGGTCGTGGCACCGAGGTGGCGATCCCAACGGGTGATGCTCTTGGTCACGTAGGCTCTGGCCTTGGCAGCATCGGTATCGGCAGGGGCCGCGTTGCCGTCGGCGAGCAGATCGCCGCGAATCCAGCCTTTGAGGCCGCCGGCGAACTCGAGTTTGATCCAGCCGTTCTGGGCGGTGATGACGTTGCCGGGGGTGCCACGCGGCAGCACTTTGAGAATTGCGTAGTTGGTGCCGGGGCCGGCACGCACATTGACCATGCTGCAGTTGACGGTCATGGTCTTGGGCGCGGTACTGGCGGTAACGCCCTGGATAATGGGCACGATGCCGGTATCGAAGGGCGCTTGCGCCTCGACCGCGGGCGCAAACCCCAGTGCCACCGCAACTGACGCGGCAAGCAACCAACGTGCGATCTGCATCTTCATTGTCTTTGACCTCCGGAAACGAGGCATTTGTTGCGGATCATCCGGCGAACGATGTTGAAACAGCCAGAACTCGAGCCTATATTGCAGATTATAGAAACTGAGGAGTCAAAGTGTCAACGAACCCGAGTGGTGCATCCCCGGCGCAGACATCGATGCCGCCGGCTGCCGCCCATGTGTCGTATCTGCGGCTGTCGATCACCGACCGGTGCAACCTGCGGTGCACCTACTGCATGCCTGCCACCGGCGTGGCGAAGCTCGACCATAGTACCATCCTTCGCTACGAAGAGTTTCTGACCATCGTGCGGGCCGCGGTGGCCGAAGGTGTTCATGCGATCCGGATCACCGGGGGAGAACCGCTGGTGCGCCGCGGGGTCGTCGAGTTCGTGCGCGAGTTGGCGGGCATCGCCGGGGTCGACGACATTTCGTTGACGACCAACGGCGTGTTGCTCCCGGAAATGGCTCGACCGCTGTACGAAGCCGGGTTGCGCCGGGTCAATATCAGTTGCGACTCGCTCGACCCGGGGCGGTACCATGCGATTACCCGCTGCGGCGAACTCGATCGCGTGTTGCTGGGCATCTCGGCGGCACTGGCTGCGGGCCTCGACCCCGTGAAGGTCAATGCCGTCGTCGAGGCCGGCGTCAACGACGATGAGGTCGAAGCCCTCGCCCGGCTCGCCATCGACCGGCCCATTCATGTGCGCTTCATCGAGCGCATGCCGTTCAACGTCGCCACCGTGCCCGGCGGCACCACAGCGCCCTGCGACGCCGGCGCCGCGCCGGCCAACCCCGTGTGCGGGCGCGCGCAACTGCTCGAACGGCTGGCGCATCTCGACCTGCAGCCGGTGACGCACCATCCTGACCGCACCGGCGCGGGCCCCGCCGAAATGTTTGCGATCCGCGGCGGCCGCGGGTTCATCGGCCTCATCACCCCCCGTTCATGTCCGTTCTGTCACGCCTGCAACCGGTTGCGGGTCACCGCCGCCGGCCGTCTGAAGCCTTGCCTCAAACACGAGGGTTCGGTATCCTTACGCGGACTCGACGAGGCCGCGATTCGCGCCGCCATCCAGACCGCCCTGCACGACAAGGTCGCATTGATGGGGACGCCGGGGCAGTTTGCCGGCACGGGGTCGGTGTCGTTGTCTGATATCGGCGGATAGGCGGCAGTACTGCGCTGCCGAACCGGCGGGTGGGCGGCACGATCACAAGGCAGGCAATACACGGTATTGCCAAACGAGCGGAGACCACAACAAATGACAACGAACAACAACCCACAAACCCTCGCCATCGGCGTCGACCTCGGCGGCACCAAGATCGCCTGCGGACTGTGTCGCGGCGCCGATATCCTGCAAGAGGTGGTCGTGCCAACGCCCTTCGAACAGGGGGCGCAGGCCGTGGTCGACGCGATCGCCGGCGCCATTCGCGAACTATTACCCAAGGGCGACAACGAACGCAAGGCGATCCGCGGCATCGGCATCGGCGCGGCGGGGCAGATCGATTCGCAGACCGGCACGGTCATCTATGCCCCAAACCTGCGCTGGAACAACGTGCCGTTGGGCGGGTCACTGACGAGCGCGCTCGGCCTGCCCGTGCGCATCGTCAACGACGTGCGGGCGGCCACCGTCGCCGAACTGCGCTACGGTGCCGGGCGCGGGTTGTCTGACTTCGTCAATATCTTCCTGGGCACCGGCGTCGGCTCCGGTCTCGTCATCGGTGGTCGGATCGTCGAGGGAGCCACGAACAGCGCCGGCGAGATCGGCCACCTCTGCCTCGACCCCGATGGTCCCAAATGCGGCTGCGGCCATCGCGGTTGTTTCGAGGCCTACGGATCGGGCACCGGCTTGACGCGATACGTCGTCGAGCATCTCGAAACCGGGGCCCAATCGAAGGTGCGCGACCTCGTCGGCGGCGATCTGGCCAAGGTCAACGGGCCCATTATTGGTGAGGCCGCCCGCGCCGGCGACCGCCTCGCCCTCGAGGGGCTGACCGTGGTCGGCCGCAGTGTCGGGTTGGTCGTGGCCAATCTGCACACGTTCATCAATCCGCAGACGGTGCTACGCGGCGGCGGCCTGATGGCGCTCAAGGAGTTCTTCCTGCCGACCCTGCACGAGACACTGCAACACATCGTATTGCCGGTTGCCAAGCGCGACGGTCTGGTGCGCGAGGCCCACTTTGGCAACAAATCGGGCCTGATCGGCGGCGCCGCGTTGTTCGCCGAGAGCTGAACCGACCGATGCCTGATCGCCAGGGACGCAGCAAGACCGAGCGACCGCTGCCGGTGCTGCGGCGGCTCGATGAACCACCGGCGGCCGACGGGCCGAGCCTGCCGGCGACTGACTCGCCGCAGGGTGGGGCGGGACAAGAGCAGCCAGCCGCCGCGGACCACACGGGCGATGAAGACATACGTTGTATTTCTGACTTCCTGGGCGCCGAGAACACGCCAGCCGGTGACGGTGCCGGCCCGACCAACCCTGCTGCCCCAGAAGAAACTGGCCCCGGGCCGGGGCCCACGCCGGACCCCGTCGCGCTTGCCCGTTTTCTCGACAATCCGCCCACTGCCCTGGGTTTCTCACCCTTGCGCCCACTGCGGTTCACCGATGCCGCTCTCGCCGCACTCGGGTGGGCCAGAAACGCGGAAGGGGAGCGGGTTTTGGGGTATCTGCTCGCCAAGGGTATGGGGTTCCCTTCGGTGCCGTTGGCCTTTGCGGCCCGGCCGGGTCTCGGTGAGATCGCCAAGACGTTCGCGCAGCATCTGACCCACCTGGGGCTCAATGTCTTTCTGCCCGCCGACCTCACCCCTGTGCCGATCGCGGCGTTGTCGATCACCATGGTCGCACGGCGGTTGCCGGTGGGGTTGTATCTCGATCGGCCCGACAATCAAGAGTTGTCGTTACTCGTGCTCGGCAGCCACGGGGGCGCGGTCTACAACCGCGACGTCGAGAGCCTGACGCCGGGCGAACCCCTCGACAAGAACGGGGGCATCGGCGAGATTGCCGTGGCCGACGCGTCAGCCGAGCGGTACGACGG
>CAZADH010000365.1:0-5326 GCA_964483805.1 uncultured bacterium
CACATTACACAGCCGGTTGATCGACCTCGAAGCGACGCTGAAGAAAGACGCCGATCAACGCCAGGCCCGGGCCGACCGGGTTGCCGAATACGAGGCGCAGTTGAAGGTCTGGGGGTTGTGGCAGAGCCTGAACGAGCTGATCGGGTCGGCCGACGGCGACAAGTTCAGCGTGTTCGCCCAGAACATCACCTTCGAGATCCTGTTACAGAGCGCCAATCGGCACCTCGACGAGTTGTCGCGGCGGTACCGCCTGCAGAGCATTCCGGGGGCACCCCTCGAACTGCAGGTCATCGACCGCGACATGGGCGACGAGATCCGCAGCGCCAACAGCCTGTCAGGCGGCGAGAGTTTCATCGTGTCGCTGAGCCTCGCGCTCGGGCTGGCCACGCTCACGTCGAACAAGGTCCAGGTCGAGTCGCTGTTCATCGATGAAGGCTTCGGCACCCTCGATGAAAAGACGCTCGAGACAGTGCTCGCCTGCCTCGACTCGCTGCAGGCCGGCGGCCGGCAGGTCGGCATCATCTCGCACCTCGAACCGCTGGTCCGCCGTGTCGGCGTGCAGGTGCGCGTCGAACGGCTCGGTCCGGGGCGAAGCCGGGTCGAGGTCACCGACGGGGTCGTGCGGTAGGAACCACAAAATTCGATCATAGAAGCCCCATTACCACCACCCGTAGGGGCGCATTGCATGCGCCCCGCAGGTGATGGTCCGACCGACCGCCCGCAACGACGTCCCGTAGGGGCGCATTGCATGCGCCCCGCAGTCTGGGCCAGTGCAATCGACCCGTGGTTTCACCGAAGGCCGGTCGTCCCGTTCTGAAGGAGTGAGCGACGCAACGGGGCAACGTCGTGCAACCGGCCAGCCGTGGCCTGCACCGGATTCAGCCAGAAACGAGCAGTGACATGCGAATCACTCTGAACAGGAGATCTTTCCAGATTCCTGGCAGGGCCTCGCCCTGCGAACAAGAATCATTGATCCGCCGGATCATCGGCGAACTGCGCGCCCGCGGCGCGGAACCCTTCCCAGCGAGCGAGGACGATCGCTACGTCTACTTCTTCTTTCAGCAACAACGGTACGACGACGAGTGGAGCCATCCCAGCCGCAAAACCTCGCGAGGTCTTCTGGCACGGCTTCGTGAGTTGAAGACATGACGCGTCCGCACACGACTGCCGCCATGGATGGCGGCGTTTCGGGGCGGCACCCGGAGGGTGCCGTGGCCTCGATGGGCGCCGCGCCGCGGGGCCGTCCAATGCAAACAACGAAAGGAGACTCCCCCATGAATTCGCTTCGGAACGACCCGTATTGCTCGTTCGGTCTTGTGCAACTCGTTGTATTGCTCGCGGCCACCACGCTCGGCCTGCTCGGGCCTGCGCCGGCCAACGCAGCCGGCCTGCTGCTGACCTGCGACGTGGGCGGCGCGCGGCTCGAGATCTACAACGAGAAGACGCACCAATGGGTGGCTTCAGGGACCCTGCCCCGCCTGATCACGGGCCAGCAGTACAGCTACCATCTCGTGCGCGTGAATGCCGACGGTTATCAACAACTCGAGCAGGGTTTCGAGTTGCGCAACCCCGGCACCACCCACACGAACATCGTGCTCGAACCGGTGATCACCGACGCCGAGTCGTTGCCCCTGTTCGCCTTTGGCGGTCAGGTCACCAACCGACTGGGAAAGCCGGTGCCCGACGGCTCGTATATCGCGCTCGTGCGCAATCTCTCGACCTATGTCAGTGGGGCAAACCAGGGCCAGAAGACACAGGACATCAACCCCGTCGAGCAGGGTTACTTCACGCTCACGCTCGCCGACCTGGGCAACAATCGCGCGGTGGCAACCGGCGACAAGATCTTCGTCGGCATCTTCAATCCGACCAAGTCTCGTTGTTACGCGTTCACGTCGGTGACCGTGAAGTCCGACGACATCAACAACGGGTACATCCAGGTTGATCTGAAAGTCCGGTGACACGCCACCACCAGGCCCTCACCAGAGACATCGGAGACGCATACGTTGTATGCGCACCCCAGTTCTGCCGTTCCTGATTTTGCAACCGCCGCCAGCGGGAGTTCATCGCGTTCAGGCGACCGACCCCGCGGCATGGATGACAAGGAGCCAATCAACAATGTGGATCTGCATGAACGACGCGTTTCTCTCGATCGTGAAGGACAAGCATTCCGATCGTCTCCTGGTGCGCGCGCGGCGCCCGCACGACATCACCACGGTGTTTCCCCAGGCCGCCGTCATCGCCGACGCCGGCACTGACTACAAGTATCGGGCGTTCGTCGGTCGTGACGAGGTGGCGAAGGCGATCGCCGATCGGCTCACGAGCATCGACTACACCAACTTCAAGAACTCGGTGCACGACCACGGTCTGCACGAATCATACGCTCGGTTCTGGCATATCATGTATGCACTCCAGAAGAAGATCGAGGATCGCGGCTCGCAGTGACGCAATCGCCTGCTCCAGCGCTGTGTTTCAGCGTTTGAGCCGCGCGCGGGGCGCCCACCGTGCCGTCACGTCGCATCGTCGGGGCGGGAATGGCACGCGGATACGGCGCTCCGTGCACGGATGCCTGATCGCCCCCACAAGAGCCGATTTCAATTCCGATCGAGGACGAGTATTCTATTGTGTAATATTCGGCCGACGCGCACAGGAGCAACCATGACCACCGACTACACGAGACACCTCGAGGTCGCCATCGCCGCGGCCCGCACTGCGGGCGAGATGATCCGGGCCGAGTTCTTGCGGCCGGGCGGCCCGCGCGGCAAGGGCGGGCACGCAGAGATCGACGAGATCGCCGAGAAGGCGATTCGCGAAGCGCTGTTCGCGGCGTTTTCCGGGTACGGGTACCGTGGCGAGGAAACCGGCTTCGTCGCGGCATCAACGCCCACCACGCACCTCTGGCTCGTCGACCCCAACGACGGCACGGCCGGCTATTTGAAGGGATTTCGCGAGAGTGCCGTGTCGATTGCATTGCTGCGCGACGGCGTTCCGGTGCTCGGCGTGGTGTTCGCGCCGCTTGCCCGGGCCGGTGCGGGCGACCTGATCGCGTGGGCCGAGGGACAACCGCTCACGCGCAACGGCCACCCCGTGCAGCGACCGCCCTTTGCCGAGACGCTGGGTCCGCAACACACTGTATTGATTTCGCAACACGCCGACAAGAAAGCGCGCGCCAACGCCGATCTGTGCGCGCCGGCGCGGTTTCGCGCCATGGCCTCGATCGCCTATCGACTGGCGCTGGTCGCGGTCGGCGAGGGCGAACTGGGCGTCTCGTTCGCCGCCCCGTGCGGTTGGGATTACGCGGCGGGCGATGCGTTGTTGCGTGCGGTCAGCGGCCTGCTCATCGACGGCTGTCGCGAGCCGGTGCGGTACACGACCGACGGGCGCAGTTCGTCGGGCGGCGCCTGTTTCGGCGGCAGCCCGGCCATCACGCGGGCGTTTGCCGGCCAGAACTGGTCGGCGATCATCGCGCCGTCGACGGGGGGCCGCGCGCAGCGGCAACCGTCGGCTTCAGAAACGCAGGAGGTGTTTCCGTATTGCTGGCCGGAGCGCGGGGTCGCGGTCGCCGACCATGACCTGTTGCGCCGCGCCCAGGGCTGTCTGATCGGCACGATCGCAGGCGACGCGCTCGGCAGCCTCGTCGAGTTTCAGCCACCGGCCGCGATCCGGGCCCGGTATCAGCAGGGTGTCACCGAACTGGCCGATGGCGGCCGCTGGCACACCCTCGCCGGCCAATGCACCGACGACACGGAGTTGGCCTTGATGTTGGCGCGGTCGATCGTTGCCGTCGGTAAATATGACGTCAATATGACTGCTCGCGCCTACCGGTTCTGGCTCGGGTCGGGGCCGTTCGATGTCGGCGGCACGACGCATGCCGGCATCTCGGCTGCCAGCCGTGCCCTGGCCGCCGACCGCGATCCGATCGCCGAGGTCGCGGCGCACGGCCGCGGCGACAGCATGGCCAACGGCGCGCTCATGCGCATTGCGCCGCTGGCGGTGTGGGGCCACGCCCTGTCGGCCGACGAACTTGCCCGATTGGCGCGGCTCGATGCCGGGTTGACGCACCCGAACCCCACCTGCACCGACGCCAACGCCGTGTTTGTCGTGGCGCTGCAAGCGGCGCTGCACGGTGCCGATGCAGACGACGTCTACCGGGCCGCGGTCACGTTCGCCGCCGATTCCCGTTGCAGCGGTCCGGTGATCGATGCGCTCGCCGCCGCGCGATCGGCGCCCCCCGCCGATGCCATGACGCACATGGGCCTGGTGACCATCGCGTTGCAGAACGTGTTTTACCGCGTATTGCACTCGGCAACATTGGCACAAGGGGTCACCGACACCGTCATGATGGGCGGCGACACCGACACCAACGCGGCGATTGCCGGGGCGCTGCTGGGCGCCATCCACGGGTTAAACGGTGTGCCGCACCAGTGGTTCGATCGCGTGATCACCTGCCGGCCGCTGAGCGGCACCGCAACACGTCATCCCCGACCGTGTGAGTTCTGGCCGGTCGATGCGTTGCATCTGGCGGAACGGTTGCTGGTGCTCGGCGCAAAGGGTTAACAACCAGCGCTACGATCGCACAGAGCCACCCGGCCTCGTGCCAACAGTTTCGTCCGATGGAGCGCATCAACTCGCGACACGGCATCTGTTCCCTATTTGTCCAGGGTCACTCGTCACCGTGGCAGGTCCGCGACTCCGCGTGTATCCGATGCCATCCGCCGAGCGCGGAAAAACCAACGCAGCCGCCGGTTTCCCGGCGGCTGCGCAACAATAGAGAGCCGTTCAACAACGATGGGTTCAGTCAGCTCACGACTGAAATACTACGTATTGCGATCGTCCGCGAACGCTCTTGGCCTGTCGTCACTTCTTCTCGTCTTTCTTCTCTTCCTTCTTCTCGTCTTTCTTTTCGTCTTTGGCATCGGCCGGCTTCTCGACCGGGACATACGCCTTGACCTTGCCGTCGAGCGCCGTCATCTTGCCCTGCAGATCGGTGACGACAGGACCCTGCGCTTGCAGGTTTTTGATCTGGTTGTCGATCTTCTCTTTGCGCTTCTTGAGGTTCTCGATGCGCTTGGCGACATCGGCCAGCAGTTTTTCTTGCTGTTGGCCGTTCAGTTTCTTGTCGTTGAGTTTGGCAGTGGCTTCGTCGATCCACTTGGTGGTCTTGGTCACCCACGCATCGAAAGTCTTGGCCGGGTCTTTCTTCTCGGCATGCGAGGCCGAGCCCGCAGCCGAACCCGCGCCTGAAGCCGCGCCGGCTTTGACGGCCGGAACATCGGTCGGTGCTGACGCAGGCGCTCAGGTTGCGGCCCAGGTTGGCCTCCTGATCGGC
>CAZADH010000366.1:0-5319 GCA_964483805.1 uncultured bacterium
AAAGATACCTCCTCCGCGTGCTTACGGCCTGATTTTATGATGCACCGGCCCTGGCTGTCAACCCCGCACCACCACTGACCGAGAAAAAACCACGCGATTCGCGGCGCCGGCGTGGGCCATGCTTCGCCGCCCCCGCATCACGCCGCACCGCGGCCGTCAGTCGACGGGTCGCACCACTCCCGAGGCGCCGTCGACGGGTGACGACGCCGGCAGCGTGTCGACCATGGCCGGCGAAACCAGCGACCGCGTCACCGACGCCCAGTCGACGGGGGTGTTGTCGAGCACCTGGCCGCGACAGGCAAACGAGATCCCTTGTTGGCTCTGGGTGCCGATCATGATCGACTCGATGATCGGCACGTTCGTCGGCACGGTGGCTTTCCAGGTCACCAGCACACTCGCGCCCACGCCACCGGCCGTGTCCGACTCGGGCACGACGAACCGCAGCGACGCCAGCGGCAACAACCGGGTCGGCTCGGTCAGGTAGCGGCGCACCAGCTTGCCCTCGGAATTGTGATAATCGGCCGAACAGACGATGATCGAATGCTTGGGATCAGTGTTGCGCACCACCACCGTCGCCGCCAGCATGAACTCGGTCTCGCGATCGCCGCAGTACACGTGCGAATACACGGGAACGTAAACGAGTTGCCCACTCGATCGCGGTGCCGGATCGAGCACCGGCGTCATGGCGCCCAGCGGACCGGCCACGGCAACAACGAGCACCGCCAACACCAGCACGAGCCGTCGCATCATCGCCCTCCTTGAAAATACAACGTATTACTTCACCTATAAAAACAACTCGAGGGCGCCCCCTGGATCAGGGGCACTCTCGAGTTCGTTGCCGCCATGCCGAAGACCCCGGCGATCAGGCGTTCATCCCGCAGCACTTCTTGTATTTCTTGCCGCTGCCGCACGGGCACGGGTCGTTGCGGCCCGTCTCGCCTTTGGCCCGGGTCGGGGCTTTCGGCGCATCGTCGGCGCTGCCGTCGGCACCGCGATTGTATGACAATTCTTGTTGCCGCTGTTCCGCCACCTGCTCGTGTTCTTCTTCGGCAGGGGACGAGTAATCGGTGCGATAGAGGAAATAGAGAATCTCCTCCTGAATGCCGCGGTTCATCTCGTCGAACATCGAGAAACCCTCGATCTTGTACTCGACGAGCGGGTCTTTCTGCCCGTATGACCGCAGGTGGATGCCGTCCTGCAGAACGTCCATGTTGTGCAGGTGGTCTTTCCACTTCGAGTCGACGATCTGCAACAACACGAACTTCTCGAGGGCGTGGAAATTCTCTTTGCCGATCTGCGCTTCTTTGGCAGCCATCGCCGCCTCGGCGGCGCCTTGCAGCTTCTCTTTGATCTCGTCTTGCGACATCTTGCGCAGTTCGTCGGCGGTCACCTCGATGGGGAACACCTTCTTGACCTGCTCGGCCATCGCCTCGTAATCCCACTCATCGGGGTCGATCTGGGGATTCATGATGCGCTCGAGAATCTCGTCGAGCACAGTCTCGATCATGCCCAGCACGTATTCGTGGATGTCGTCCATTTCGAGGGCCTTGCGCCGCTCGGCGTAGATCAACTTGCGCTGTTCGTTCATGACGTCGTCGTATTTGAGCACGTGCTTGCGCATGCTGAAGTGATGGCTCTCGACCCGGCGCTGTGCATTTTCGATGGCGCGGGTGATCCAGGGGTGTTCGATCGGCTCGTTCTCTTCCCAGCCGAGTTTCTCCATCCAGCCGGCAATGTTGTCAGACCCGAACAGGCGCATCAGGTCGTCTTCGAGCGACAGATAGAAGGTCGACTCGCCCGGATCACCCTGGCGCCCGGAACGGCCGCGCAACTGATTGTCAATACGACGTGCTTCGTGCCGCTCGGTGCCGATGACGCACAAGCCCCCCGCCGCAATGACCCGCTCTTTTTCGGCAGCGCACAGTTCGCGGAACTTCTTCAGAGCGGCATCATATTCGGGACCCTCGCGCGCGCCGGCTTCACGCGCCGCCAACATTTCGGGGTTGCCGCCGAGCAGGATGTCGGTGCCGCGGCCGGCCATGTTCGTCGCGATGGTGATCGCCCCTTCGCGACCGGCCTGCGCAATGATCTCGGCTTCGCGCTCATGGTAACGCGCGTTGAGCACCTGGCACTCGACGCCGCGCTTGCGCAGCAGCTCGGCGAGCACTTCGCTCTTCTCGATCGACACCGTACCGACCAGCATGGGCTGGCCCTTCTGGTGGATTTCGACGATGTGGTCGACGACGCGGTTGAACTTCTCGCGGAACGTCTTCATGACGCAATCGGCCTGATCGGCGCGGGTACACGGCCGATTCGGCGGAATGACGACGACCTGACACTTGTAGATCTCGTTGAACTCTTTCGCCTCGGTCTCGGCGGTGCCGGTCATGCCCGACAACTTGCTGTACAACCGAAAGTAGTTCTGGAAAGTGATCGACGCCAGCGTCTGGTTTTCTTGTTGAATGGTGACGTTTTCTTTGGCTTCGATCGCCTGGTGCATGCCGTCGGAGTATCGCCGGCCGAACATCAGGCGGCCGGTGAATTCGTCGACGATGACCACTTCTTTGCCTGGCTTGCCATCTTCGCGGTCGCGCACCATGTATTGATCGTCGCGCTTGAAAAAGTGCTTGGCCTTCAGCGCGTTTTGCATGTGGTGCACGAGTTCCATGTTCTTCTGGGCGTAGAGGTTTTCGACCCCCAGCACCTTTTCGACCGCGGCCACGCCGTCTTCGTTGACCGAAACGCCATGGTGTTTCTCGTCGATGGTGTAGTGCTCGCCGACGCGCATGGTCTCACGGGCGACCTTGGCGAAGATGTAATACAACCCGGTTGCTTTTTCGGCGGGCCCTGAGATGATCAGCGGTGTGCGCGCCTCATCGATGAGAATCGAGTCGACCTCATCGACGATGGCATAGTTGAACCGGCGCTGCACGCAGTCGGCGAGGCGAAGCGCCATGTTGTCGCGCAGGTAGTCGAAACCGAACTCGTTGTTCGTGCCGTAGGTGATGTCGGCGTTGTACGCCTCGCGCTTCTCGTCGGCATCGAGACCGTGCACGTTGAGGCCGACCGAAAGACCGAGTGCTTTGTAAATACGTCCCATCCATTCGGAGTCGCGGCGGGCCAGGTAATCGTTGACGGTAACGACGTGCACTCCCTTGCCCGGAGGAATCACGCGCCCATAGCGGTCGACGATTGGGGCGAAGTTGCGTGCATTGGTGCCCTGCTCGTTGAGGATGCCGGTTTGTTGCGCCAGATCGACCCAGTCCGGATTGAGATCGAGCGCGTTGAGCACGACTGGCAGCGTGGCGACCAGGGTTTTGCCCTCACCGGTTTTCATTTCGACGATGCGACCCTCGTGCAGAGCGAGGCCGCCCAGCATCTGGACATCGAAGTGGCGCATACCCAGTTGGCGAATCGAGGTTTCACGCACGACCGCGAACACTTCGGCCTTGATGTCGTCGATCGTCTCGCCCGCCAACAACCGTTGGCGGAATGCAACCGTCGAGTCACGCAAGGCGTCGTCGGACAGCTTCTTCGTCTCTTCTTCGAGGCCGTGGATGTCGGTGACGACTTTGCTCAGACGCTCGACTTCACGCGTGTTGAAATCGGGAATGAAGAACCGGAACAGCTTGACCAACCAATCGAACATGCGCTCACTCCCGGGGTGGCCGAATCAAGAAACATCGGCCGGATCCGCCCGCACAGGATGTGCGTAGTGGGCGTTTGCTGCCATGGAGGGCGGCCCGAAACGCAGTTTCGGACAGTGCAAACGACCCACGGGTGACCGCGGGGCCGACCGACGTATCGCCCGGCCGAACTGCAGTCGGGCCGGACCGTAAATACAAGTTATTTCTCTTCGGACGCGATGATTTCGAGAATCTCTTCGACGGTCTTGGCTTCCATCAGTTCGTTGCGGAACTCCTGGTAGCGCAGCAACCGCGACAACCGTGCCAGCGCCTTCAGATACAGACCGCCCGAGTCGATCGGCGCCGCAATCATGAAAATCAAGTGGACCGGTTTGCCGTCGAGAGCTTCGAACTCGATGCCGGCCGGCGACCGGCCGACCGCCACCACGACCTCGCGCACCGCATTGGTGCGCGAGTGCGGGATGGCAATTCCTTTGCCGATGCCGGTGCTGCCGACCTTCTCTCGTTCGAGAACCGATTTGAGAAAGGAGTCAGCATCGGAGATGTGCCCGGCACCGTCGAGAAGCGAGATGAGCTCGCGGATGGCATCGATCTTCTGGGTGGCCGCCAGCTCGAGCTTGATCAGTTTAGGCGAGATGAAGTCGGTAAGTTCCAAAAGATCGGTCCCTCCTTCGAGGTTGCGAGAGGGTTATCAGAACTCGGGTTCGATCAAGCCGAAGTTGCCGTCGGCCCGCTTGTAGATCACGTTGACCTGGCTCGTCTCGGCATTCGAAAAGACGTAGAACTCTTGATCGAGCGTCTTGAGCTGCTCGGCCGCCTCGTCGACAAACATCGGCTTGATCGCGAACTTGTTGCTGCGAATGATCTTGGGTTCATTCGTCGCAGCTTGGGCGATCGTGCTCGTCTTCTCTTCGAGGATCTCGGGCATCTCGATGATCGAGTGGCTGGCGCCGATGTCGCGCGAATCGTTGGCGCGGCGGGCCTTGCCCTTGAGCTTCTCTTTGAACTTCTTGACCTGGCGCTCGATCTTGTCAGCCACCATGTCGATCGACGCGTACATGTCTTCAGAGGCTTTGCGACCGCGCAGCACAACGCCGTTGGCCCAGACGGTGACCTCGCAGACCTTGCTGCGGTCTTCGTCGCGAACGTCTTCGACAGACAGATTCACATCGACTTCGATGATATGGTCGAAGTACTTCTTGATGCCGCCGATTTTCTTTTCAGCGTAATCTTTGAGCGCGGGCGTGAGATTGATGTTCTTGCCGCTCACCACGAGTTGCATGACGGGTGCCTCCAAAGAAAAAATAGACAAAAATGGTATACCTGTCGACAATTGCCGCACTATAGCACAGGGGTCACATGCTGTCAAGCCGCGTCAAATCTTGAGTTGCGACCGGTCCGGCATTGACTCGGCCCGTTCTGCATGCTATGGTGACCCATCCATCCCTGCGGGGGTCCATGCGCAATGGCCACGGTTTCTCGCGCCGCCGAGTATGCCGTCCGCGGCGACGCCGACGACGATCGCCCACGGTACACCTGCCTCCTCTGCCCGAACCGGTGCGTCATCAGTTCCGGTTACCGGGGCCGGTGTCACGCCCGCGGCGTCGAGGGTGATCGGTTCGTGCTTCATAATTACGGGTGTGTTGTCGCGGCCAACCTCGATCCCATCGAG
>CAZADH010000367.1:0-5314 GCA_964483805.1 uncultured bacterium
GCAACGCATGGGCAAGACGATCATCATCTCGTCGCACATTCTCAGCGAACTGGCCGACTTTTGCACGGTGGTCGGGATCATCGAGCGCGGCCAGATGCTGGTTTGCGATCATGTCGAGAACGTGCTCAAGATCGGTCAGGCCGAAGAACACGCGGCGGGTCGCGTGTTTCGTTTGCGGGTGCTGGGCGAACCCGAGAACGCGATCGCGTTTCTCGAGGAGACCAAGCGATTCGAGGCGATCGAATTGCTCAAGGGTGGGTTCGTCCAGATGAAGGGCAAGATCGAAGAAGAAGAGATCCCGGCGCTGCTGAGCGACATGCTTGCCTGCGGTCTGAAGGTGGTCGAGTTCTCGGCCCGGGAAGCCAAGCTGGAAGACGTCTTCGTTCGCGTGACGAAAGGTCTGGTGCAGTGACAGCAACTATACATACAGCGTATTCATATCGAGGCGGTCCCGCATGAATCTGACCTTACCGCCGATCGTGCATCGCGGCATCGAAAAGCTGATGTCGCGCAATTCGATTGTCTTCAACGCCGTCATGCTCGGCGAGATCTACACGCGCATGCGCGGCAAACGCGCGTATCTGATGATCGGCATTTACCTGCTCGTGTTGTCGATGATCGTGCTGGCCACGTACAGCACGGTCAGCAATTATTACGGGGCCAGCCGCAACCCCGCCGAGATGGGCCGTGAGATGTTCACGACGATCAGCATGGCCCAGGTTTTCTTCATGGTGTTGTTCATGATCTCGATCACTTCGGGGTCGATCACCCAGGAGCGGGAACAAGGCACGTTTGAGTTCCTGTCGCTGACCCTGATGGCCGAGCACCATATCATCTGGGGCAAACTGATGGCGGCGGTTTCGTTCGTCGCCCTGCTTCTGATGACCGGGCTGCCGGTGATGACGGTCGCCAACCTGTTGGGCGGGTTTTCGATCTGGGACGTATTGCAAACAGCAATACTGATCGTGCTCGGCGCGGTCAATATCGGCCTGTTCTGTCTGTACGGGTCGGCGAGTTACCAGAAGACGAGCACCGCCATGGGCGCAAACTTCGGGCGGTTGATTCTCTTCCTCTGGATCAGCGGCGTATTCTTTGCCGAAGCGACGAACAGTTGGCGTGGTGGCAGCCAGTCGATGCCGGCCATGGGCTTCCTCTTCCTGAATCCCTTCGTGCCAGTATTGGCACTCACCCAGAACTTCCAGGTGGTCCTGTTCGGCCACGAGATTCCCGGCATCTGGCTGGCGATCCTCGTCACCGTGGGGATGGCGACACTCTTGACCACGTACACCGCGTATCTGCTGAAACCTGCAGAGAAGCCGCGGCCCGAGTTTCCGTTGCGCACCGGGTTTCTGATCTTCTGGGTGATCAACTACACCGTTTTCGTCGGCGGTTTCTGGCACAAGACCGGCATGACCCTCAACGGCCAGGCCTGGGAAGCATTGCTCTATGCCAGCGGTTACGCCCCGGTGCTGTTCCTCTCATTCGCAATTCCGTTGTTGGTCCGTGCGCCTCACCGCTACATGGAAGTAATCACGGACCAGCGGCGCATCGTCACCCTGATGAACCATGACCTCGTCTATTTCCTGTTGTGCACGTTGGTGCCGTTTGCCATCGTTGCTTTCGGAGCCAACATGGCTCTCGACTTCGGTTTTTACGGCATGATCCATCTGTTCACCATGGGACTGTTGATGGCGATGTTGATTGGCCTGTTCTATTTTCTCCTGGGCACCACCTTGGTGGGCCTGTTGCGGAGCCAACCGAGTCTGGCCCGTTTTCTTGCCTTTGCCGTTATCGCGTTCTTCCATTTCCAGGCGATCTACTTTGCCTCCTACGACAACTGGAACTACAGACAACACACGTTCACGTTGAATCCCATCGAGAACATGCTGTTGTTCCTGTCACCGATCTTCAATTTCTACAGCCTGATCTCGACAAGCTTCCTGCCCGGCAACCTGAATTTCGTCGGCAAAGGTGATCCATTCCCGATTTTGAGCATGGGGATCTACATCGGCCTGATCGGGATCCTGGCCCTGGCGATCAAGACGTGGCGTCTGGCCGACCCCGACGATGATCTACCCGGGCGGCGCATGGTCGTGCAGTTGCCGCGTCGGGCCGCCCCAGGCCGGGATGCCCAGACCGTGGCCGCGGTCGAGGAAAGTGCTGCCGATCTGGCCTCTGAAGACGAGGCCGATGGCGACGACTCCCCGCCGGCGCACGCTCCGGCCGGTGGTACCGACAAACCCGAAGCCGACAAACGCGATCCACAAGTCTGAGTTCGCGTTCTCTGCCCGCACCTGAAACCAAGCGCCGGCAATGATGCAGGCCCGCCCGCGCACGATGCGCGCAGTGGGCGGTTGCCGCCATGGAAGGCGGCCCGAAACGTCAGTTTCGGGCGGTGCAAACGACCCGCCCGCGCACGATGCCCGCAGTGGGCGCTTGCCGCAATGGCGCGGTGGCGCACACTTTGTAAATACAAAACGACACCCCCGCCCCTCGCCGACCGGCAAGGAACGGGGGTATTATCTGGGGTCGCGTCAGTTCAGTTGCTGCCGCTGGCGCTGCCGCTGCCCGCGTCGGCCGGAGCAGGTGTCGCCGGAGCCGGAGCCGGGGCAGGAGCTGGAGCTGGGGCTGGAGCCGCCGCACCGACTTCCTCGAACGAGTCGACCTTGATGGCGGCACGCGGATGCTTTTCGTTGGCGGGTTTCAAGTTGCCCACGACCTTGATCGTCTTGCCGTCGAGCTTCTGAATCTGCTTGCAGGGCTTGCCCAGAAGAACGAACACGTCAGCACCAACGGTCAGGGTCACGATGTCGAATTTCGCCTTGGGGTCGGTCTTGGGTTCGACCTTGACGACACCGGTCTTCTCGACCGTTTCACCCTTGTGCTTGCCCGCTTTGCCGGGTTTGTCGGCTTTCGGGGTCGGGGCAGCACCGCTGCCCTCGGCAAACAACACGCCGGCGGCCATGAACATGACAACGACTGCGAGAACGAGCGAACGATACTTCATCATACTTCCTCCTCGAGATGCGATTTGCGTGCACGACGACATGCCGCGCACCGCAGATGCCTGCCGGAAACACCCGGCTCAGAGGTGCCCAGAAGACATCTGTTGGCGCTGATCATAGCCATGGAGCAACGTTGATGCAAGTGGCATATATCGCAATGGCGAGTGGCGCAGGAAGCGGACGCGTCAACGACTCAGGCGTTTGTGCGCTGCAATTGCGGCACAGCGAATCTTTTGCAAAGGTGTTGAGCGGGTGAACAACCTCTGCTATAATCGCAACGATTATGGAACGCAAACCGACAACCACAGTCGAAGACCAACACGAGCATCAACTGATCGCGCTTGCGCTCGACAGTCTGCCCAACGGGGTCATGATCACCGATACCCAGTATCGGATCACCTTGGTGAATCGGCAGGCGCGACACATGTTGGGGTTGTCGGCGGTACCTCTGGCCAAGGGTGTCGAAGCGAAGATGGGCGTTATCCTCGAGAAGGTGCGCTCGCTCGGTGAGCAGCCCGCCCCCTTCCTCATGGTGCTGTTCAAGCCCGAGCGTCTGTTCGTCTGGGTTTATACCAATCCTCTGCGAGGCTTCGACGGAGAGTTGCTCGGGTTTGTCATCGAGTTGCGCGACATCACCCAGACGCAAGACTCCACGCGGCGCAGTCTCGAGATTGCCAGCTTCATCGTGCATCGGTTCCCGGAGTTGTCCGAGCAGTTGTCGAACCAAGTGACTCTGGTCGAGAACCCCGATCTCCAGGGCAAGATGAGCCAACTGCATCGTGAGATCAACCGGCAGGTCAACAAGCTCGTCGCCTTCACCGAGCTCGAAGCTGGCCCACTGCGCATACAACGTATGCCCATGTGTCCAGACGAGATCCTGAACGCGGCGGTCGAGCACCATCAGCGACTTGCGGCCGAACACAAACACACCTTCAGTTGCGATCTGAAGTTCGGCGACGAGTTCATCGACGCCGATGAAGACTGGGTCCAGAAGCTGGTGCACATCCTGATCGAGAATGCGCTCATGTATTCGCCGGAAGGAAGCAGCATCGAGGTGCGCAGCCAACGCACCGAAGACGGCAAGTTCCGGTGCATCATTCGCAACCCGGTCGAAGTTCCCCCCGACCAAGACGAAGCAGAACGTTTGTTCGACCTGCATCGACAACTGCAGGAATTCGAAGCATCGCTCGACGAAGATTTCAGCCTCGAGTTGCCGCTGGCGCGCCAGATTGTCCAGGCGCATGGTGGGTTGATCGCCATCGACCCCGGCAACGATCTGGTCTTCTCGGTAGCGTTTGAAATCTGATGTCAAAATTCATTCCGCGAACCCTTGCCCATCAGCTCGTCATCAAGCCGAAGCTCGAGAACCTCGTCGAGGTGCAGAGATTCGTGCAGGCCCACTTGGCCCCGGCCAACCCACCGGCCGATTTTGTGCGCCAGATGAAACTGGTCGTCGACGAGTCGGTGACCAATGCCATCGATCACGGTGCTGCCAACACGGGGGTCGGCGAAGTGCGCATCAGTGTCGAGATCGTCGATGATTCGTTTCAGATGATCGTCGAAGATTTTCACGGCCGCCTGTTCGATCCCGAGTATTTCCAGCGTATTGCTATGGTCCGCGACTGGGGCAAAGGCGGACGCGGCATCCTTTTGATCCACGGCTACATGGATCACGTGTCATACTTGATCGAAGAGGGCAAGCATACCCTCCTCTACATGGAGAAAAAGATCCCCCGGCCCGCTCCTGCAGCGAAGTCATGATCGACAAGGCTTCCCGGGCCCCGTTTCACCCGAAGGAAGAGATCACTCTCGGGTTCCACATTCTCAATTACAATCAGGGCTTGGTGCAGTTTGCCGACAGCAAGGCGCACGCGCTGCTCCTGATCAACTCGATCTTCATCGCTTCGCTCGGTCCGTTTCTCGAGAAGTTGTCGACAGCCTCGCCGATGCCCGATCGGGTCAAGGTCGTATTGGCCGTGTTCGGCGTTACGGCGGTTGTGTCGATCATCGCCTCGCTGGCGGTGTTCGTGACGCGGAATCCGCCCATCTCGGCCCACCGCAGCAACGGCCTGGTCTACTTCGGCGACATTCTCCAGAAGAAGAACGTCGACTCCTACATTCACGAAGTGCGCCACATCGAGTGCGGGCAGTTCCAGGAGCAGTTGTTGGCCAACGCCTACGACGTGTCGCACATTGCGGCCCGCAAGTTCGCGATCTATGGGTTCGGCCAGTTGGCGACCCTGGTTTCGTGTGCCAGTTGGATCATCACGATCCTGTTCTGCTGCTTCGGTTAGCCGACCCACCTCGGC
>CAZADH010000368.1:0-5313 GCA_964483805.1 uncultured bacterium
CGAGGTCCCAGTGATGGTGGTCGAACATCAGTTCGGCAAAGATCTGATGCGCCGAGATCTGGCCGCCGTGCAGATACGGCGAGAGCCCCGAGGCCGCGTTGTCGTCGGGATGGCTGTGGCCGTCGGCGTAGTGGGTCAGACGCTCCGTGAGAAAGGTGCGCCAACAGTTGCGCGCGGCCTTCTCGCCCCCGTGGTCGGCCACCGGGCCGACCGTGCGGTCGATCGGCAGGTCGTCGGGCAGGATCGGGTTGGCGCGGAGCATCGAATCGGGGCAGCGCACCGGGCAGCCTGGGCCGCGCCCGAGGGCGAGACCCGTCGGCGACCAGTCGGCGAGCGGATCGGCGAGCGGGAAACCGTTGCGCGTCAGGTGCTCCGGCAACAGCCGTTGCAGCGCGCGGCGGAAGGAAGCGGCGGTGAGGAACACCGTTTCGACGGCGCGGCGCGGTAACAGGCCATGGCCGTCGACCGCCTCGAGCACCGTCGGCCAGTCGGTCGCCACTTGCTCGAGCGCCGCGATCTCGACCGCGGTCGCCGGTTCATCGGTGACGACGACGGCGGCTTGGGCCGCGATGTGCCGCAGCCAGGTGACAACCTCGCCGGCAACCGTATCAATACATGGTAAATATGCGGTGCCGACCGGCCATGGATGTGCGGCAAGCTCCGCCATGGCCTGGGCGGCAAACGTGTGCGAGCGCGCGGTGTGGTAAGGGCCGCCCGTCGGCAGGTGGTCGACGATGAGCAGCGGCAGACGCAGCGCCGATGCCCACTCCACGGCCCGCTGCAACGCGAAGTTGTGCTGTCGGCGTCGGGCGCTCGTCAGCCAGTAGATGACATGACGCGCTCCACTAACGCACCCCGCGGTGGGGATGGCGCGAAGACGGAGAGGTGGCAGACGCGACGGGGTTGCGACCGGCGGCAGGGTTGGCATGGTGTTGATCCTCGTTCAATCTCTGGAGTTTGCCATCGTGATATTGGCACTGTGGCAGGTTGGTGCAGTCTACCACAACTCCGGTCACAACGGTTTTCGGCCGTGCTTGCCGAGTGGGGCGGCTTGGCGGTATCATTGGCTATCTTCGCTGGTAGCAAACCATGAAGACAACAGGAGCAAACAGATGAAACGGTCACTGATCGTTGCAGGTTTCTTTTTCATGATGACGGCCGGTGCCATGGCGCAAACCGCCGCCCCGGTGGCGGCAGGTTCGGGTGTCGAGGCCGGGGCCCAGGTTCTGGCCACCGTGTCGGGGCCGTTGACCGGGGCCAAAGACGCGGCGGTCACCGCGACCAAACAGCAGCGGGACGACGGCATCTACGTCGTGGTGAAAGACGCTGCCGGTGCGAAGTTGTTCGAGAGTGAGAACATCGGCACCACCGACAAGACCATCGACGTCGGCACGGGTGCCGAAGTCAGTCTCGGCGTCAAAGACGTGACCGGCGACGGCGTGCCGGAGTTGCTCGCCGCTGCGTTCTATGGGCCGCAGGCGAGCGGCATGTACGTCTGGACCTACGACGCCAAGACCAAGAAGATCGTCCCCATCAAGAACGTGATGGCCGCCGACAAGCCCGCCGACAAGGTCGATCGTGATTTCTTCGTCAGCGACATCGATCAGTCGGCCGGACAGTTCGCTGTATTGGCCGACAATTCGGTGCGAGTGCTCGGTCAGGTGTTCGACAAAGACGCCAAGAATCCGCCGATGCCGGCCTACTACCATTTCGCTCTGAAGAACGGGCAGTACGAGCAGATCAAGCTCGAGAAGATCGCACCTCCGCCCGACGCCGGTTCCGGTTCGAAGTAAGCCGTTTCGATCGTCGGACGCGAAGAACCCCCACGGCGGCAGTCAGTCGCGGTGGGGGTTCGGCATTGGTGCGCGTTGTATTGACGCCGTATTTCTTTGTCAGTCGACGTCGGGTTGGTGGTCAACGATTTGCAGCAAACGCACCGGTTCGCGTTTGCCTTTGACCGCGGTGACCTGCGAGGCCGCCAGAATCCAGCGCTGATCCAGGGCGGCGGCGACGCGAGCGGTGACGATGAGGTGCGGTGACGGTCCCGCTTCGGCGGCGGCTTCAGCCCGGGCCGCGAGATTGACGGTGTCGCCGATGACCGTGTAATCGCGACGGGAGGCCGCGCCGATCAACCCGGCAATCACCACGCCAGACCCGATCCCCGCCGCGATGTCGAACGGAAGCAGGCCGGCGCGTCGCTGTGCATGCAGGGTCCAGGCGGCGGTGACGGCGCCGGTGGCTGCGTGGTGGGCGGCGGTGGGGGCGTCGGCATGGGCAAACACGGCGAGAACCTTGTCGCCGAGGATCTTGTCGATGTCGCCGCCATTGGCGAGGATGGTGGCGCAGATGTGCCCCAGTTGCCGGTTGGCCAGCAGTTGCAGATCGTCGCCGGTCGATGCGGCGGCCGCATGGTCGAGACCGGGAATGCCGACGAACAAGATCGTGGCCTCGAGCCGCTCGCCGCGTTGTGCCCGCTCTTCGGCCTCGGCAGTGGCGCTGGCGCGTCGCGCTGCCTGCGACACCATCCGCCCCAGCGCTTCGCGCTCCTGTTGAGCACGCGCCATTTCGTTGAACCCGGTGACCAGCGTTCCCAACTCATCGGAACGGTCGACGGGCAACCGCATGGCGAAGTTGCCGTGGGCGACGGCTGCGAGACCGCGCCGCAACGGCACGAGCGGGGCGAGAATCGCGCCGGCCGCACCCCGCGCCAGGGCCAGCACCAGGAGCAACGCGAAGAGCAGGGCGCCGAAGAGCGCGAGCTGTCGTTGGCGCACCGCGTTCTGCAGCGGCGCCTCGGCCACCACGCCGAAGTAGATGAACTGGCTGAAGGTGTTCTCCGGAACCCCCTCGACCAACCACGAGGCATCATCATATTGAATGCGGGTGCTCACCGGGCGGCCCACCGCGGCAATCTGTCGCCCGAGCGGGCGCAGGAACGGCAGGGCTTCGCCGTCCTCGGGGATGATCGGCATGCCCAGGTGTCGGCGTTCGAGCGCGAAGTAGCGAACCTCCTGGCCCAGCGGCGTCCGGTCGGGCAGGCGCCCGAACGGACTGAGCACACGGTACACCGCCATCACCTGGGAGTGGGCCATGTGATACAGCCAGAACACCGAGAACCGCGGGCCGGTTTCGGTCGGCAGCAACACCTGGCGGATGACCGGCGAATAGGGGCCACAGTTGATGATCAGGGGCTCCGTGGGAGCGTAGAGCAGGGCCAGGGTCGCCTCCGGGCCGAAGATGGCCAGGAAGGCCTGGGCCAGCGTTTGCGCCACCAGTTCACGCTGGAGATCGGGGGTGGCGGGCTCGCGTGCTGTCGCATCGGTCGTTGCCCTGATGCGCGCCATGGTGCGCTCACCGAAGTAGAGCAGGCTGGTGGCCAGGTGGGTCGTGGTGGTGGCCACCTGCGCCAGACGGCTTACTTCGGCGCTCAGATCGTTGGGGCCGGTCACGACCAGCGAACCCACGGTCGGGTGAAACTGCGAGTGTTTGGCGCTGGCAAACAATTGTTGTAAATAGTGCGCGAGCCGGGATCGGTCGCTGGGTGTTGCCGCCGCCCCGCGTTCGCCATTGGCAACCTGGTCGAGCAACGCGGTGAACGATGCGGTGTGCACCAGACGTGCAAGTTCGCGCCAGATCAGGGGTTGGTGGACGAAGCGCCGGCGATCGATCTGGGTGATCTCGCGGCGCATCTGTTGGCGGATGTCGGTGACCATGTGGTCTTGCCACTGGGCGCCAAGCAGGATGCCGACATGCAGCAACCCGGCGAGTGGCAGCAGGGTGGCGAAGAAGAAGGCCGTGACCATCTGGGCACGCACATGGCGGGCCAGGCCGCGGTCGAGAAAAGCCACCGACCAGAGCAGGAGGGCCGCGGCCAGCGCGGCGCGCACCAGGGTGGTGACGGCGTGACGGACCTGCTCGGGAAGCCGGTCGGGACGCGGTACCGCCGTGGAGGCGAGCAGCGTTCCGCGCCGTGGGGTGCGGATGCGGCGTTCATCCCACGCCCGCGCCGGACGCGGTTGCCCTGCGGCGGTCGTCTGCAAGTGCCGATAGCGGGGGCCGGTCCACAGGCCGGTGGCACGCGTCTCGCCATCCGGCAGAAAGGCGAGGGCGGAGGTCTCGTCCTCGAGCATTGCCAACAGTGGCCGCAGACTCTGTTCCTGGTCCCGGTGCAGTCCGGAAACCTGACTCGGCATTGGCCCGCCAGCGGCGGCAGCCAGCGGGCGCGATCGCGGCAGGATGATCAAGACGCCGCCGTCGAGGAAGGCCCCGGGG
Organism: uncultured bacterium; assembly: GCA_964483805.1. Lineage (GTDB taxonomy): Bacteria > Muiribacteriota > Ozemobacteria > Ozemobacterales > Ozemobacteraceae > CAZADH01. The sequence goes on from CAZADH010000368.1 coordinate 4,273, forward strand.
GGCGGACCCCGATGCAATACAGCAGGTGTATGAGATCTGTCTTTTTGCGGCGCGGCCGGGAGGCGGCCGCGGGTTGGCGGCCCTTGACGCAATTCGGCGATTCGCGGTGCCGAGAGCAACGGCTGCCAGTACATCCAGGCCGGTGCCGAGGCATAGGTGATCGGGCACAACTGGCCACGATACTCGCGGGCCAGTTGGGCCCAGGCGATGCGGGTGCCCAACGTGGTCCAGGCATTGCCGGTCGGGACCCGCTCGGGCCGATGGCGCAGATCGTAAACGGCAAGCAGGGTGTCGAGTACCGCCGCCAGCGAGGCGACCACCTCACGGTCGGCTGCGGGCCAGGCGACGGTGCCGGTGCCGTCGTGGGTGCGTCCGACGATCAGCGTCGGGCGGAGTCCGGCCACGAAAAGGTCGTGCAATCCGGCGAAAATGGCGCGCTGCAGCGTCATGGGTCCGGGGGCGATGCTGTCGATGGCCACGCGCTCGGCGACGCGATCGACGAAGCTCTGCATGCGGGTTTCGAGGGCGGTGGTCCCTTGCGTTTGCTGGGCGAGATGGTCGAGCAGCCGCGCATTCTTCTCGTGCGCTGCCCGCACCCGCTCGGCGCGGTCGGTGGTGGCGAGTGTGCCCAGCGCGCTCAGGACGATCAACGCTGCGGTCACCAGGGCGACGCAGCCGGTGAGCCAGCCGAGCGCCCGCCGGGCCGTGGCGGCGTGTCTCTGGTCGAGCGACGGCGACGGGCGGACAGGAACAGCAATATCATGTATGGCAGCGTTACGGCTGCTGTCGGCCGGCACGGCAGAGGGTGACGCGGTCGGCGCCAGTGCTGTTGGGGCAACGGCGGCCGACGGTTTGCGTTCAGTGGGGCGCGTCGCGAAGGCGAACGCCTGGTGATCGACCGTGCGCACGAGCAACGCAGGCGGCTTGCCGCCGGTCGGCAGAGCATCGGCGACGGACTGGTCCATCACCAGTGGGCACTCCGGGTGGTTTTTCGATAACGCTTCCAGTTCGGCTGCCCGTTTCATCGGCGGTCCCATGGCG
>CAZADH010000369.1:0-4664 GCA_964483805.1 uncultured bacterium
GAGGGTCGTCTCGCTGCCAGCTTCCTGGCTCGGCTTCTGCAGCACGACCTCGCGGATCGTGTCATCGTCGAGCATCTGCAGGTAGCCGCCCATGAACGGGATCAGGCCCAGATCCCACGGGCCGCTGTAGGCGCTGGTGCTGATCGGCAGCTCGTGATTCATCGGTCCCCACTCGGCCGTTGAGATTCCCGACGGTGGTGCGACGAACGCGCGGGCTTCTTGCGCTGGGTGCTGGCGTCTCATCGGGACTTCCTCGCCGGCTCGACGATCGGGCTCGGTCTGCTCTCACCTGGTCGGGCCAGGGCCGACAGCATCGGTCGCGTCAGGGTCTTGATGACCGGGGTCATGTCGATCTGTTTCAGGCCCTCGAGCAACGGCGGTAGTCGGTTTTCGAGCCCGAGCACGGCCTGCCTGAACTCGGTGAATACCTGGATCCACTCAGGCAACAACTCATCGCGGTCGATCAGGTTCCCGCGCAAGCGGTCGGTCTGGATCACGGCGGCGTCCGCTCGAGCCTTCCACCACTTCAGCTGCTCGGTCTTCGTCGCCTTCGTGTCCTTGCCGGCCAGGATGTTCTCTCGCCACCACTGCACGCACGCCGCGACGTCGTAGTGGCCGTGCTTCACCTGGGGCATGCCAGCCTTACGCCAGTTCTGAATCGTGCGGGCGTCGACAGCCATGATTGCCGCCAGTTGCGCGACTGAGGCGACCAAACTGGTCGTGCTCTTTTCCTTCGTCTTTGTGCGCGGCATGTGTCCCCCTGTCTGTTACCAGAATATTACGTAATATCCCGGGTTGAAAACGAAAAAGTGACCGCGGGCCGCATGTGAGCGAGGGCGGAGCTTACGGCGACCCCTATTGAATGGGCGCTTTGGAAGGACCCGCGATGTATAATGTATGACCACATATGACGGTGTTATCACCGGACTGATCTACGCACGCGCCGCGCACGTGACGCCATCGCCCGCCGCTCATGACGATTGCCGACCTTCTCCGGATCCTGCCACATCGACTGGCACGCCTGACAGAAATACATGCCGCGACCAGAGATGATGATCTTGCTCGTCGGGATCTCGCGCTCTTCGCCGTCGGCGTCGGTGACCTTCTTCGACACGATGATCTGCTGACCGATCCTGAGTTCGTTCATGTCCGTCCCGCATTCCTTGCAGATCATCGGGCACCCTCCTGCAAGCATTCGGCATCGGGCCCCTCGACTGCTTCGATCGCCCCGCCCAACACATCGACGGCCTCCTGGTGATCTAGTTGGGGATCGAGCAAGACCTTCAAGGCCTCCTTGCAGGCCTCGAGCAAATCCGGTGCGAACTTCTGCAAACGTGCTTCTCTCGTATTCACAGTGTTGTCCTCCTGTCAGTCGAACGCCGCAGCAAGCCGATCAATCGCTCGGTTGCGTTCCTCGGCCAGCTGGGCAATCTTCTTCTGCAAACGGTCGACCACGTCCTTGTGATCCTCGAACCGGACATACTCCCCGTCGTGGGCTTCCCATACTTCCTGGTCGCTGGGCATGTCGTAGCGCTTGATTTTCATGGGACCTCCGATCACCCGACCCACCCCGTGCTCGAGATGGGCCGGGCGGATCTCGCCTCACTTCCTGCCGAAGATGCGGCCGAAGACGTCCATCGCAGCTTTCGCCTGGGCGATCCAGCCGGCGACCTGGCCCAGGTAGATCGGCTTGCCGTTGAGCGATCCGATCTTGATATCCCCGGCACCCGATGACGCAACGGCGGGTGCGGTAGGTGACGGTGGTTGCGCGTTGGTGACCGCCTGGTTGATGGTCGTGATGGTCTGCTTCACGAGATCCACTGCCGACGGGGACGCCCCGGCGGCCTGGGCCACATTGTCGATCTTTGTGACCGTGGCCGCGGTGAACTGTCCGTTCGTCATCTTCTTCTCGTCCTGCAGCGTGTTGGTCAGAACGACGAGTGCTTCCCGGAAGGTCAGCTTCTGCGTGACCATCGCCTTCAGGAAGAGGAGGGCGGTGATGCCGATCGAGATCAGGGTCTCCGAGTGATTGACGATGAACTCCCAAACCGATTGCAAAGACATTGTATTTCTCCTGTGCGTCAGATTGCGGCCACAGACCGCTATTTCTTGGGTGGATAGGCCCGGGCGAATCGGTCCGCCATGCCGAACGCCTCGGCCATGTGGCGACCCGGGCAGGTCTTGGGCGGGATCGTCCACGACTCGAAGTGGCCGAAGACCTGGTCGGGCTTGATCTTGAACTTGAAGCGCAGCTCGTCGATCAGCGACTGAACCGCGAACACGGCATTCGGCACCGGGGTCTCGACGTCGTAGTTGCCGATCAGGCAGATGCCGATGGTGCCGGCGTTGCTGAACACGATCTTCGCCTTGCTTCCCTTGGGGGGCGGTCCAGCGTGCGCCCCGATTTGCGTTGCTGGCCGGCCCTCGAAGATCTGCGTGCCGTCAGGGCTGACCAGGAAGTGGTAACCGATGTCGGCCCACCCGGTGGTCGGGTCATCCATGTGAAAGTTCTGGATCCCGCGAATCGTCGGGGCCCCGCGGAACTGTGCAGCCGTCGGGCTGTAGCTGTGGTGCAGACAGATCCGCACCGGGGTGTGCGGGGTCCCCGGCACCTTCGGGGGGCGGGCACCCCACAGCGACCTCGTGATGATCGTGACCATGCGTGATTGCTCCCTTCGTCAGTTCTTCGTGCGCGACTCGAGCCGCCAGAACCCGTAAGCCTTGCACTTCGTCACCAGCCCAAGGCGGGCCATCGTCGTCAGACCGGGCTGGGCCCCCTGGCGGGTTGTTGCCCAGGCGATTGCGGCAATCAGGGTGTTGAACTTCTCGCCGATCCGGACGCCGATCTTGCGGAGCAACACCCAACGCTCGATCGCGCGTTCGGTCATCAGGGTTTGTCGATCGCAGATCATGCGACAGACACCCTGACGCTCTCGCACTTGGCCAGGCGCGTGATCTCGTCGATCACCGACTTGATGTCAGGCCCCGCCATGTCAAGACCGCGGCGGATCGAGAACAGTGCCTGGCCGTCGACTGTGCGCATCTCGTCGTGCGCCCGCTTCTTCAGCGCCTCGAAGATCTCCGGGTATTGCGTGAAATCGATCGTCAGCACCATCGGAGCGCCGAGACGAACGTCGACCAGGTCGTCTTTCTTTCCGCCGGTCAGTGCGATGCCAGCGGGCACCTCTTTGCCGCCCTTCGCTGGAAGAGTTCCGTGATAGTGTCGGTAGTTGTAGTGCTTCCGACACAATCCTCGGCCCATCGTCTTTGCCGGCGCGTTGCAGTCTGTACAGAATCCTTGATTGCCCACCTGGTTGTCCTCCTTTGTCGTCTCGTGCTCTGCGGACACTGCCGCGCCTATCGGACACTTAACGCATCGCCTGACGTGCGATCTCATCTCGCCGCGCATCTCGAGACACCTGGCGTGCGTCTGCCGCAACATGCAGATCAGCTTCGGGATGCGCCGGTTTCGGAACGTCGCGCACCTCACGCTGTTGTCTGCGGTCAGCCCGATTCCCCGGTTCATCGGGCCCTTGGTCGTGCCGCCGTTGCGGTTGTCTGCGGTCATACCGCGGCGATCTCCATCACCTTCCGCGCCAGCTCCTCGGGCGTGCCGTTGTTGTCGACCGTCGCGCTGACGAAACCGGCCGACAGGATCTGCAGAATGCTCTCCTGCTCCTCGTCGCATACCGGGCCGATGCCCGGGCGGACGATCCTGATCACGCGACCGCCGTTGCGCTCGATCCACTCGCATTCGTTGGCATAGCGAACGTCGGTGACGACGATCTTCGATCTGGGGAGCGCATCAGGCAGCGAAGAATCGAGTGCTTCGATCCAGTAGTTCGGATTCTGCAGACGACGGGCGCGACCGTGTCCCACGAGAAACCAACGAATTGACTCTTTCTCGGCCGGTGTGCAGTGCATCGGGTTGATGCGATAGACGCTCATGCAGTAGGCCGCCGCCTCGACCTTCAACGCGTCGGCGAAGGCCTTGCGGACGTAGCCGCGCATGCCGGCGGCCGCAGTATCTTTCCCTGAGCGGGCATAGCCACAGAGACCGATCATCATGACGCCACCTTCTCGAACACGACGAACCACCGGGCCTTGCCGAGTCGGCCGGAACCGACAGCAACGACGGCGATCTCGTCAGACAGCCCGGGGACCGGGCGGGGCCACATGTAGTGAATGATCCCGACACGACCGCCGACAGACAGAGCCGGCACCGCACGCTTGAGCAACTGCTCGGGTGTCGGGTAGGCCTTCGCACCTGGCGGATACTGTTCGGCGTCCTCGGGCGAGTAGGGCGAGTCGATCAGGGCCGCCTTCAACGAACCATCGAACGGCCACGGGTCGCGCGCATCCTGCAGAAAGTCGGGATTGACCGACGGGTCCAGGTCGAGCGTTCTGTCGAACGGTCCGAACCCGCGCTTGTAGGGGTAGTGCCGGGCTTTGCCCCCGCACACGTGCAACACGCAGTCGCGCATGCTGGCACCGAGAAGTGCTCGGGCGCGCTCGGGGAACCCACCAAGGTAACCGCCATAGCGCTTCTGCCCGTCGGCGTATTTACAACGTGCGAGGAGCCACACGTCGGTGATCGGTCGGTAGGTCATTTCAGATCACCCATGATCTTGCGGGCCGCGGTCAGAATCCCGAGGGCGTCCGAC
>CAZADH010000369.1:4674-5311 GCA_964483805.1 uncultured bacterium
AGAGCCGGGCCATCTGCTCCTTGATCGCCCGCTTTCGCTCACGCTGATCCTTCGACCGTGAACCGAGCGCCTTCTGCCATGACTGTGGGGCCAGCTGCTGCGTCGAGACCGCCGCGCAATACAAAATCGCCTCGAGGTGGCCGATGTGCCGGCTGAACTTGTTCGAGCTGGCCATACCGGTGCCGGGCATTGCGCCGTGTATCTTCTCGAGCACGACCAGGTCGATCCGGTTGAACGCGCAGATCTCCTTGATCCGGTCGGCCTGCTCGGACATGCCGGTCGGCATCTTCTCGACGGTCACGCCGTTCTCGGTGTCGTACGCGAAACCGCCGTTCTCCCCCGGGTCGATCGCCATCATCCGCTTCATGTTTGCATCCCTTCTCAGAAATTCGTGTCCTGGATCATCAGATCCGCGGTCGTCATGGGTTGTGGTGTCACTTCGGTCTTGGGATCCCACTTGTGCGTCAGCCGGGCGTTCTCGCCAGCCACGCGGAAAACCTTCTTCGCTACGCCCAGGGTCCACCAGCGGTAGGCGGTCGTCTTCCGGACGTTCTGTTCCTTGGCCCGATCCATGAACGTGTCTTTGCTCAGGACCTCGTCGGGCGTGTTCCATAGGTTGGCGATCCGCTGTTCCATG
>CAZADH010000370.1:0-5265 GCA_964483805.1 uncultured bacterium
TCGACATCCGCAGAGCCGCCGACGCGATCTGCTGCTTGTTCATCGACCGCGTGTTGATGCCGTGGCGCTCCAGACACATCCGCGCGATCTCGAGCAGCGTCCGGCCCTTGAACTCCTCGTAACCGGCCGCGGGCTTCTCGGACTTGACACCACACCGGGCCATGATGCCATCGGACGCGGCGCGCGCGAACTTCTGGGCGTCGGTGTCGCCACCGGTGACCGTCGTGTTGTTCGAGGTGATCTGCACGTTGCGCTTCTTCAGCTCGACGAAGATCGCAGCGCGGGCGGCATCGACGGTCTTGCACGTCTTCGCCATCTGCAGCGCGTCCTCTTCGCTCATGCCGGCGGTGCGGCAACAGTCGCGGATCTCCTCGATGCGGGCCAGCATCGCGCGCTCGGCCTCGGCGCGAACTTCTTCTTTCTGCGCCTCGGTCAGTTCGGGCTTGACCTCGTCCGGCTTGTTTGCCTCGGCGCGGAGAGCGTCCTGCACGTCCTGGGGAAGCGCCGCCAAGAAAGCCAGCGCCTGTTCGTCGGTCGACCCCGCAGCCAATCCGCGCGAGATCAGGAGAGCACGAAGTTTGCGATTCATACTAAAGGTTCCTCCTGTTTTTGATTCAGCGCGGGTTGCGCTGTGTTTTTCTGGTTCCTGTGCGACGCGTTTCTCCGGAATTTTGTGTTCGTCGCTCCGCGCCTTCGCGTTTTCGTCCGCGCCGATCGGGGCGAGGCTGAACTCTTTGCACAGCCACTCGGTCGAGAGCTTCATCGGGCCCATGAACGTCCGGCCGTCGTAGGCCACGGTCTGGCCCTCGTCGATCCAGATCGATTTCACGACCTGGTAGCCGACCGATCCGTCGGTGATGTGGCCGTCGACGACCTTGTTGAACGCGTCGACGCTGTCCACGTCACGGGCGAAGAACAGCTTGCCGACGGGGTTCCCGTCTTCGATCCGGATCTGACGAACCGAACCGAACACCTTCTCGATCGTGCTGCGGTCGTGCGTGTCGAGCAGGGGCATCTGATTGTTTGATGGGAGACGCATGCCCGACGACAGCAGGACCTCAGGAACGACGTCGCCGCGCTCGAAGTCCCAGACATTGCACGGGACCTCGGACGACAACTGGAAATCGACGGTGCGGTTCTTCTCGTCGGTCGACTTGGGGACGAAGCCGACGATCGCGCGACGTGACAACTGCTTCGTGTCGACGTCGGAGGTTGAGCGTGTGTGCAATACTTTGTGTTTCCGCTTAGACATTGGCCGGGCTCCCGTCTTGGTTCATGCCATCGACCGGTGCAGCGCCTGGCACTGTCGCCGGGTCGTGGAAGATGCCGAGTTCCTCGAGCTGGGCGTTCTCGGCCTGGATCTCTTTGGCGATTTCGGGGAAGTCTTTGCCGCGCTCCGCGCACCAGCGCGTGCGTGAGTTCACACGATTGCGCAGCTGCGACTCGAAGGCCGCAATCTCTTTGCTCTGGTCGATCTCGTCGTTGCCCGACAGCTGCCAGGTGACCTGCTCGAACTTGGCCGGGTTGCGTCGATACTCGGACACGGAGATGCCGGGGATGCCGACAACCGCGATCTCGTAGCGCAGCCACAGGCGGAAGATCCAGTTCAGCAGCTTGTTCTTGAGCTTGACCTGCTGGCGCTTGATGTTCCCCCACTCCACCGACTTGCCCATGCGGGCCGAGGAGTAGTTGACCTGGCTGTAGTCGCCGGTGGCCGTCTCATACGACATGCCGATCGAATGACTCGACACGCGATGAGATCCACGGCGGAACGGATCAAAGTTCGGGTTCGGTCGTTCGTTCTTGAACGACGAAACCTTCTCGCCGGGCATCGCTTCGAAGATGCCGCCGGAGTCCATGAACGCCCGATCTTTGCCGTTGTCGTCCTTGGGCGTCTCTTCGCTCTCGCCCGCTTCGCCGGCCATCGGCGGCATCGGCGGAACGTCGGCGATCGGGGACTCGATGATCAGGCCGAAGCATGCGGCCGCTCGTGACGCGAGGAGTTCGGCGTCTTCGAGATCGTCAACCGCGAAGATCTTGTACAAGGCCGAAGCCAACGGGCTGATGCCGCGGCGTTGGCTGGCGCGGGTGCGCTCGAACAGGTGGCATACCTGCGAGGCCGGTACGCGAACGGACTCTTGCGTAGGCACCATGCCATCGGGGTAAACCGGATACAGCCACCAGGCGGTCGGATTTCCCTTGCGGTCGAACTCGCAACCGTAGCCATACAACGTGCGGCTGGTGTCGATGTGGTCAGACTCGAGGACCTGGACGCGGAACGGGTTCGTCCCCGGCTCACCGTTGTCGGTGTCTTCCTTGACGATGCACTCACCGTCGAGCAGTCGCAGGTTCTCGACCAGGTGACAGACGTCGGTCAGGCTGTCGCCGTCGATCGCGGCGTGCTCGGCCCACCGGTAGAACCGGCGCTCGATCTCACGATTGAGCTTGGTGTTCGGCTTGCCGTTGGCGTCTTCGATCGCGGCCTTGAACCCGACCTCGTCGCCGACGACCATCGTCGCGTTCTTGCGGATCATGCCGGCCACGAAGGGGTTGTTGCGTTCCTGGTCTTTGACCCGGGCGTTCACCCGACGTCGATAGGTCAGCACCTCTCGGTCGCCGCTGTTGCTGCTCGGGGTGTGCAGTTGATACGGGCCCTTCAAATTGGCCGCGACATACGAACGGCCGGTCGTCCGGTTCCAGCGGTAGACGCGTGCGGCCTCGGGAGACACGAGCGCGATCGCGTTGGCGACGATCGACGTCGTCGTGTTGAATACCGCTGTCCGGAACGACTGCCACAGGCCCATGCGTCAGCCCCTCGTCGCGAACACCGGGTATCGAACTGCGCCGGTGTTGGTCGGGTCGAGCCGCTTGATCTTGAACTTCAGCTCTCGCTCCATCTCGCGTAGATCCTTGAGCGATGCACGGATGATCGTGATCCCCTGAACCGTGTACTGAGCCGCGCCGGCCGCGCCGATCTGAACGTTGATCGACGCCTGAACCGCTGCGAGTTGCTGCTGGGCCAGCTCGAGTTCGGTTGCCATTCGCCTCTTCCTCTGGCGCAAACAAAAAGCGCCGCCATGGTGTCATGCCCATGACGGCGCTTCGTGTTCGCTCGGACGACTGATCAGGTCTTCCTGTCTTTAGCCTTGCGTTTTTTTGGCGTCTTCGCAAGGGGTTGGCGAAGTTCGTCTATCCCTGGGGATAGTTTATTTTCTGGCGGATCGACTTTGACCTCCTCGGTCGAGAAGAACGACCGCCCGCAGAATCGGCACACGTGCCGGCGCTTGATCGACGAATCCTTGCGCTCGGTCTTCTTGATCTCGGTGTCGACCGACGCGCAGAAGGCGCAAACCATCGGCGAGGTGAACGTGACCGTGCCGCCACGTGCCACGGCCACCACTTCCTCGATGATTTCCTGCACAGATCGCCCTGTTTTCAGCTGAATTTCGTTCGCAATACGCCGTATGACGAGTGAAATCATAGCCCGCCGGGCCTCCTGGTCCAAGGATTCGGCCGTCTTGCGACCGGTTTCGGCGCGATTTTCGGCCTCTCTGGAGGCTGTTTTTCGCCTGTTTTTGGGCTGTTTTCTGCCTGTTTTTCAGGGTTTTCGGGCTGTTTTTTGGCCTCGTGCTGGGCCAAAACACGCCCAATTGCGTCCAATCCACCCATGATTTCAGGGCAAACTGCGCCCTGCGCCATCATTTCACAGTCGAGCCAGTGGTTGTCGCGCCCCTTTTGCAGGGTCCACACGCCGTGATCGTCGGGTGCCTCCGATGTGACGTGCCGGAAATACTGGTCGGGGGTGTCCTTGTGCAACCAGGCCGCTTTCGAGCCGCCCTCGCACGCCTGCTGCAGTTGGTGCATGAACATGTCCTTGAGCCGGTTCGTGTTCATGAACAACAGCACCAATCCGCCAACCAACTTCTTGCCGGACGGTGACACCTCGAGCGGTTTGCCAAACGAGGTCTTCGTCGGCAGCTGTCGCGACGAGCCCTTGCACAGGAAGATGCGCCGGGAGCAACGATATCGGTTGGCGATCCACCAGTCATACGCCTGCTCGGTGCGGCTGACGTCCTCGTGCTCGTCCTTGCTGCCGCCGGTGTCGAGGGTTCCGCGCCAGATCCCGTGCACCTTGCCACCGGCCGTCGCCCAGGTGCGGTCGAAGAACAGATCATCAACGTCGCCCCAGTCTAGTAGCCGGCCGCACTCGATCATCCAGGACTCTTTCGTCCGGCACGACCAGGCGCGAACCAGATACCAGAACCCGGTTTTCTGCATGTCGACGTGAGCCGTCAGCACGTCGGCCTCATCCGGGACCACGCCACGCTCGAGCTGACACTGCGCCCGACGCAGACCAGACTCGTCCTGAACGTGCACGACCTTCTTCCAGTGCTCACCGAAGGCGTTGTTGACGAGCGAACGCAACTCGTCGACGTCATCCTTCGCCATCAGGAACTCTTCGGTCAACGTCTCGAACCGGCCACCGTCCGACAGCGAGTAGAGACGCGAGAGGAACAGGCCGACGCGGATCGGGCTGGGTGAGGAGTTGGGCCGCGGCTTCCACTGACCGAACGAGACGGCGCGGTTCTTCTCGGCGGTCGTCCACTTCGCGTCACACGACCGGCATTTGTAGCGGGCCGTCGCCGCGATCGCGCGGGGGTTGTCGCCGGCAGCGTCGAACACGACGCCCGAGATCGACTCGTGCGCCGGGTGGTCGTCGCGGTCGATGACCCTTGCCGGGTCGTCGTCACGCTTCGGTTCGTGGGCCCGGAACGCCAGCGGCTGATACTCACCGCACGCATGACACGGCACGGTGTAGTCGAAGGCCGCGTCGGTGCGGGCCATCTCGATCGACATGTTGTCACCGTCGTACGTGACCGACGACAACTTCACGATCTTGTGGTTCGGGAACTTCTTGCAGCGCTGCTCGATGCGCCTGATTACCTTGCCCTCGTGCTGGGTTAGGTAGTAGGACGGCTTGCAGATCTCGTCGAGGATCAGATACCGGATCGATACCGAGGCCGTCTTGCCGATCGAGCTGGCCCACGACATGACCAGGCTGAACCCGTTTCGCAGGACGATGCCGCCCTCGAAGCTAAACCGGGCCTTGTCGATCAGCGGGCGGATCGATGGGCACGACTCGAAGGCCTGCTTGATGCGAGTGTCGAAGAACTTCTGCGCGGTCTGCTCGTCGGCGAAGCACCACATCGCTGGGCCGGGATCCTCGACGGCAACGCGTTTCAACCAGACGAGGGTCGTCTCGCT
>CAZADH010000371.1:0-5236 GCA_964483805.1 uncultured bacterium
GATCGAGCGCCGCGGGCAGCGGGTCGACCCGCACTCCGACGGCATCGCACTCCACCCGGGTCGCCTCGGCCCCACCGATGCGGATGGCCGGATCGACGGTGACCCGTATCGATTGATCGATCCCCACAGTATCAAGCGCCAGTGGACCGGCAACAGTCGCGACCTGGGTGACGCCTGGAGCCGGTGCGTCTCCGTCCTCAACCACCATGCCCTGATCGACCCGCACCGACCGGGACCGCTCTGCAAATGCCTTTCCGGCAAACGCCCGCAGCGACTCGACGAGTTTCGGCCACTGATCACCGTGCTCGCTGGGGATTACCAGCAGCAGCGGCTCCCCCTTGGCCCGCTCGAACTCGACGATGTGTTCGCCCAGGAAAGTCCAGCCCACCCGGACCGTCCGCACATCCCTGCGGGGCAAATCGGCGATGCCCTCGACCTCGCCATATTCTTCGCGAGCCAACAGCAACAACCGTTGCTGAAACCCGACCAACCACAGGGTCCCCGGGCCGCCCCGCGGACCGGCATTGACCTCATACCACCACACTACCGAGGCCACATCGATCTTGTGAAAGACCAACGCCTCGACAATGCGCCGTGGCACCGGCACGCGCGCTTGTTTCATGGAGCGACGCCCCGTTCGACGACATCGCGGATTTGCCCCGTGATCTCGAGGGTTCCGGAGGCCACCCGGGCACTCTGCAGCCGCTCCGACCAGGCCGCCGGAGCGAATCCGAACGCGCGCTCGTGCCAGCCCGCCAACCATGGCTCAACGACAAAACCCACCCGATCAAGGGGAAGCTGCGCGCGATTGACCCAGACCTCGTCGAGCGTCGGCACCGACTTGCCGGGCCCACCCCCAAACCGCAGGACCACCCGCACGGTCAAGTCGTGCAGTCCCAGGCCCGAACCCTGTAAATACAAATCAGCTACACCGTCGCGAAGACCGGCTTGCATGCTGTCAATCGCCAGCCCGCCCTGCAACGGCACGCGCACCCGCGCCAGCCAGGCATTCAATTCGCCCTGGGTCAGGGTGAGTGACACCGGCGCCGTCGCCGGGCCCAACGCCGCAATCTTGCCGGCCAGCGTGCCGCGGTCATCGGGCGTGCAGGCCGGTAACCGTGGGTGAAAAGGTGCCGTCGCCGCGCGAATCCGGTCGGCCCCAAAGAAACCGATCAACCCCAGGCCCAGAAAAAACAGGCAGACGAACCCCAACAAGCAACCACAACCGCACCCCGAACAACTGCAGCAGGATCCGCTGGTTTTGCCCGCCCCGTCTGCCGCCGGCGCCGCCATGAAAAGATGCGCCCGCCGTCAGCGATTCTTCAGCCCGACAAGGGCCTGTTGTTCTTCGGACGACAGCAGTTTCTGCAGGTCGAGCAGAATGATCAGGCGATTGTCGAGCTTGCCCACTCCCTGCACGTAGGCGGAGTCGATGTTGCTCGAAAACATGGGCGGCGGCGGCTCGATGGCATCGGCCTTCATCTTGATGACCTCAGAAACGTTGTCAACAATCATGCCGAATTGGTGCCCCCCAAACTCGACAATGATGATCTTGGCCGACGTCCTCGATTCGGCCGGTTGATCGAAACGCTTGCGCAGATCGATAATCGGAATGATCGCCCCACGCAGGTTGACCACACCCTCGACGAACGGCGGTGACTTGGGAATCTTGCGGATCTCCATCATGGCACCGATCTCGGAGACATGAGCGATGTCGACCGCATATTCATCGCTGCCGATGTAGAATCCGACAGCCTGGATCTCTTTGCTGACCTCGATCTTCTTCTTAGCCATACGCGAATCCTAGCATGTCGCCCGCTCCGCGGGCAACAGGCCCCAGACCGACAGGCACGGAGTCACCCAGGGCGACGGCACTCGGTCAGTGGTCGGCGGCCTTCAACTGATCGTCGCCAAAAGCCAGCGGCAACAACTGTTTGACCGTCACCCGCTTTACTTTGTGTTGCTTGTTGACCAGCAAAATCGGCATATCGGGCCCCAATTCGTGCAACACCTGGCGGCACACGCCGCACGGGGTCACGAAATCATCGATCGCGACATGAATCGCCATCGCCACGAAATCACGCCGGCCCATCGCCACCGCGGCAAACATCGCCGTGCGCTCGGCACAATTGGTCAAGCCATAACTGGCGTTCTCGACATTGCACCCCGGCACCAGCGTGCCGTCGCTCAGCGCCAAGGCAGCACCGACATGGAATTTCGAATACGGCGCGTGCGCCCGATCGGCCGCCGCGATCGCCAACTCGATCAGCTTCTTCTCATCAAACTTTCCGTGGGATTTGGGCATATTGTCTGCTCCCGTCGCCAACTCTCACCGCCACGCATCATGCAAACGCACAGCGGCCCGCTGTGGACGGCCTTCGCCCGCGGCGTCGTGCAGGCCGACCGATGAAGACAACCACGGGGGAAGGCTTGCGACCTCCCCCCGTGGCGGATTGACCCAACAGAAACGAACTAGCGCTTCGAGAACTGCGGGCGCCGACGAGCGCGCTTCAAACCGTATTTTTTGCGCTCGCGCATGCGCGGATCGCGGGTCAACAGCCCACCCTTGCGCAGCGGTGATTTGAACTCTTCGTTCGCCTTCACCAGCGCGCGGGCGATGCCGTGCCGCAAAGCACCGGCCTGGCCGGCGCTGCCACCACCGCGAATGTTCGCAAACACATCGAACTTGCCGGCGGTCTCGGTGACCTGGAACGGCTGGCCGATGATCTTGCGCATCAACGCGACAGGAAAGTAATCTTCGATCGGGCGATCGTTGACGACGATGCGTCCCTCGCCCTTCTTGAGCCGCACCCGCGCCACTGCGGTCTTGCGGCGACCCGTGCCCAGATAAAACGTGTCAGCCATCGTTGTTGCCCTCCCGATGCGTTATGCCTTGCCAACAGCCATGGTTTCGGGCTGTTGGGCGGCATGCGGATGCTCTTGGTCCCGGTAGATCTTGAGCTTGCGCAGATACACCTTGCGCAGGCGGTTGCGCGGCAGCATGCGCTTGACCGCCAACATCAGCATCTCTTCGGGAGCCTGGTCACGGAAGTCGCGGTAGTTGATCGAGCAAATGCCACCCGGATAACCGGTGTGCCAATAATGCAGCTTCTTGGTCGGCTTCTGACCGGTCAACGCGATCTCTTTCGCGTTCACGACCACCACGAAATCACCCATGTCGACATTGGGCTGGTAGTTGACTTTGTGCTTGCCGCGCAATACATCAGCAATACGCGTCGCCAACCGTCCCAGCACCTGCCCCTTGGCGTCCACCAAGACCCACTTGCGGACAGCCTCTGCAGGTTTCAGAACGAACGTCTTCACCTCTGTACCTCCTTGCTTTCTGGCTCGAGGTTAGTACATGACCCTCATCAGGTACAGGCCACCGGGTGGTGCCGGGGGGCCCAAACGCCTCCTGTCCCGATTACGGTACAGTTCGCCGATCTCGATCGGTTCCATCTGACCCGTGCCGATCAGCACGAGCGCCCGAACCATGTTCCGCACCTGGTTGTGCAAAAAACCGTCGCCCACCAGGTCGATGATCCAGTTGCCCTTCTGCTTCGTCAGCTTTGCAGCTTGGATGGTTCGCACGGGATTCTCGTAACGGTCCGGAGAACAGGCGAAGGCCGAGAAATCGTGGGTGCCGAGAAACTGCCTCAGACCCGCGCGCATCGGCTTCGGCGCGAGCGTCTCGCACACCTGCCAATAGAACCGCGCCAGGAAAGGCGACTCCTCGTCGACTTCGCGGATGAGGTAGCGATAGTGCTTCGCGACCGCATCGAAACGCGGGTGAAAAGCGCTCTCGACCTCGGTCACCGCCCGAACCCGCACCGTTGCCGGCAGGATCCCGTTGATCGCGATCGTCAGTTTGTCAAGCGGGATTGGGCACCGGGTCACAAAGGCCACCACCTGGCCCACGGCGTGTACCCCTGCGTCGGTCCGTCCCGACCCTTGAATTCGCACCTTCTCGCCAATCACAGCACCAATCGCTCGTTCCAACGCATCCTGGATCGTCGGCCGATCGGGTTGATACTGGAAGCCGAAAAAGGCACTTCCATCGTAGGTAACGATCATTCTAATACGCCGAGAATCTCTTGTCAAGGCAGTTTCCCTGGTCAATTTGCCGGCCCTTTGTGGGATCGCGCGCGCCCCGCATTCATACCTCGGGGTACACCCCTCCCGCCGCCCGCGACATCACTTGCCGGCCCTGCGATTGTATCACACCCGCCCACTCTCGAGCGCCGCCACCGTGCCCGGGTTTTGCCCCAGCCCACTGGAAGCCGACAACAATCGTGAGTTACACTACCCCAGTCTATTCTGGCTCAACGACTATCTTCGAGGAGACCACTGTGAATCATCCGCGCCGACGCGCCCGCCCCGTACAACCCCGTCCCAACAACCAGGCACTTGTCTTGCCATTACTCCTCATGGCCCTTCTTTTTGCCGCCACGTCGAGCGCCTTTGCCCAGACCACGATTCAGGGGGCTGTGTCGGTGAAGCGGGTGGGTGATTTCCTCGCCGAGCCCAAGCAGGAAAACCTCTCTTTGCTGCAGAAGCTGGCACGGCAACTGAAACCCCATTGGTCGCTGTTCGACCAACAGACCCTCGAAGCCGCCATGTTTGACCTCGATTTCTCGCTCGGTACACCCGGCAAGAAGCCTGTCCTCGCGCGCGATTGGACCAAAAACCAACGGTCCGCCGTGGCCGACCTCTGGCAGAAGGCCAATGACGTGCTCGCAGAACTGGCCACCGGCCTTCCCATGCCCGGCCGGGGGTTTTGCGCCCGCGGGGTCATGGATGCTCCCGCGATGGTGGCAGCACTCGAGACGCTGCTCGACAGCCCTCAGGCCACCCAACGGTTGCGGCCCGCGCAGATCCACAAACTCCGTTACCGCATCATCCCGTTCTTGACCATGATCGAAACGGCGGCCCTTGTGGCCACGCTGGACCCGCTCGGTTTTTCCTGCAGGGCAGAGTTTCGCGGGAACAGCGATTTTTGCGAGGTGGTCTGCGCCGGCGGCAAGCCGCCTGCCCCCTTCACGCTGTGCCCTTACCTGCCCGACAATGCACTGGCTGCCATGGGCCAGATTCATGAGGAGCGCGACCCTCAGGTGATCGTCGCCGGCCTCGAGCAATACTCCCAGTATCTGGTACTCAAACCCTACCTGGCCTCGGCCGGCATCAATATCGCCAGCGACGTTCTCGACAACCTGGGCACCGAGTCACTTCTCACCGT
>CAZADH010000372.1:0-5221 GCA_964483805.1 uncultured bacterium
GTCACCGCGACACCCGCCTCGTTGACGACGACGACATCGAGCACCTGGGCGTCGCCTGCGGCTGCTGTTGCTGCTACTACTGCTGCTGCTGCCGGCGCATCGTGTGGGCGGGGCAACACCGGGGTAACGGCCGCCCCGGCGGGGGCCGGTTCGGTTGAGGGCAATTGCTGGGTGGACCGCCCGCATTCGACCTGCGTGATACCCGGGGCCGGCGGCGGGTCGATGGGCTGCGGAGCGACCGGCGACGGCAATACGGCAGACATACACGATATGTCTGTCGCCAGCGCGGGCCCGCCATCCGGGCGGCAACCAGGCTCGGTCTGGGCGGCCCCGCGCTGCCACACTTCGCGCATCGGGGCAGCGGCACCGTCCAGGTGCCGGCCCGAAACGCCGCCTTCCCTGGCGGCAGTCCGTGCGCTCGCGTCGGTCGGCTGTGCGGGCCCCCGGGTCAAGAGCACCTGCTGACCGCTGCGCTCCTCGGCCAACAGTTTTTCATAGGCGTAGCCGACCTCGCGCGGAATCGCGTCGACGATGACGCGCCCCTGATGCAACAACACCGCGCGGTGACACAGTTCGTAGATGGTGGGATACGCATGGGTGACGAAGATCACCGTGGCGCCGCTTTGCGCGATCTCGCGAATGCGTCGGTAACACTTCTCTTGAAACAGCACGTCGCCGACGGCGAGCGCCTCGTCGATGATCAGCAGTTCGGGGTCGACGCAGATCGCCGTGGCGAAGGCCAGGCGCGCCTGCATGCCGGTCGAATAGGTCTTGTACGGCTGGTCGATCACCGCGTGCAGTTCACTGAATGCGACGATGTCGGCGAACTTGCGCTCGACCTCGGCGCGGCTCATGCCCAGGCACATGCCGCCGAGGATGACGTTTTCGCGGCCCGAGTAATCGGGATGAAAACCCGAACCCAGTTCGAGGATCGCGGCCACCCGCCCGCGCACCTCGACGGTGCCGCTCGTGGCGTCGAGCGTTCCGGCAAGGATGCGCAACAGCGTGCTCTTGCCCGCGCCGTTGCGGCCGATGATGCCGATGACCTCGCCGCGGCGGATGGTCAGGTCGACTTCGTGCAGCGCCAGACACTCCTGGTGCCGTTCGCGGCCGGTGAGGGCTTCGAGTAGCATGTCGAGCGGCCGGGCGTAGACCGGGTAGCGCTTGCTCAATCCCCGCACCGTGACGACCGGCTCGGCGCCGTGCGTGGTTGCGGCTACCCCTGCGGTCGCGGTTGCGGCGCCCGGCACGGGAAGGGCAGCGGACAGCGTATCGGTGCGTGAGGTCACAACGCGTTGCCGAAGAGGGTCTTGAGCCGCCGGAACCACTGGAACCCAAGTGCCAGCGCGAGCAGGCTGATGGCGGCGAAGCCGAACCAGGCGCCGGGGTGGGCGATGCGCCCGAAGTAACACGCGTCTTGATAGCACCAGACCACGGCGCTGAACGGGTTGAACCACAGGAGCGGCCGCACGATCTCAGGAACCCAGTCGGGCAGGTAGAGAATCGGCATCAGGTAGAGATTGGCGGTGCAGAACACCTGGACAACATCTTTCAGATCGCGCACCCAGACGCCCGTGGCGGCCAGCAGGTAGGCGCAACCGACCATGGCGCAGGCCTGCAGCAACCAGAGCCCGGGCAACAACAACCACGTGGCCGGCGGGGCGCCGTCATGCAATACAGTGTAAATCAATAGTAATACGGTGGCGGCACCCTGGGTCGCCAATGCGCTGGCGATGCCCTTGACCGGCAGCAGTTCGACCGGGAACGCCACCTGCTTGACCAAGCCGGCCTGACT
This sequence comes from uncultured bacterium, assembly GCA_964483805.1. Taxonomy (GTDB): domain Bacteria; phylum Muiribacteriota; class Ozemobacteria; order Ozemobacterales; family Ozemobacteraceae; genus CAZADH01. Next base: position 1,796 of record CAZADH010000372.1, read on the forward strand.
GGTGACCGCCGAGGTGCTGCGGCTGAGCGCGTCTTGAAACGCCAGCCACGGAATCAGCCCGGCCAGCAGGTAGGTCGCGTAGTCGCGCGGCATGTCGGCCGTGCCGCCGAGTTTGATGCGAAAGACGTACGCGAAGACGACGAGGTAGACGAGCATGAGCGCGAGCGGATGCCCGACGATCCACCAGGTGCCGAGCATCTGGCCGGCGTACCGTTCGCCGAGGTCGCGGCGGCCGAGTTCCCAGGCGAGCTGGCGGTGGCGCGTCAGCAGGCGGAAGAACTCGGCGACGGCGGCAAATTGCGTGGCGATGAAACGCATGACGGTGCCCATTGTGGCACCGGCGGCGCGCCGATGCAAGGTCCCGCATCCGCTCCGACCTCGGGTCGTTTGCACTGCCCGAAACTGCGTTTCGGGCCGCCGTCCGTGGCGGCAAACGCCCACTGCGCGCATCGTGCGCGGGCGGGTCGACGAACTCGTCGCCCGCACGCCTGCCGGGGCGGCCTATGCGGTCCGGTCCGCGAGTTCCCGGTACAGTTCCTGATACTCCATGACCATGCGCTCGACACCGAACTCGAACTCGGCCAGGAAGCGGCCGCTGGCACCCAGCGCGGCGCGGGTATCGGCATCTTCGGCGAGGTAGGCGATCGCATCGGCCATTGCCTCGTCATCGCCTGGCGGCACGAGATACCCGGTCTCGCCGTCCTGGACCAGCTCCGGCACGCCGCCGACGTCGGTGGCGACCACCGGCAACCCGGCAGCCATCGCCTCGAGCACGGCGTTGGGGAGTCCCTCCTCGCGTGACGACAACACCGCGATGTCGGCGACCGCCAGCAGGTCGGGCACGTCGCCGCGTTCGCCCAGCATCCAGGCGCTCGAGCCCAGGTTGCGGCGCGCGATTTCGGCCGCGATGGCGGCACGTTCCTCGCCGTCGCCAATCAGCAGCGCGCAGGCGTTGGGCAGACGGGCGGCGATGTTCTCCCAGGCGCGCAGGAAGGTGCCGTGGTCTTTGTATTGTTTGCAGTTGGCGACCATGGCGACGACCGGGAATCGTCCGGCCGGCAGGTTCGGCAGGATCTCGGCCCACGCCTTGCGCCGAATGCCGAAGCGGCGCGTGTCGACGGCGTTGCGGATGACGCGGATGCGCTCGCGGGGCAGGCCCTCGCGCTGCGCGGTATCCTCGCGCACGGCCTCGGAATTGGCGACCACCGAGACGGTGACCCGGTTGCTCAAACGCTCGGCCAGACGCCAGGCGGGGCGGTTCTCTTTGAAAATGCCCAGGCCGCGCCGACTGGAAACAATACAACGTATGCCGGCGAGACGGGCAGCGAGCGTGCCGAGCACGTAACCCCAATACAGCCAGCCGTGTACGATGTCGGGCTGGTGGTGGCGGATGGCGCTGACCAGTTGCGACAGTTGCTTGCCCAGGGTGAGGGGTGACGCGCGCACGCCGCGAAACGGGACGATCTCGATCGGCACACCGGCGGCGCGCACCACGGGAATGAGCGGGCCGCCGTCCTGCATCAGGCCGACGATCGGCGTGAACCGCGTGCGGTCGAGGCGCGTCGCCAGCAGGGTCAGTTGCCCCTCGGTGCCGCCCCGGTCGAGCGACCCGATCAGGTTGAAGATCTTCAGCGGCGGCATATCAATACAATGTGAGACACAGCCGCATTACCCCGTTGCCATCAGATCTCGAGAATGCGGATCTGCGCCGGTTGCAGCCGTTCCTGGAGGCGGCCCTGCGCGAGGTTGACGCGCGCGTCGGTCAACAGATCGGTCAGCAGTCGGTCGGTCTGCCCGGTGTGCCCGTTGAGATCGACGCGGCAATCGTGGGCATTCTCGAGGTCGCGGTTGAGCGTGATGAGCAGGGTCTTGCCGGCGCCACGGCGCAGGAAGGCGAAGACCTCGCCGTGCCCGGTGTCGAGCCGCACGAACGACTGCGGCGCGGGTGCGGCCAGGGTGTCGCGATACTGCGTGCGCAGGGCGAGAACCCGGCGCATGTAGGCCACCAGGTCGTGGCCGCGGTCCCAGTGGTAACCCCCGATATCGAACAGTGGCAGCGGCTTGCCCTGCAGTTTGGCGACATCGGCCGGCGTGAAATCGAGGCCGGTGTTCACCGGTTGCGTCTCACCCAGTTCGAGGCCGCTGTGAATAAACGGTATTGCTGCCGGCAACATCAGATTCAGCGCAAAGATCATGCGCACGTAGCGCTCGCCGCCGACGCGGGCCGCGGTGCGGGGCGTGTTGTGGTTCTCGGAGGTCGCAAAATACGGAATCGGCACGCCCTGGTTGCCGACGTGGTTGAGCACCGCATCGAGCCCGTCGCGCTTGTATTCCGTCCACCAGATGTAGCCCATAACCGCGTTGTAGCCGGCTTTGACACTGTCGTCTTTCATCTCGAAGTTCTCGGACAGGAAACAGAAATCGGGGTCGGCGGCGCGCACCTTGGCCACCAGTTCCTGCATCAGCGGCACCGGCATGGCGTGGCCCATGTCGACCATGATGCCATCGAGCCCGTAACGCGACTGGAAGAACGGCACGATGTCGCGGATCTTGTCCCACAGGGGGCGGTTCGCCAGCGCCGGGCGGGCGAGCGCATTGTCGTACATCCGGATCGTGTTGTAAGCGATATAGTTGAACCGCGGTTGGTTCGCATCGTCGTCGAGATACATCTTCAGATAGGTGACGTCGCCCCACGGAGGCTGGGTGTCGTCGGGCGGCCAGTCGGCAAACGCGCCAGGAACGCGGACTTCGACCATCTCGCCGGTCGCGGGATTGCGCGCCTTGCCGCGCACGCTGCCCTGGGCATTGAGATGCACGGTCTCGGGCGCGGGCGGCAGCGTGAAAAAGTGGCGGAAGGCGTCGGGCGGCGGCGGCAGGTCGTCGCGCTCGTTGCGCTCGATCTTGCCCTTCACCTGCGCGAGCACATCGGGCGGGAAGATGGGGTTGCCGTAGGACTGCGCCTGGCGGACCGGGTCGGTCTCGGCGCCGTCGCGGTCGGCGATGCGCGCGTCGATCCAGTAGAACCACTCGGGGTGTTCGCGGATCCAGTCGCCGTCACGGGCGGCGGTGCGGAAGACGAACTCGCCGATGACCCGCATGCCCAGCCGGTGACAGGCCTCGATCAACGCGGCGAACTGGTCTTCGAGCGAGAGCGACACCAGCGGATCGGCCTGGGCGGCATCGAGCTCATAGGGGTTCTTGATGGCGTAGGGCGAGCCGAGCGCGCCCTTGTTGCCGTCGCGCCCGATCGAGGTCACCGGCAGAAAGTGGACCACGTCGCAGCCGAGGCGCTTGATGTGGCCGAGCAGGGCGATGGTCTTCAAGAAGGTGCCGGTTTCGCGCACGCCGCTTTTGCCCAGGGTGAGGTCGGCCGGCGAGCCGCCGCCGATCTGCCCGTCGCCGTCGTGGTCGTAGGCGGTGGTCAGG
>CAZADH010000373.1:0-4980 GCA_964483805.1 uncultured bacterium
TGATCGCGGCCACGGTCGCGGTTGCGCATGAACCGACGGTCGCCGAAGCGCGCGACTGGGTGGCGCGGGCACGCGACGCGGCGTGCGACTGCGTGGTTGCGGTGGGCGGCGGCAGTGTCATCGACGCCGGCAAAGCGGTGGCGGCCCTATTGGGCAACGGTGGCGACCCGGTCGATTATCTCGAGGTGGTCGGTGCCGGGAAGCCATTCACCAAGCCGTCGGTGCCGTTCGTGGCGGTGCCGACCACGGCCGGAACCGGCGCCGAGGTCACCCGCAACGCGGTGCTGACCTCGACCGAGCACGGCGTCAAGGCGAGCCTCCGCGGTCCGCAATTGCTGCCGGCGGTGGCCCTGGTCGACCCCGAACTGACCTGGTCGATGCCGCCGGCCTTGACGGCGACCACCGGCCTCGATGCGCTGGCGCAGTTGCTCGAGCCGTTTGTGTCGGTGCGGGCCAATCCGCTCACCGATGCGCTCTGTCGCGAAGGGTTGCCACGGGTGGCTCGGGCGTTGCCACGCGCCTTCGCGAACGGTAACGACCGCGAGGCGCGGCGCGAGATGGCGCTGGCCAGCTTGTTGGGCGGCATGGCCCTCGCCAACGCCGGTCTGGGCGCCGCCCACGGCTTTGCCGGTCCGCTCGGCGGCCGCTTTCGCGCGCCGCACGGCGCCCTCTGTGCCTGCCTCCTGCCGGGGGTGATGCGGGTCAACCGGGCGGCCCTCGCGGTGCGGGGCGACGCGGCGGGCGGGCGGTCCGCCGAGCGCTTCGACGAACTGGCCCGATTACTGACCGGGTGTCACGATGCCGTGGCCGCCGACGGCGAGCGATTCGTTATTGACATTGTCAATATGTTGTGCATCCCGTCGCTGCGCTCGTACGGCATTGCGGCCGCCGATGTCGACCTGATCGTGCCCCAGGCAGCAGCGGCGAGCAGCATGAAAGGGAACCCGATTGCCTTGACGGCCGAGGAGCTGCGCGAGATCTTCGTGTCGGCGTGGTGAACGCGCTCAGGTGCCGATGGCGCGGGCGAAAGTCGTCAGTGCCTGGTGCAGATCGGTGGCCGACGGCGGCAGGCGTTGCAGCAACTGATCGATGACCGGGCGGTTGTCGGGTCGCGAAAAGAACAACTCGGCCAACAGCGTGAGTGCGGTGAAATCGTCGCCCTGAGCGACTTTCAACTGAACCATCACCGAATACAGATTCAGTGATGGCTGGCGCAGGCGGTGCAGGCGCGTTTGCAGGGCGGCACCACCCGGGCCGCCGAGTCGGTTGGCGTCTTCTGCGCAGGCGGCCAGCAGTTGCTGGTAGGTGTTGCGCACCATCTGCCCATGCATGTCGGCCAGACCGACGTCACCGGTCAACAGCGCCAGGCGGTACCGTTCGAGCTGGTCGGCGAAAATGTCGGGATGACTGGTACGACAGTCCTCGAGCAGCGTCAGCGCCCGCCCGGCCTCGCCGCGCATCTGCAGCGCGTGGGCCAACATCCGCCGCGGGGCATACTGGGCCGGGTTGGCCGCCATCGCCTGGCGGAGGAACTCGATGCGTTCGTCGCCGCGTGCGGCTGCCAACCGCAAGAGGAGTTCGACGATGCCCGGGTCGCCAAGAATCTCGGGGAGGTTTGCGGTGGCCGAGGCCGGGCGCGGTTGCATGCGCCGCAGCCCCATGACGAGCGGGGATTGCGCGTCGTTGGGCCACGGCGGATGGCGGAAGATGCCGTTGAGGGCGTGCACGCCGGCGCTGATCTCGGGAAGATTGGGCGCGGCCAGCATCCGCGTGAGCAGGCCGAGCACGTCGAGTTGCCCCAGATGCCACAGGCTCGTGGCCGCGGTGGCGCGTACGCGCGGTGACGGATCGGCCAATCCCTGGGCCAGATACGGAGTTGCGGCCAGGCCCTCGCGGGCCAGCATCGCCATGAGGTTGGCGCGCACCCGGCAGTCGGCGTGGTTCGCAAAGCGGGTGACGAGCAGGAGGCGCGAGGCGCGGGCGGCGCCGGCGAGTGCCGCAATCTGGGTGGCGACCACCGGGGCGGGGCCGTTGTTGCGCAGCGCGCTCAACAGCCAGTCTTCGGCGACGGTGCCCAGAAGCCCGGCGAGGTGGAACGCCTGCACCTGCACCGAGACTGACGGCGTTTCGGCGAGCCGGACCAGATGCGTCAGCACCCGTTCGCGCTCGTCGGTCGGCAACGTCGTGGCTTTGAGCAGGCGGCGCAGCGACAACACCAGGGCGCGCAGACCGTCGCCCGTGCGCTCGCGCGCCAGTCGGCCCAGCAGGGCCGGCACCGCGAGGTTCGACGGCAGGCTCGACAACGCTGTCGCCGCGGCCACGCGGGCCTCGGTGGCCGGGTCTTCGAGCAGTTTGAGCAGCAACGGCAATGCCGAGAGGGAACCCATCGTCCAGAGATTGGCGGCAGCAGCGGCCTGGATGCGGGGATCGGTATCGCGCAGACACGGTTCGAGCGCCTGCGCCACCGCGGTGGGTGCGGCGGGTGCCCGGCCCAGGCAGCGGCACGCCATGAGCCGCAATGCGGCCGACGGCGAGGTGAGCGCCTGGCTGAGCGGTTCGACAGCGCGCGGCCCGGCAAGGGTGGCGAGCCCGGCCAACAGTGCTTCCTGGCGTTGGATGTCGCCACCTTCGCGCAACAAGCTGACATACAGCAGCTCGAGGCGCTGATCGCCGCCCGCAGTCGCGGCACGGGCGGCAGCGGCGGCGACGTCGCCGCGCGCATGGCGCAACAGCGGCACCAAGCTCGACGTCCAGTGGTCGCCCCGAATGGGAGCCCACGCCAACGAAGTCAAGACTGCAAGCAACCGCCGTGGCGCGTTACCGTCGTGCAGCTCATCGCTGACGATGCGAATGCGCTCGCCTTCCGAAAGGCGGGTGAGCAAGAGGCCGAGCAGTTGCGCTTCCGACAGGGGGGCGTCGGCGAAGATCCAGGGCAGGGGCGGCTGGGCCGGGGCCGACCAGGACGGCGTCGGCTCGAGATCGCCCATGGTGGCGAGCAATCGACTGATCTGCGCCGGACGTGGCGCAAACGGTGCGCACAACAGGGTGCGCAAACAGGGGTGTTGCCACGGGGCGCTCTCATCGGCGCGCTGCGCCAGCAGGTCGACCGCGGGTCCCAGAAGTTGGCGCCACTGGTCGAGAAGTCCTTGTTCCTGGGTGCCGACCAGCCGTCGCCAGGCGTTGAGGGCCAACATGGCCATGATCGGGTCGCCGTCGCCCGCCAACGCCTGCACCAGGCCGCGGTCGGCCGGCCCGGCCTGCGCGAGAAACACTGCCGCCGCGCTGCGCCGGACCTCGAGGTCCGGATGGTCCAGTTCCTCCTGGACCAGATTGATCGGGACGGCGGTAACCGTAGTCAAACGTGGGTGTCCGTGCGATTCAACAAATCTTGTTCAACGCACCGGTTCCCGCAGCCGCTGCAAACGCGCGGCAATGCCGGGCACGGCCAGAGGTCGGCGCGCGGCCAGTTCCCGCTGCTGCCACTGCAAGAGGCCCTCGGCAGCCACACCGGCGTCGGGGGTCTGGCACATGGCCAACCCGAGACGGTCGGCGGCAATGTGGTTCATGTAGGTGACCGCTTCGATGTAGCGAAACAGCAGGGGGCGCACGGTTTCGGCTTGACGCCGGCCCGCGCCACTCTTGGCTTCGCGCAACAGCGCGGCGTACAGGCCGCGTTCCTTGATCAGGGCCATCGGTTGCCGTTCGGCGATCAGGGCGATGTTGCGGGCGAGGAGAAACTCGAGCGCCGCCGGGGTCGAGGCGGCGTTGACCAGGCCGCGCCCCAGGGCGATGGCGCCGCCGGGCAGTGGAATCTCGAAGACCTCGGGGGCGTCGACGATAATGACGTTGTATTGCAGTGACGGGCGGCTGCTGCGTTGGCCGATGGCACGGCACAGTTCGAGCAGGGCGGCGTCGCTGGCCGAGGCCGCGCACTTGAACTCGTCGTGGATCGCCTCATCGAGCAAGGCTCCGACGGCAAGCTCGGAGCGGGTTTCGTCGAGCAGTCGACTCATGACGTTGTCGAGCGGGCTGCGCGCCCACCCCGGGACGGCAAGAAGAACGAGCGCCAGGAACAGCGACCCGAGGCGGTGACAGGCGAGCCTGGGCAGCAGGGGGGGGCGTGGGTCGTTTGCACTGCGCGAAACTGACGTTTCGCGCGGCCTGCTCGGGCCGAATCGCGCCATCCGTGGCGCCGGCCGGGGCTGCCGGCAGCCGATTCGGGGCTCCTGCCCACGTCCATGGCGGCAAACGCCCACTGCGTCTTCCGTGGCGCGCGGGTGCAGGGGGTGATGCGAAGTGTCGGGCAGGACAGAGTTCATCGGGCATTCTCCTCGGGTTTCGGGGACTGGGCGAGGTGGCGACGGATGCGGGCGGCGATGAGGATCAGCCGCTGCCGATGGCGATCGATGTCGCCGGCCAGTCGCTTGCTGCGTCGGATCGAATCGGGTTCGTGAAAGGTTGCGGCCCGCAACTGGTCGTTGGCGAAGCGCAACCGCGTGTCGGTCGCCTCGAGTAGCGATAGGATCGTGGTCAGCGCCTCACGCACCTGGCGCAGGTGCTCGGGCAACAGGTTGGTGGCACCGATCAGCTCGGTGGCATTGATCTCGAGCGAATCGACACTCTCGGCGATCGACGCTACGCCCGACTCGCAACCGACCAGATCGAAGGTCGGGGCCACATCGAGCTGGGCCGGGGGCAGGAATCGGTGCAAATGGCTGAGTGAAGCCATGGCCGCGGCATCGTCGGGGCCGGGAACCCCTGTGGAGGTGCTCGCCTCACCGATGGGGCGAAACTCGCCGCCAAACCGGATGGCGACGGCGCTCGAAGAGGCGTGGTCGAGCGGGTCGAAGCGCATGCTGCCAAGGGTCGTGGCGGCGGTGGCGGTGGCGGGCGCGGGCGCGGAGGCGACCGGGGTGCTCACCGTGGCCGATGCAGAGGCCACCGTGGTGACGACTGTCGGGACGGGGGCGGCCGTCACCG
>CAZADH010000373.1:4990-5207 GCA_964483805.1 uncultured bacterium
ACTCGAGGTCACCTGTGCAAGCGGCGCCGGGCGTTGCGGCAGCGTGCGCAGGTGGCGCACGAGACCGGTGAGAATCACTTCGAATTCGGCATCATTCAGGAAACGGTCGGGTTGGAACTTGTTGTTGGGACCGGGCGGAAACGCGCCGCCCAGAATGGCCAGCGCATTGGCGGTCTCGGTTCCCGACGCGATGTCGTCGGCCGAGCGCGGCCACGGG
>CAZADH010000374.1:0-5175 GCA_964483805.1 uncultured bacterium
CCAGCGCCGACAGATCGAGACGGGTCGACGGATCCCCGATGACGCCGGTCACCAACTCACCGCAGTCGAGACCGATGCCGATGCGATACCCGAACAGTCCGGCCCGCTGCCGTTCGGACACGAGGGCCCGGTGTGCCGCCAACATCTCGTCGGCCGCCCGCAGGGCCCGTTCCCCCACGTCGGCGGCGGCATCGTCGTAGAACACAGCCTGGACCGCATCGCCGATGAAACGATCGATGACCCCGCCATGGCTCTGTATGACACTTGTCATACGCTCGAGATGGCGGTTGATCAGGGCAAAGACCGCTTGCGGCGGATGGCGTTCGGCAATACCGGTGAAGCCACGAATATCACTGACCAATGCCACCGCTTCACGCAACTGGCCGGCCCCCACGGTCGGCGCATCGGTTTGTTCGACCACCGACAGCACCTGCGGGGCGACGAAGCGGCTCATCAACCGCCGTTCTTCGAGCCAGCCGGTCATGGTATCGAGCACGCGCCCGGTGTCGCCCAACTCGTCGGCACGGGCTTCGGCGATACGCACGGCCGCAAGATCGCCAGCAGCGATGCGCTCCAGACCCCGCGTCATGCGTTGGATCGGGGTCGCCAACCAGACGGCAAGCGCACCCGCCACGGCAACGACCAGCAGGGCCAGGAGCAACAAAACGCCGACGAGCCAGAACCGCTCGGTGTTCAGCGTCGCCGTAATCGGCGCCTCGGGCCCCCCGACCACCCAGAAGCAATTGGGCAGCAGCAAACCGGTGAAGGTGAACCGGCGCAACCCCTCGGCTTTGCCGGCGATGCCCCATGTGCGAATATCGCGGCGCAATTGCGCGAGCGGAACGTCGTCGCCGGCCTGCGCCAGCACCCGAACCCGCTCACCGTCGAGCTGAAACGCCGCCAGATGGCAGTCCCGATGGGCCAGAAAGCCGCGGTGGATCGCTTCATGCAGGTAGTGGTTGCGGGCGCGGGTCGGCGACCACAATATGTACAGCACGTAGTCACGACCGCTCGGCGTTTGCACCACATCAAAAAAACGCACCGTCACCCGATTGCCTGACGCAAAGCGGGTGATACCCCCCGGTGCCAGCATCATTTTGGGATTGGCCGTCAGGAAATCGGTGCGCAGGCGCGGCCCTCCCGAGCCGGCCCGTGGTCCCCGTGCGGCCGGGGCCGGCCGGCCGGATCCTTCGCGGCGCCGTTCGAGAAAGTCGACGGCCAGTCGCTGCTGCAAGTTGGTCACCGTATTTACAACGTCTTGACTTTCTCCGGGAATCATCCGCACCAGGGTGTGCTCGGTTTCATCGACCAGCATCACCGAATACAGCTCGACCCCACGTCGTTCGCACCACTGCCACAACGCATCGATGAGCCGTTTCTCCCGTCGTGGATCGGTTCCCGCCCAATCGATGGCCCGGCCGAGCGCCCGACCAGCCACGAGATTTCGGGAGACGCGCCAGGCCCGGTCGTTGACCCGGCTACTGCCGGCGTCGATCTGCTGGCCGATGTGTTGCAGCCGCCGATCGAGATCTGCACGCAAGTTGACCGACAAATCGGCAAGCAGTCGTTCACCGCCGCCGATCACCAGGGCCAGCGGCGTGGCCGCCACGCCAACGAACCACAAGGTCAGCGACCCGCGCACGCCCAACACCGGCGGAGTGCCACGGCGGATCCAGGCGACCACGAAGAACAACCACCCCCCGGCCACGACAACCCGGGCGCCACCACTGACCCACTCGCTGGGCAACACCGGCAGTCGCGGCGCCGGACCCACGAGCACGCCGACATGGGCGGTCAGATGCGCCAACGGGCCGGTCGTCGCCCACCATCCTTCGCAGGCGACGACGCGACCCATGTGCTCGGCAAGCAGGTTCACACGCGGCGGCCGATCGATGTGCCGAGGCGTCTGTACCGTCATCTGGCGACGCAACCGCCCCAGCAACTCCCAGGCCGGTGTGGTGCGCAGGTGCGGGTGCACCGTTGCCGGACCTTTGGCAGCATTGGTGGCTGGAAGCGGCAGGAAAGCCGGCCAACAAGGCACCGCGCCGGCGGGGCGGGGATTGCCCGTCCGGCTGACCTGCGACCGTACCCCTGGGGCCCCAGTGCCTTCAGGGCCGGCAAACAACTGGTGCCAGTGCCGCGTCGTCGCCGCCAGAACGATGCGGCTTTGGTCGTCGGGAACCGGGACTACGACAAGATACGCGCCGAGCACCAAGCGTTGCCGCCCGGACACCACGGTGATGAGATCCCAGAACGCGTAACCGTTCTGCTGCGCAAAAATCACGGCAAACGGCCGGCCGGCCATGGCGCGGCGAAACAGCGCCCCCGAGATGCCTTCACCAAGGATCGGCCGCAACCGCCGCACGGACGCATCGATCGTCGTCGGCTCGCCACCCCGGCGAGCGGCCTCGACCAGTTCGCGCAGCAACTCGGACATGAGCTGGCGATAGCGATCTTCACACGGTTTCTCGGTCAGCAGCACCGGCCCATCGCGGGGGCCGGGGGCCACCACCGCCCACAACCGCGCCGGACCGAAGCCCGGCAGCCGACACTGGCTAACCCGTGCCGCCAACGCGGCAACCACCGCGGTTCGCGACGGAACCGGCACCGGGCCGGCGCGGACGACTCCGGCCGCCGCAGCATCGGCCGCCGCAGCTTCCCGACCTGCCGACGACAGCGTTCGTTCCAGGCCCCGGCGAAACCGCCCGGCCAGCGCCTGAATCCAGAATGTGGTGGTCGTGACCTCGCGCAGCCGTTCGCGCACGAGACGCAGGTCGTCGAGCCACGCGCGTTCCGCATCCTGCCGTTGCCGCTCCTTGGCGCGCGACACGTCGGCCCCGAGAATCAACAGCGGCAGCAGACTGAGAATGAGCGGCAACACCAGTGCCAGCAGGCCGCCCCCACCGACAACCCGGCGACCCGAGCGCACGGATGCGCTATGTGGGCCGCTGGCGCCCGGATGGCGCAGTGAAAGCGGACCCGACGGCTCCGCGGCATGATTCTGAACATTCTCGGACGAAACACGGGACATGGGTCTCAGCTTACCGCATTCCGGCAACCCTCGTCAGCAGGAACTGCCGGATGTGGTAGAATGCGCCATCTCTTCATGCCACAGAGAAGGAGGCCCCGGTGCACCTGCGCGTGGGTGAGTTCAAGATCGACGTTCTGCACGAGGGTTGTTTCTGGCTCGATGGCGGCGCGATGTTCGGCGTCGTACCCCGTGTCGTCTGGGAAAAATGCTGCCCACCGGATGCCAAGAACCGGATCCGCATGGGCCTGAACCAGTTGCTGGTGCGTGGGCCCGGATTCACGGCCCTCATCGACACCGGCATGGGCGACAAGTTCGATGCGAAGAGCCGGGCGATGTACGGCGTCGAGAGCCTGGCCCCCTGGTCGGAACGCCTGAACGTCGCCGGCATCACGACCGATGACATTACACACGTTGTATTGACGCACCTGCATTTCGACCACGGTGGCGGCTTGACATGCCTGTCCGCCGATGGCCGCGAGGTGGTGCCGGTCTTCGCCAACGCCGAATACATTGTGCAGGAGACGGAGTGGCAGGATGCGACCCACCCGCATGAGCGCATCCGCGCCTCGTATCTTTTCGAAAACTACCTGCCATTGCACGACACCGGGCGGTTGCGACTGATCAACGGTGATCAAGAGGTGCTGCCCGGGGTGCGCTGTCAGGTCACCGGCGGGCACTCACGCGGGCATCAGGCCATCAGTCTGCGCTCAGCCGGCGCCGAATTGTTCTTCCCGGGCGATCTTTTTCCAACCCGAAACCATCTGCGTGTCGCCTGGAACATGGGTTACGACCTGTTTCCCATCGAGATCGTCGAGGCCCGCCGGTCGCACCTGCGCCGCCTCATCGACACCGGAACGCCGGTATTGTTCGAACACGATGCCGAGCCGGAGTTCTGCCGGATCAAGGGCACGGTCGAAAAGCCCGAGATCGAGATTTTGCATCGATGCCGCTCCAACGCATCGTCCTGATCGCCAACCCACGCGCCGGGAGGGTGCGGGGGCCGGTCATGGAGAAGATCGTCGCCCTGCTCGACGCCGCGGTGCCGACCACCCTGGCCTGGACCTCGCATCCGGGGCATGCGACCACGCTCGCGGCCACCCACGGTGCCGATCGCGACACGCTCGTCGCCATCGTGGGCGGGGACGGCAGTCTCAATGAATCGTTGCAGCGGTTGCCGGAGCAGGCGGTACTCGGCCTGATTCCGGCCGGAACGGCGAACGTGGCTGCCCGCGAACTGGGGATTCCGCTCGAACCCCTGGAGGCGGCGAAGTTGCTGCTGACCGGGCAGGTCGCCCGTCTCGACCTCGGTCACGTCATGCCGCTCGCCCGTGCCGGCGGCGACCGCTACGTGCCGGTGAGCGAACGCGGACCCCGCCGCTTTCTGGTCATGGCTGGCGTCGGTTTCGACGCCCACGTGGCGGGCCGGGTGCCGAGCTTTACAAAGAAAATACTTCGTAAATATGCCTACCACCTGCAGTCGGTCCTCGAGTATCCGTTTTATCGCCCACCCCGTCTCGAGTGTTGCCAGACTGACGGCCCCGTGGCACGGTGTGAGACCGAGGTTTCGTGCGGCCGTTCATGGGCCCACGGGGTCCTGCCCGCAGCGGGTGCGGACGGCCCGGTGTTTCGCGGGGTGTTTGCCCAGTTTGCCAACATGCGCCGCTACGGTGGCGATCTGTTTTTCGCGCCGAACGCGCGGTGGGATGACGGCGCCCTCGACCTCGTGCTGGTGCACGATCTGCGTTTGCCCACCCTGTTGGCCGTCGTGGCCGGAGCGATGGCGCGACGCGGGGCGCCGCCGCGGCTGAGCCGGCACCAGCGTCTGCGGGCGTGCCGATGCGTGGCGCTCGACGGGCCGGTTCCGTATCAACTCGACGGCGAGGTGTTCCCGGCCGAGGACGCACTCGACATCAGCGTGACCCCGGGTGGGCTGCAGATGGTGATTCCGTAAAATGCTCGACTGGACTGTCTGGACGATCGGCACCCTGGTGCGCTCAGGGCTGGGCGCACTGTGGGCGCTGGCGTTCTCGCTGTTGTTCCTCGGCGGTTGGTGGTTGCTGGGCAGCGGCGTGCGGCTGCGCCGCAATCTCATCGCCGACGGGCGGTGGGCCGCGGCGCGCGCCTGGCTCGGGGGCCAGGCGCGT
>CAZADH010000375.1:0-5155 GCA_964483805.1 uncultured bacterium
ACCCATGACACCGGCAATGGCGTGGGGATGCCGCGCATCGCAGATCACCAGCATGCCGGGTTCGAGCTTGCGGTCGTTGCCGTCGAGGCTCTTGATCGTCTCGCCCCGCACCGATTCACGCACGACGATGCGCTGTTCGTCGAGCTTGTCGAGGTCGAACGCATGCATCGGCTGGCCGATGTCGAGCATCACGTAGTTGGTCACGTCGACGACGTTGTTGATCGGGCGAACGCCGCACCGCTCGAGCCGACGCTGCAGCCAGGCCGGGCTCGGCCCCACCTTGACGCCCTCGATCACGCGGGCGCCGTAGCGGGGGCACCCGTCGAGCGCCTGCATCGTCACCGAGGTCACCTTGGTGACATCGCCGTCACCGTTGTCGGGCCGATCGAGCGCCGACCGCTTCAGCGGCAGGTTGAACAGGGCCGACAACTCGCGGGCGATGCCCAGGTGCGACAACGCATCGCCGCGGTTCGGCGTGATGCTGATCTCGAAGATCGCGTCGTCGAGATGGAGCGTCTTGATGATGTCTTCGCCGATCGGCGCATCGGGCGACAGGTGAAAGAGACCGGAATGTTCTTCGCCCATGCCCAGTTCGCGCCGACTGCACATCATGCCGAACGACTCGACGCCGCGCAGCTTGGCGCGCCGGATCTCGAAGCCGCCGGGCAGCTTCGCGCCGATCTTGGCCACGGGCACGCGGGCGCCGGGCTCGGCGTTGGGCGCGCCACAGACGATGGTCAACGTCTCGACGGCTCCGACGTCGACTTTGCACACCACCAGCTTTTCGGCATTGGGATGCGGTTCGCGGGTGAGGATGCGGCCGACGACCACACCGCTGATGGCGCGGGCCGGCTGTTGCAGCGACTCGACCTCGAGGCCGGCCATGATCAACGCGTCGGCGATCTGCTCGGGGGTCTTGTCGAGATCGAGATAATCATGCAACCACGAAAGAAGGATCTTCATATTGTATTTACCTTTAGAACTGCCGCAGGAAACGCACGTCGCCGTTGAACAGCAACCGGATGTCGTTGATGTCGTAGCGCTGCATGGCAATGCGCTCGAGGCCGAAGCCAAACGCAAACCCGGTGTATTTCTCGGTGTCGTACTTGACCGCCTCGAACACCCGCGGATTGACCATGCCGCAGCCGCCCAGTTCCATCCAGCCCGTCTGCTTGCAGATGTTGCACCCCTTGCCCGAGCAGAACACGCACTGGATGTCCATCTCGGCCGAAGGTTCGGTAAACGGGAAGAAGCTGGGGCGGAAACGGGTCGGCCGCTCGCCGAACATCGCCCGCACGAACGTGTTGAGCGTGCCCTTCAGATCGGCAAAGGTGATGTGGGTGTCGACGACCAGACCTTCGATCTGGTGGAACATCGGGCTGTGCGTGACATCGGCATCGCGCCGGTAGACGCGGCCGGGCATGATCGCCTTGATCGGCGGCTTCATATTCTCCATGACGCGGATCTGCACCGGCGAGGTGTGCGTGCGCAATACGCGATCGCCCTCGACGAAGAACGTGTCTTGCATGTCGCGGGCCGGGTGATGCGCGGGAATGTTCAACGCTTCAAAGTTGTAATACTCGAGTTCGACCTCGGGGCCGTCGGCCACGAAGAAGCCCATCGATTTGAAGATCTCGGCGATTTCTTCATAGACGCGGTTGACCGGGTGCCGTCGCCCGGGAGGCGCGATCAGGCCCAGCATGGTGACGTCGATCCGTTCGGCGGCGAGCCGACCGGCCGTTTCTTTTGCGTTCAGCGCCTGTTCAGCGGCATCGATCTTGGCCGCCATCTCTTCTTTGAGTTTGTTGATGGCAGCGCCGGCCGCCGGCCGCTGGGCCGCATCGAGCTTGCCAAGTTCTTTGAGCAGGTTGGTGATCTCGCCCTTCTTGCCCAGAAACTTCACCCGCAGCGACTCGATGTCTTTGGTGGTGGCGGCCGTCTGGAGGTCGGCGGCGAATGCTGCGAGAAGTTGGTCGTGCGCGGGAGACGACATGATGGGCTTGTGCTCCTTTGTTCATCGCGAAATTACCCCACAGGGTGGAACCTTGAATATCTACCACAAAACGGCACACATGTGCAGACAAAACAGTGGCCATGCGCCGGCCATCACGGTCTGACGCGCGGCGTCTCACGTGTGGCGTTCACCCGGATTCTGCGCGAAAAGGCAGATGGCGACCGCCGCCGCCACGTTGAGCGATTCGGCGCCCGCCCGCATCGGGATCGCGACCCGGCGGGCACAGACCTCGGCCAGTGCCGGCGCCAGGCCTTGGCCTTCGGCCCCGAAAAACCAGGCAACCCGCTCGGGAAGCTCGATTCGGCGAAGGTTGTCGCCATCGGCCGCCGTGGCAAGGCACACCAACCCGTGACGGCGCAGCAGGGCAACGATATCGGTACTCGTCTCGATCTCGGCGAACGGCACGCGAAAAGCCGCACCCATACTGGCCCGCACCGCCTTGGGATTGGCCAGATCGCAGGTTCCGGGCAGCGCGAGCACCCCATCGGCACCGAGGGCATCCGCCGTGCGCACGATCGTCCCGAGATTGCCGGGATCCTGGATGCGATCGAGGACCACGAGCGAGCGGGCCCCTGCGCAAACCGTGGCGGCATCCGCCGCCCCTGGCGCCCGCACGACGGCGATGACCTGCGACGGGGTATCGAGACCCGTCAGTTCTCGCACCAGCGCCGGTGTCAGCAGCGCCCGCGCGGCGGCGGGCACGTGGCGATCGGCCCAGGCGGCCGCAGCGGATTCATCCCAGTGCGTCGACATGAACAGGCGCTCGATGACCGCACCGGTGGCCAGCGCCGCGCCGATCAGCTTCTCACCTTCGAGCAGGGTCAGGCCGGTCTGTCGTCGCTCACGCCGGTCGTGCAACCGCAGCGCCGCCTTGAACTCGGGGTTGGTTCGGGCCGAAATCGTTTTCATTGTTGTTGCCGCCCACAGGTGACCACAGATCGCCACCAAATATCAAGTATTCACCGAGGCGGCGACACACGAGGGGCGTGGCGCCCCGATGCATCTGCCCACACGGTCTGCCGGCGGTGTACCCCGTGGGCTGCAAAAAGTCCTTGAATTCACAGGCCGGATGCGACAATTTTCTAGTACGTGTTTTTTGGTGCGCGTGCTACATTAAATGCAACTGCCCCGATTCAAGGCATCATGGCACAAGGAGGTACCATAGCCTATGAAGAAGCAACTGTTGGCCACCCTGCTCGTTGTCGTCTGTCTTTCATTGTTTGCGGGCGTCCTGCCCAGTGACGCCAGGTCGTATGTGATTCCGGTGTGGTACGGTTTCGCTCCGTATCTGAGCCCGTATTACTACACCGCACACACGGTACGCAGTCACCCGTATTATTACCGGGGTTACCCGTATGTTACCTACGGCGGCCCGTGGTATGGATACGCGTACAACCGGTACATTCCGTCGTTCAACAATCCGTGGCTCTGGACCAACTCGTACTGGTCGGCGGCGGCCACCCCGTCGTACTGGCCGTATGCCAATGGCGGCACGGCGAACGGCGGCATGCCCGGCATGGTCAATACCAGCAGCCTCAACATGCGGTCCGAACCCGGTCTGGGTGGGCGCAAGGGTCGTGATGCCAACGTGATCGGCGCGCTGCGCTACGGCGAACGCGTCTGGATCAACGGTCGCTCAGGAAACTGGTATCTGGTCTCGGCCCTTGACCAAGGCGGCGCCCAGGGGTACGTCTCGGTCGACCACATCACGCCGTCGGCGAACAGCACCGCAACGAACTACCCGTATTGGGCGCACAACGGCGCCTGGGGCTACCATTACGGCTACCCGCATTCGGCCTACGGATGGGCGGCGGCGCCGTATTACCGACTCGCCCCCTGACCCCCTCACCGCACCTTCGCAACACGTGCGCGGCCACCGCAAGGTGGCCGCGTTTTTGCTAGGGGTCTGTCCCTAGGGTCTGTCCCCCCCTTGGCAAAGGGAGGCGGTCGTGCGATCATGGGGCCGAGATGAGAAGGCGGGGCGACGAGGCCACGCCGACCTAAGGAGCGCCCCATGTCGACGCCGACCCGCAAGATTGTCACCCTCTTCTGCGATGGTGCTTGTTCCGGCAACCCCGGCCCCGGAGGTTGGGGCACGCTGTTGCGCTACGGCGAACGCGAACTCGAACTGTCGGGCGGCGAGCCGATGACCACGAACAACCGCATGGAACTGATGGCCTGCATCGAGGGCCTGCGCAAACTCAAGGAACCGTGCACGGTCGAGGTGGTCACCGACAGTCAATACCTTGTAAATGCATTCACCAAGGGCTGGCTCGTCTCGTGGCAGAAAAAAGGCTGGATCAACTCGGCCAAAGAACCCGTGAAAAACCGTAAGTTATGGGAAGAACTGCTCGAGCTGGTGAAGCAGCATCAGGTGGTCTGGACGTGGGTGCGCGGCCACTGTGGCCATAGCGAGAACGAACGGTGTGACCGTCTCGCCGTCGCCGCCCGCGACAAGGCGGCATTGATGCGGCCCCCGACGGGGCGGCCGGCGGGGCCACCAGCGGTCCGCGCCGACGATTGACATGAATTGTATTGACAGGTCGGTTTTCGCGGTCGCGCTGGCAATTCTTGCCGGCACCACGCCGTTGCCGGCGCAAGACGACCTCGTCCGCGTCGATCCGACCCGCGACCTGTTGCGCCAGGTGCCGCCCGCCATTCCGGCGCCGACTTATCCCCCACCCTACGGCACCCAAGCCGCACCGACCGTGCAACCGGTCACGCCCACGCCGCCCGCCGGCGGGCAGTTGCCCGGCGTGTGGGTGAAACCGCCGGTCGAGATCGAGACGGGTGTATTGAATCCATATTTACGTGCCCATCCGCCGGCGCCGACCTCGACAGCGGACCCCGACGATGATGGCAGCGGATCGCCAGACCCCGCCCCGGGATCCGATGGTCCCACCGGCACCGCTGCCAACCCGGCGTCGGCCTCGCCGCGCCACGATGGCAGCGGGTCTGCGGGCAGCCACGCAGCCAACGGGCGCCACCGGTCAACGCCCCGTTCACAGGGCGAAACGGCAGCAACCGAAACCCGGAGTCGGCCCACACCGGGAGCAGGCAGCGGCAGCGCGTCAGCGATAACGCCGACGACGGCAGCGACGACGAAGCCCGTCGAGAAGCCAAACAAACCTGACCCCAAAC
>CAZADH010000376.1:0-5146 GCA_964483805.1 uncultured bacterium
GGCCTCCGAGACAGGTTCGGCATAGACCTGGACGTCGTGCGCGTCGCCATCACCGGGGTCGGCGCCGTGACCCCGCTTGGCGCCGACGCCCCCTCGACGTTTGCCGCCTTGTGCCGGGGAGAGAACGGCATTCGCGACCTGCCGACCTGGAAAGACGCCGGGTTTCCCGTCAGCGTCGCCGGGATCGTGCCCGACCACGATGCCATCGCCGCGAGCGAACCCGCCGCCGCCCCCTACAAATCGCGCAAAGCCGTGTTCGCCCTGGCCGCGGCCCGCGAAGCGTTGCGCATGGCCGGCCCCGGCGCCTGCACCGGCGATCGCGGCGGCATCTGCCTCGGCGTCGAAACCGGCCGCATCGATATCAATACATTGTATTCCATGTTTCGCACGGCCGGCACGGCCAAGGGCCTCGATCTTGCCACCTTCGGCGCGCGCAGTTTCCGGTATCTGACCGGCCCCGAGGCCCTGTCCAAGCAACCTTTCTTCATCCCCACGTTGCTCGCGCACCAACTCGGTTTGCGCGGCGAGGCCCGGGCGGTCACCAACGCCTGTTCGTCCGCCAACCAGGCGATTGGGGAAGCATTCCGCAAGGTCGCCGACGGCGAGCTCGACTGGGTGGTCACCGGCGGTTCCGACGACATGGTCGACGAGTACATGGCCATCGGCTTTCATCTGCTCGGAGCCCTGGCCACCGGGGTGCCCGCCGACAATGCCTCGCGCCCGTTCGATGCCACCCGCCGCGGTTTCGTTCTCGGCGAAGGCGCCGGCGTCCTCGTGTTCGAGTCGCTCGATCGCGCGTTGCGCCGCGGTGCGACGCCGATCGCCCTGCTGTCGGGGTACGGGTCGAGTGCGTCGGCGACCCGCATCACCGAAACGACCTGGGAGGGCATTCACACCACGATGGCAGCCGCACTCAGCGAAGGCCGTGTGGATGCCGGCGAGATCGACTACATCAATGCCCACGGCACCGGCACGCCGATGAACGACCCAGCCGAAACCGCAGCGATCAAGCGCCTGTTCGGCGAACGGGCGCCCCAGATCCCGATCAGTTCGACCAAGTCGATGATCGGCCACCTCATTGCCGCTTCCGGTGCGGTCGAAGCCGTGGTCACCGCGCTGTCGCTGCGCGACGGGCGCATCCACCCCACGCGCAATCTGCACCGCGCCGATCCGGTGTGCGACCTCGATTACGTACCAGAAGGATCCCGCTCCGGCACCTATCGGCATGCCCTGTCGAACTCGCTGGGCTTCGCCGGCATCAACAGCACCCTGTTGTTCTCGCGCTGGTGTGAGCGGTAGCAGCGGCCCCGTGGCACGGCGCGGTAACCCATGACACCACCGCGTCAATCCGGAGTCGATATTCTCCGGTGCAACCTGGGTTTGGCCGCAGTTGTCCGCACCGGCGCCGGCGACCTGGCCCAGACGGCAGCACGAATCGACGACACTGCCGGGGGCGCACATGCCATGTATTTACATAGTATTTTTTTCGACGGCGCTACTTCCGATCGCAGACACTCCCCTGCGGAGATCAGCCCGACCCTGTTGCCGGAACGTATCGCGGGCGGCGAGGCGTGGGCGAAGGAACTGGGCGCATCGATGCGCGAAGCGAAGTTCGCCGACCGCCAGACCCTGCTCTTGACCCGGGTGGTGGCCGATCTGCTCGCGGCCCAGCCGACCCTCGATCGGGAACGGGTGCCGATCCAGGTCGCGGTGGGGCCGGCACGCACCGATCTCGACGCGCTGGTCCGCTGGGGCGAACGCTTGGCCGACGACGAACCGTTGCCCATGGTGCAGCCCGCCAGCGCCGTGGGTCTCCTGCCCAACACCCCGCTGGCGTGGCTGGCAATTCGTCTGGGGTGGCGGGCGGAGGGCGTGGTCTGGGCCGGTTTCGCCGGGGCCGGGCACGACGCGCTCACCGCGGCCGTCGAGAGCATTGGCATCGGCACGGCAACCCGCGCCGTGGTGGCCGCCGTCAACTCGCCTGATTCCTGGTTTGTTCCGGCTGCATTGGCCCACAATATCGTGACCCCACGCGGCCCACTCATCGAGGCGGGCGTCGCCCTGCTGCTGGGCGCCGAAGAGTCAGCAATACGTCTTATTGCAACCGCGGCGGCCGATGTTGGCGTAACGCCGCGCGAGGTCATCGAGGCGGTGGCGGCCGACTGCGAGGCCGACGCGGCTGCGTTCGTCGACACGGCACGTGGCGTCGATTACACGCTCCCGGTGGCCGCGCCCGGGGCCCCGGACGCACTGACGGCGACGTTGCCGCTGGCTCTGGCTCTTGCCCTGGCCAACTGCCACCCGACGCTCGCGGCCAAGACACGGCAAGCCTTCTTTTCGCGGGATGCGGCCGGCGGTACACGGGTGGTGGTGGTCGAGGTCGGCCAATGACCAACACTGTAAATACGAAGTATGACTGACCGCACCCACCAACGCGACGTGGTCATCACTGGCGCTGCGGTGGTCTGCCCAGGCGGCACCGATGTGGCGTCATTTCTGCACACGCTTGCCGAGGGTCGCAGCGGCATCACGCCGATCACCCGCTTCGATGCCACGCGGCTGGCCACGCGCCAGGCGGGGCAAGTGGACCTCACCCGGCTCATCGCGCCGCCCCCGGTTCTGCCCTGGCGGCCAACCTGGGAGATCCAGCGCGACGTCAAGGCTTTCCTGGCCTGGACCGCACTCTCGCAACTCGAACTCGCCACACTTCCCGACGACCCGGCGTTCATCTGTTCCGTGGGTCTCGAGCGCGTCGATCTCGAAGTCCTTCGACCCCACCGCCCGACGGCGGCGCAGGTCTGCCCCGAGATCCCACCCACGGTGTTGCCCGGCCTGCTCTGGCACGCCGCCGCACGCCGTGGCCCAACGGCAACCCAGGTCTCGGTGTGTGCCGCCAGTGCGATCGCCATCGGCACGGCGATGCGCGCGATCCGGGCCGGTCGCCACCGGTGCGTGGTGGTCGGCGGCACCGACTCCCTCGTGTTCCCGTATGGAATCCACGCGTTCAATTCATTGGCGGCGCTGTCAGAGAAGAACGAACTGGGCGCCGCGGCCCTGGCCCCCTTCGACAAGATGCGCTCGGGCACGCTGCTGGGCGAGGGCGCCGGGTTCCTCGTGCTCGAAGATGCGGCAGCCGCAAAGCAACGCGGGGCAACGCCGATCGCGCGCGTGCTCGGCTACGGGGCCTCGATGGACGCCCACCACCCGGTCATGCCCGAGCCGAGTGGTGCCGGGGCCGCCACCGCGATGCTTGCCGCCCTCGCCGATGCCGGGATAGCAGCCGATGCCGTTGATTACATCAATGCCCACGGCACCGGGACGGCACAGAACGATGTCATGGAGGCGCGCGCGGTCGAGCGCGTGTTTGGCGCGCGCTCCCGTGCGCTGCCGGTGAGTTCGACCAAGGCCGTGACCGGGCACATGCTGACGGCCGCCGGCGTCGTCGAAGCCATCGCCTGCCTGCTGCCGCTCACCCGCCAATTGCTGCCGCCCACGCTCCATCATCGCGTCGCCGACCCCGACATCCCGCTCGATGTGGTGCCCAACACCGCGCGCCCGCTCGCTGCGCGCGTCGTGATGTCGAACTCCTACGGCCTGGGTGGGCAAAACGCCTCGCTGCTGTTCGGGCGGGTCTGAACCGGGCACGCATCGCCGACTGGACTGTTGACATCGGTCCACGGCTTTGCCAGATTTCAAGAAGAAACACCTTGCCTCACTCGATCACATCAGGAAGAGAGTTGCCAATATGAACCACGATTTCATCGACCGACTGAGGACCCAGACCAAGACCCTGCATCAGCAAGCCCATACGCTCTCGTTTTTCCGGGAACTGGCCAACGGCCACCTGGCGATCGAGAGTTACGTCGGCCTGCTCCGGTGCCTGGCGATCGTGCGCGGGGCGCTCGAGCGCCAGCGCGGAGCCGTGGGTGACAAGACAGCCCACGTTTTCGGGCCCGACCGGCCGGGTGGCCAACTGCTGCGCCTGATGCCTACCCGATTGCCGGCGATCCTGAACGATCTGCAATACTTTAGCAATACCATTGTCCGCGATGTCGTCCCCGCGGTGCGCGCCGCTTTGCGCAGCGCCGACACCATCATGATGCAGGCGTTGACCGATCCTTTCCGCCTGCTCGGCGCAATCTACACGGTCGAGGGCTCGACCAATGGCGGCCGGGTGATCGCGCCGCTAGTCGAGCGCGCCCTTGCCCTGAAGTGCGGCGAAGGCACAGCCTACCTGCACTCGATCGATGCGCCCGATCACCCGGACTGGCCAACGTTCCTCGATCTTCTGCGCCGATCGGCCCAGGGACCCACCGAACAGGAACAGGTCATCGCCGGGGCGCGCGAAATGTTCACGGCACTGGTCGAGGTCTTCGCCGCCCTGCATCCGCTCGACGAGAGCATGCTGGGGTATCACGTCGTTTCGCTGAACCCCGAGGCCGGCAACCACGAAATCCCGACCGACCCGCACGAGATCGCGTGCGCTCTAACGGCCGCCCGCGCGTGCTGGCATGAGTTTGGTTACTACGAACGCCGCTACGGCGAGCGAGGTCGGCGGTTTGCCGCCAGTGATTCCGCCTGGTTGGTGGCCATGGCCCGACTCGAGCAACCGTTGCTCGACCAACAAATCGTGTGGTTGGCCAACCTGCTGGCGGCACGCGGCATGCCGCGCACGACCATGGTCGCCCACCTGCGCCTGCTGCACGAGGAACTGGCCCGGGAAATCCCCGAGAAGGCCGCTGCTTATCGCGGCCTGCACCGGGCGGCCGCTATGCTCGATGACATACGCCGTAAATACATCGATGACGCGACGTTCGCTCGCCTGGCCGGCGAGATCGACCGGGCACTGCCTACCGATCTGGCGCCGCAATGGCGACGGCTTGGCGATCTACTCGTGAGCGCAGTCGCCGACGACATGGCCGGGGTCGGCGACGTCGTCGCGCCATTGATGACGTGGATGAACGAAGCCTCCGGACTGCCGGCAACGACCCTCACGGTAATGCGTGCGGTCGTCGAACGCGCCCGCACCGGGTCTGCCGCCTCGTGACCCGCCTTGTTTGCCGCTCGGTACCCGAGCGGACTCACTGAGCAACGTAACATCTCAGTGAGCGGGGGCACGCGCCCCCGCTCGGCTCGCGGCACAGGT
>CAZADH010000377.1:0-5068 GCA_964483805.1 uncultured bacterium
AATCTCGAAGGCGAGTACCGGTTGATCATCCAGCCGTCGCGCCCCCTGGCCGACAAGATCATGGCTGAGGTGGTCGACGACATCCGGCGCATCTTTCGCGAGTTTCCTTCCGAGGTGCCTTTTTCGGGCGACACGCCGATGAAGCTCGAGTGCTGGGCGCCGGGGCCACCGCGGTCCGGGCGGTCGGGGCGACAGATCGAGTCGTTGCGCGGCAAGCTCTCGTTTCCTGTGATTCTGGCGGGCAAGATCGTCGGTCTCATTCACCTGACCAGCGACAAAGAAGACTTGTTGGAACGGCGCGATCAGGATGTGACGCTCGAGTTCCAGAACCTGCTGGTGGCGAGCATGAAAAACGCGATGCTGCATCAACGCACCGAGAAGCTCGCGTTTACCGATCCGCTGACCGGTCTGTACAACCACCGGTATTTTCAAGACACCCTCGAGCAGGAACTGACCCGTTCCCGCCGCTACAACACGCCGATGACCTTGATGATCATGGATATCGACCACTTCAAGAAGTTCAACGACACCTGGGGCCATCAGCTCGGCGATCGGGTGTTGACGCATGTGGCGAAGATCTTCGTCAACAATGCCCGCGAAAAGATCGACACGGTGGCGCGGTACGGGGGTGAAGAGTTCGTTGTCATCCTGCCCGAGACCTCGCTCGAGGGTGCGGCTCACTTTGGCGAACGCGTGCGGCAGGCAGTCGAAGCCAGTGCGGTGGCACACGAAGACCAGATGCTCAAGGTGACGTTGTCGTTGGGCTTGTGCAGCACGGCAAACACGAACTGCGCCAAACCGAGCGAGATCATCGAAGCGGCCGATCTGGCCTTGTATCACGCCAAAGAGCACGGGCGCAACCAGGTTTGCGTGTTTACCGGGCCAACGGTGCAGCAGGTGCAGATCCGGGCGGTGGCGGCCGAGCCGACAGCGGTGGCTGCGCCGGCGGCGGCGACCGAGGCACTGGAGCGTCGGTGAGAAATACATTATGTGTATAATGTCAATACAGCAGGGTGGCGGTGGGGGAGACAGATGACCGAGACGGGAAAAAGGGTGTTGGTGGTCGATGACGATGCCGAGATCCAACTCGTGCTCGCCATGGTCCTGAAGAAGGCCGGTTTCGTGACGTTGCAGGCAAAAACGGGAGCCGAAGGCCTCGAGGTGATGCGGCGTGAGAAGCCCGACCTGTTGTTGCTCGACGTACTGATGCCCGAGATGGACGGCTGGGCCGTGGTGCAGGCGAAGAATCGGGAACCGGCAATTGCCGGGATTCCGACGATCATTCTCACCGCTTCGGGGCAAATGATCGATCGCACCATGGCCGAGCATCTGGCGAAGGCGCGGGCGTTCTTGACCAAGCCGTTCGAGCCGGCCGAGCTGATTGCCGAGGTGCGCAAGGCACTGGGCATGGGCGACAGTGGCGGGCCGGGGGGCCGATGACCGCAGTGGACCCGACTTTTGACCGGTTGTCGCGGCTGTCGGCCATCTCGTTGGCCATGTCGCGGCCGGGGGCCGACGTTACGGCACTGCTCGAGCTGATTCTTGGCTCGGCGGTGGCGGCGTTGCGGGCCGACGAAGGGTACCTGTGTCTGACCGATCCGGAGTCGTTCGAGTTGCGGTTGGCGGTGGCGCAGGGCAAGCGGCGGTCGCGGCCGCGGCAGATCCCGTGCCCCGAGCGGCGTACCGCCCTGACGAGCGCCGGCGAGTTCGGCTTTGCGCCGCTGACGCAGGCCAACGGCAGCGAGGCGAGCGAGGCCGCGATGTCGCCAGAGGCGCGTCTGTTGCGCCAGGTGTTCCTCGATCGCGAGCGGCGCTTGTTCGTCAGTGCGCTGCACGACCCGTCGTTCGTCGGGGTGCCGTATTTGGCGGCGGTGATCGTGCCGCTGAAGACCGAGAATCAATGTCTGGGCGTGATGGTGTTGGCCAATACGCAGCGGCAGGCGACGTTCACCGGCAACGATCTTGAAGAAGCCACCGTGTTCGCGAATCTGGCGGCAGTTGCGGTTGAGCACCGCAAGCTGGTTGACGAACGGGAAACCCGGCTCAACGAGATGGGGCGGCTGCACGAACTGGCAAAACGGTTTTCGGCGGTGCAGACCCTCGAGGGCCTGATCGGCTTGTCGTTCGAGTATCTGGGGCGCATCGTGCCCGCCGATCTGGGCGTGGTGACGCACTTCAACAACGACGAAGAGACGCGTTACTTCGTGAGCAACCGGCCCCTGGCGCCGCGCAGCCTCGAGGGACTGACCACGCACATCGACGACGTGACGCGGACCCTGCGCGAGCGGCCGCCGCGCCTGGTGCGGTCGCAACAGATTTTTCTGCCGGCCAAGGAGGGAGGGCTGGTGCAGCCGCCGTTCCGCCGGTCGTTGCGGTCGTTCATGACGGTGCCGCTGGTCGTTCAGGGCCAGAACATCGGCCTGATCAACCTGTCGTCGACGCGCGAAAATGCGTTCTCGCGCGATCACCTGCGTGGCCTGACCACATTGGCGACGATTCTGGCGACCGCCATCGAGAACATCAAGATCCGGTTGTTCCTCGAACGCCGGCTCGACGAGTTGTCGGTGTTGTTTGAAATCAGCCAATCGCTGACGTCGACGCTCGTTCTCGATGAAGTGTTGTCGAGCATCGTGAATTTTTCGATGGACATGATGCATGCGTTGCGGTGCGAGTTGCGGCTGATCGACGCCAAGGGCGAGTATCTCGAGATCCGCGCGTCGCGCGGGCTGTCGCGTACCTTTTTGAACTCCACGCCGGTCAAGGTGGGTGAGGGTTTGTTGGGTGAAGCGGTGCATACGCGCAAAGCGATTTCGGTGGTCGACCTGCGTAAAGACCCGCGGACACGGCACATCAAGCTGGTCCGCCGTGAGCGGTTGGCCGGCCTGCTGGCGGTGCCGATCTGCCAGCGCAGCCAGGCGATTGGGGTGATTTCGGTGTACACCAGCAAGCCGCGCGACTTCACGCAAAAAGAGATCGACCTGCTGTCGACGTTTGCGTCGCAGGCGAGCATCGCTATCGAGAACGCCCGGCTGTACGCGCGGATGAAAGAGCAATACCTGGCGATCGTCACCGCCCTGGCGGCGGCCATCGAAACCAAAGACGCGTACACGCACGGGCACAGCAAGAACGTCATGGAGATGGCCGTCAAGATTGCCCGCGAGTTGCACCTGAACGAGGGCGAGATCGAGACGATCAAGTATGCGGGGTTGTTGCACGACATCGGCAAGATCGGCATCAACGACCGCATTCTCTCGAAAGACGGAGAACTGACGGTCGAGGAGCGCGATTTGATTCGCGAACACCCCCGTCACGGTGCGTTCATCATCGAGCGGGTCGATTTCTTGCGCGACATCGCGCCGTTGACCCTGTATCACCACGAGCGCTTCGACGGTACCGGTTATCCGCTGGGCCTGGCCGGCGAGAAGATTCCGCTGGGAGCGCGGATTCTCGCGGTGGCCGACACCTACGACTCGATGATCGCGGACCGCCCCTATCGCAAGGCGTTGCCGTATGCGAAGGTGGTCGAGGAGATGCGCAAGGCCTCGGGAACCCAGCTCGATCCGGCATTGGTCCAGGTGCTGCTCGAGATCCTGCGGCGCGAGCGACGGGCGGGGGCGCCGGCCTGACACCGCTGGCGGTAACGCCGGTGGCCAGCAGTGCCTGATCTGCCATGATTGCCAGTCTCGTCGTATTGCCCATCGGCGCCGATCTCGACGCGGTGGTTGCCGCCTGGATGCTGCTGCGCCTCGAACCGACGCGGCGCGTGCTCGAACCGCCGCGGTTGGCCGACAACGCCGCCGCCACCTGGCGTCGTCTGCTGGGCGTCACCGGGGTGGCGTCGACGGGGCGACATGGCGTCGTGGTCGCCCGCGGCGACCTCGACTGGTCGCAACTGCGTGAGGTTCATCTCGTCGAGGTCTCGGCGCCGGCAGCAATACGAGGTATTGTCGATGTATTGTCGCGTCACCGCCCCCGCGTGATCTGCTGGTCGCGACGGCGGCCCCGTCTGCCGTTGCCGACGGAGCACCGGCCGGTGGTCGCGATGAGTCTGGTAGCGCAGTTGCTGCCCGAGATGGCGCCTGCGCTCGACGGCTTGAACGACGGCGAACGCCTCGCCATGGCGCGGGCGGTGGTCGAACGCACGGCGGGCTTGTGGGCGGGGCGGGCGACGCCAACCGATCTGGCTGCCCTCGACCGGTTGCGTGCGGGTCCGTTGGCCGTGCGGCACATCGGATTGGGCGTCGATCTTGGCTGGCGGGCCGATCAGCGGGCGCTGCTCGATGAGTTGCAGCATCGGCTCGAGGAACAGCGCATCCGTGGTTGGCCGATCACGCTGGCGGTGGTGCGGGTGCGCCATCCGGTCGGCGATGTGATCCAGGTGCTCGATGCGTTGTGGTCGCGACAGGAACCCGAAGGGGTCTTCGTGATCGCGTTGCTCACGGCCGGCCGGGTCCGCCTGTGGGCGCGCTCGCGCCTGCCGGGCACCGATCTGGCGCGGGCCTGGAAACACCTGAATCCGCAGTGGCACCACCGTTGGTTGACGGTGCTCATGCCGGGAACGACCGTCGATGCTGTGCACGCGCGGGTGCTCGATCTGCTCGATTCGGTCATGCCGCCAGCCGAGACCGCGGCGACAGTGATGCAGACGCCGCCGCCCACGGTGGCGGACGGGACGACGGTGCAAGAGGCGTGGCGTCGGGTGCAGCGGTTTCAGACCCCGGGCCTGGTGGTGACGCTGGGCGTATCGACAAATCTTGTGGGGGTCTTGACGCGGCACGACCTCGAGCGGGCGGTCAACCTCGACCTGGGTGCGCTCAGTGTCGGGCGCCTGTTGCTCGGTACGGTGCCGGTCACCTGCACCCCTGATGCGGCGTTGCTCGAGGTGCGCCGGCGCATGGTGCAGGCGGGCGTCGAGCTGATTCCGGTGGTGAGCGGCAGTGCCGTGGTTGGCCTGATCAGCACCCGCGATGTGCTGACCGTCGGCACGGGCGTGGCCCGCGGCGGTCCCGTGGCCGCACCGGCGGTCGCCCGGGGCGCGGCGCCGGCGCGACGGGGGGTGGCGGCGCCG
>CAZADH010000378.1:0-5033 GCA_964483805.1 uncultured bacterium
ACATCGCGGCAAGAGGGCCGAGGGTGCTTAACTTAGTACCATTCGGGACGCATACTCATATTCAATAGAAGTATGCGTCCCCGAGTTCACAACTGCATCCTACAGCGACTTCAGCCCGGCACGCAGAACCGCAGTGCGATAAGACTTTCGTCACGATCTCTCCGCCTGATGTTTGTGACCATGGTATAATGACCATGGTCATAATGGAGGGCCAGCGATGACAACGGCAATCTCGAAATCCAAGTTCAAACCGCATGTGCTCGAGCTCTTGCGCAACGTCGAGGCGACGGGCGAACCGCTCATCATCACGGACCGGGGCAGACCCGTATTGAAGATCCTGCCGTATCACGGCGAAGAAGTAGATGACCTCGCGCCGTTCCGCGAGAAGGTGCTGCGTTTCGACGACCCACTGGCCCCGGTCGGCCTCGGTGATTGGAAGCAGCTCAAGTGATCGTTCTCGATACCCACGCCTGGATCTGGTGGCTGAGTTCGCCCGAACAACTGTCTGAGACTGCCCGCCGGGTGATCGATCAGGCGCGGGAAAACCGCGAAATACGTGTGTCGTCGATGAGCGTATGGGAGATGACCATGCTCGTCGCACGGGGCCGCCTCGAACTGGCCATGGATGTCAACGAATGGGTGGTTCGCTGCGAACGCTTGCCGTTCATGAGTTTCGTACCCGTCTCGAACCCGATCGCCATCAAGGCCGTTCTGCTCCCTCCGTCGGTGCACCCCGACCCGGCCGACCGTATGATCATCGCCACGGCGCAGATGCTGAACGCAACCCTGGTCACCAAAGATCGCAAGATCCGCGCCTTCAAGAAGGTCAAAACCGTCTGGTGAGACGGCATCCGCCTTTTCAGGGACGTACGACTTTACTCCAGACCGCTGGGTGTCCCTGAAACGTCGGCTCATCGAAACAGGCTACTGAAGAGGCTTTCGCGCATCCAATCCACGGAATTGCACCGGCTTCAAAAATCAACGACTCATCCCACAACGAGCTTCCACAGCGGTTTTGCACGGGGACATACAGACTCACTGAGTTGAGTCGTACGTCCCCACTTTCCAATTCTCGGTGTTGGTTGCATTAAGTGATAGTTTTCTATATCTTATTGCTATGCACTTCAAGGATCTCCTCGCCACCTTCGGCAACGAGCCGTTGATCCACTCGGCGTGGTTGCTCACGGCCGGGCGGTCGGTTGCGGCGGCGCGCCAGGACCTCACCCGCTGGACGCGGCAGGGGCGATTGATCCAGTTGCGGCGCGGGGTGTACGTGTTGAACCAACCGTGGCGCAAGTGTCCGTTGAACTTGTTTCACCTGGCCAATCGCATCGTATTGCCATCGTATGTCAGCATGCAGGCCGCACTCGCATGGCATGGACTGATTCCTGAGGCGGTGCCGGTGGTGACCAGTGTCACGACCGGCCGACCGCAACGGCACGACACACCGGTTGGCAGCTTCGTTTTCCGCCACGTGAAGAAAACCTGGTTTACCGGATTCGTCGAGACGCAGATCGACGGTCAACCCTGCTTCATGGCCCATCCCGAGAAGGCACTCCTCGACTTGATTGCGCTGACGCCCGGCGGTGATACGCCTGCATTTCTGCACGAGCTTCGGCTGCAACACCTCGAGCGCCTCGACCAGACGCGCCTCGCTGCCCTTGCCCGCTCGGCCGGCTCGCCCAAACTGCAGCGCGCCGCGCAGGCGATCGCAGAGATCGCCCACCAAGAAAACGAGGCGTTCGACGAGCTATGATCGATCATCTGACGCAAATCGTCACCGCGGCTGAAGATGTCGTGGCCAAGCGCAACCTTGCTCGCGAGTATCTGCAGACCCGAATTCTCGAGTCCCTGCAAATGGCCGGGGCGTTTCGAGCATGGGCATTCTGTGGGGGCACGGCCCTGCGGTTCCTGTATCAATTACCCAGGTTTTCAGAGGATCTGGACTTCGCTCTCATCGGGGGTGCGCAGGCGGTGTCATTTCGTGACGCGTTGCAGGCAGTCAAGGCGCGGTTCGCGAACGAGAACTATGCGTGCGAGGTTGCCGTGAACGAACGTCGCGTGGTCCACGCGGCGTTCATCAAGTTCCGCGGATTGCCACGCGCGCTCGGAATCGCCAATCGATCGGACGAGACACTCGCCATCAAGATCGAAATCGATACGCGCCCGCCGTCGGGTGCAGGCATTGAGACGACGTTGTTGCGGCGTCACGTCATGCTGAACCTGTCGCACCACGACCGTGCTTCACTGCTCGCGGGAAAGCTCCACGCGCTGCTGTCTCGCCCCTATCTCAAGGGGCGAGACGTGTTCGATCTCGCCTGGTATCTGGCCGATCGCACCTGGCCCGCTCCGAACCTCGAACTGCTGCGGGCGTCTCTCCAGCAGACCGGATGGGAAGCGCCATTGCCGACCGCCACATCATGGAAACGGATTCTCGCATCCCGGTTGCGGCACTCGGACTGGGCCACTGTTCGCAAAGACGTCGAACCGTTCCTCGAGCGCCTCGCCGACGCCGAATGGGTGACGCCCGAGCATGTGCTGCCGCTGTTGAGGTAGCACGAAACAGATTTCGGGGACGTACGACTTAACTCGAGACCGCTGGGTGTCCCCGAAACGTGGCCTCATCGAAAACAGGCTACTGAAGAGGCTGTCGCGCACCTATTTCACTGAATTGCACCGGTTTCAAAAAATCAACGACTCATCACGCAACAAGCGTCCGCAGCGGTTTCGCACGGGGACACACAGACTCACAGAGTTAAGTCATACGTCCCTTTATTCCACTCCCTCTACGGCACCACGAGCAGATTGCCACGCACTTTGATCTGCAGGCGGTTCTTCTCGACGACCTCGCTCCATGTGCGGAAAGGGTGGGGCGGGTCGTATTGACAGAGTTTGCTGTTGTATTGACCGGCGATGCCGGTCATCGTTGTCATGGCGCTGGTGGCGGCGGCTTTGACGCCGTCGTCGGTAGCGCGGGAACCGCCATAGAAGTCGTTGCCGGGCCACGACACGTGATCCCAGGCGACGACGCTGAACAGGTCGCAGTCGCTGAAGTCATCGCCGGGTTCCTGATAGGCCGATGGTCGGCACAATTGCGGCCTGGCCTGGTTGCCGCGCTGCAGCGGCCGCACCAGCCAGTCGACATCACCGATCTTGCGGCGTTCATTGTCGCACTCGTCATACGGATCGTAATACACTGTCTTTACGAACTCCAGCAGGCTGCCGTTGTGCTCGAGCATGGCCGCAATCGCGTCGCGCAGCAGTGCGCCGAGGGTTCCTTTGAAGCGGCCAGCGAACATACCGCAGCCCAGTCCCGGCACGGTGATCAGCGCCCGGCGACCGGCCCTTGCGGCCGTGCGACTGGCGTAGGCGAAAGCCGGCAGCAAGCGCCGGGCATACAGGGCTCGAAACGCGGGCACGTCGATCTGCCCCGAGCGCACCACCTCGGCTTCATCGGCGGCCGGCTTGCCGAACCCGTTCTGCAAGAGGGCTCCAGGGACAAACAGCAACGTCGCTGAGAACGGGGGTTCGTGTGCCTTCGGCGCGCGATGCAGGCCATTGTCGAAAACGGTCACCGGAACGGCGATCACGATGTCGCCGAGAATCGACAACTCCTCGGGCGTCCAGTCGGAACCGTCGCCGACCACGGCGCTCTCGGCAAAGATCTGCGGGGGTTTGGTGTTGACCAGTTCCTCGATGAACCTCTCGTCAGTCAGGCGAGCTTGATCGCGCCCCGCGAGGCGCGCGGCGAAGCGCCGGCCAGCAGGTTTGCCTCCGTGAAGCGCGGTCCGCCAGGTCTTCACCTTGGCCATCGCGTCCAGATGAAGCAATATCGTGTATTTCACATCGTCACTCCGGTTCTGTGTGTCATCACCCGGCCATCGCGTTGCGGATGCGCAGGAATCCTCTGAACACGGCCCCGCTTTCGGCAACGCCACGTCGGGACCGCCCAGGGTCGCGGTGGCACTCGCGGCCGCGGCACGCAATCCCGGTGCTGCGATCAAGAGAAGAACCCCGACCAGCATTGCGAGGAGGGGTCGGCCGACACCCCGGAGTCGAACGACGAGGGGCGTGCGCATCAAGGCAGGCCAACGTTCTCACTGATGATCATGGCCCCGAGTGTAAGCGGGCGGCGGGTGAGCGGTCAATGGCGGCGTTATCAACACGTTCGGTTGATTACAATTCACAAACGTTTCTTCTCGCGGCATTCGATCCTTCCCCTAACGCGCCGGTCGTCTGTGCAAAAGGCTTTGCAACGCTCATTCAGGGATTTCCCTGAACTCCCTGTTAGGGATTTCCCTGATTGTCAAACGGATCTGCGCCTCCTTACAATGGCGACAAAATTGAGTCAGTGTCATTCGTGGAGGGAGCCCGTTATGCATACGCCGTCCATACGTCGCCAATTCCTGGTCGGAGTCGCCATCGTTGCCATCGTTGCGGCAGTCGGAATCGTCGGTTGCCGGGTTGGCGGTAGGTATGAGGATTCCGTCAACCCGGTCGCGGCTGAGCAAAACAATGCGCCGGTCTGGAACTTGACGTTGAGCACGGTGCAGCAGGCACTCGCGTCGGCGACAGCCAACGACCCCAACATACAGTTCACGGTCGGGACAACCAGTATCACGACGGAGATCAACGAAGAAAGGGCCCGAGCTCTCTGCCGCGCACAGTTCGTCGCTCCTGCACCAGACCGTGTGGCCAGCTTGCCCGTGCTGCGCGGCCCGGGCGGCAACGGTTCAGGAACTGCCACTCTGCCGACCGCCAACCGGAAAGCCGCCGCAATTCGGGGAGACGGATATCCGACCAAATTCACGTGGACCAATGTGAATGGCAAAAACTACGTCACCCCCGTCAGGGACCAGGGGCCCTATGGAACCTGTGTATCGTTCGCGTGCAATGGCGTGTTGGAGACCCTGTGGGGAATCGGCAATTTCACATCCACCAATCCGACGCTCGATCTCTCGGAGTGGTTCACATGGTACCGAGGCACAACCAAGTACCCCGGCCCCACCGTCCGCAATCCGTCCGAAGGCTGG
>CAZADH010000379.1:0-4968 GCA_964483805.1 uncultured bacterium
AATGCCGCAGAGCGTCATCGGCGAACTCATCTGCCAACTTCTCGACGCGGTCTGTCAGAGCACGCAGGCGCGAGATCTGCAAGCGGTTCTGGAACTGCGTGCATTCGGGGACCACGTCGTGTCGCAGAAGTTCGAGCAAGCGGGGATCGGGCCGACAGTGCGCCACCGCAGGCGCGGCACGCGGCGACGGCGCGGTTTCCTCGCCTTTGTCGCTACCACTGGCACGACCGAGCAGCAAGGCGGCCAGCGGCAGCAACTGCTCACGAGACACGGGTTTGCGCAGGAACGCGTCGAATCCGGCCGCCAGCGCCGCTTGTTCGGCGTCCCCCAGTACCGCGGCGGTGATGGCGATGATCGGCACCGCTCGCCCATCTGTGCGTGTCCGCAGTCGGCGCACTGTTTCGTGTCCGTCCATGACCGGCATGCGCACGTCGAGAAGAACCAAGTCGGGGCGTTGGCGGTCGAATTCGGCCAGTGCCTCGACACCGTTCTCGGCCTCGCTGATCGTCACGCCGGGGCCGGCGAGCATCGCCGCCAGCAGTTCCCGGTTGTGGGCCGTATCATCGACAACGAGCACATGGCAGCGGTCGACACCGAGGCCCGGGTGGGTGACCGGTGCCGATGCGGCGGTGGGCGGGCCGGCTGTCCCCTGCGTGGGGACGACAAGACGGAACTCGGATCCGACGCCAGGCTGACTGGTGACGTCGATGCGGCCGCCCATCAATTGCGCCAGGCGTCGGCTGATCGTCAGCCCGAGACCGGTGCCGCCATACTGTGCCTGGTTTTGCCCGCGTCGCTGCTGGAACGCACCGAAAATGACTTCGAGTTCGTCGCGAGGAATGCCGATGCCGGTGTCGATGACATACAGTGTCAATATTGCACCGCTCTCGTCGCTGCCATCCTCGGCGCGCTCGACCCGGCCCCCAAGCGTGATCGTCCCTTTTTCGGTGAATTTGACCGCGTTGCCCATGAGATTGAGCAGGACTTGTCGCACCCGCTGACTGTCCAGCCACATGCCGTCAGGCACGCTGGGGTCGACGTCGACGACCAGGGTCAGGTTGCGTTCGCGGCAACGCGGACCAAAAGTCTCGGCAAGGTCACGGACCAATCCTCTGACATCGGTTGTTGCCGGGTGGAGTTCGAGCCGCCCCGCCTCGATCTTCGACAGGTCGAGCAGATCGTTGATCAACGACAACAGTGTGGCGCCGCTCGAGCGGATGGCCGCGAGATGCCGTGCCAGTTTCGGATCGGTCACTTGGGAGGCGAGTAGCTCAGAGAACCCGAGAATCGCGTTCATTGGCGTGCGGATCTCATGGCTCATGTTCGCGAGAAACTCCGACTTTGCCCGGTTGGCAGCCTCTGCCTGCTCGGTCCGCAGGGCCAATTGGTGGTTGAGTTCGTCGAGACGTTTCTGGGTCTCTTTTGCTTCGGTGATGTCGCGGGCAATGGCGTAGGCCTGCCGGTGTTCGAGCGAAACGGTCGTCCGCCACGACAGCCACCGCCACGAGCCGTCTTTGCAGCGATACCGGTTGTCGAAACCGATCACATTCTGTCCGCTGGCGAGTTTGGCGGCTTCGGCCAGCGTGGCCGGAACGTCTTCGGGATGGACCAGATCGAGA
This sequence comes from uncultured bacterium, assembly GCA_964483805.1. GTDB lineage: Bacteria > Muiribacteriota > Ozemobacteria > Ozemobacterales > Ozemobacteraceae > CAZADH01. The sequence continues at coordinate 1,620 of CAZADH010000379.1, forward strand.
TACGGCCGACTGGTGAGTTCTTCTGCCGACCACCCCAGAGTTTTCGACCACGTTGGCGAGACCTGCTTGAAGTAGCCGTCGAGCGAAGCAATACAAACCATGTCAAGCGTTTCGTTGAAGAAGAAGTCGCGATCGCGCGCCAGTTGTTTCTGCTCGGTGACGTCGACCACCATCACCAGTAAATGCAGTTCTCCTTTGTTGATCAGGGCATTCATGTGGCAGTCGAGCCAACAGTCGCGGCCGTACTTCGTCGTGAGATGAACCTGGCGATACACTGCGGCGCGACTGGTCAAAGCTTCTTCGGCGGCCTCGAGCAACCCGGAGGCCTTCCAGGGTTCGAGTTCGCGAAAATTCTGCTGGAGGACAGCCTCGATGGTTCCGCCCAGTATTTCAGCCAATCGCGGCGTCGCAAACACGGCTTGCCCAGTGGCACGGTACACGGCAATACCCATCATCGACAACGCGAACATTTTGTTGTTGAGGTCGATCGTATCGGTGAGTTGCTCGGTGCGTTCCCGCACGCGCGTCTCGAGATCGGCGGTGATCTGACGAATCTCGGTCTGTTTCTGTTCGATCGCTCCGGCCATGCCGTCAAAGGCCGATCCCAGTTCGCGGATCTCGGCCAACCCGTGGACGAGATCGGCCCGCGCTCTGAGGTCGCCCGTACCCAGTTGCCGCGCGGCCTTCATCACGCGATCGAGGGGTTCGATGAATTCTCGCCGCCCAACGACCCAGGTGGTCACCAGGGCCATGCCGCTGATGACCAGCATCAGCAGAACGTTCACCCACCAGGTGCGGTTGATCTCGGCGAGCACACGGTCTTTCGAAAATCCCACCAGGACGCGCAGGCGACCGTTGGCGTTGGCGACGGCGTGTTGTTGATAGAAGCGCGGCACGCCATCGATGCCAATGGCTTCGAAAAACTCGCCGTGGACGAGGGCGGGCAAAGATGCGATGGCAAAGGCTGGCTGCGTCTTGCCCGCCCATGACACGGGACTGGGGTAGCGACTGACCGTCGTGCCTTCGTCGTCGATGACCGAAATCGTCTTGTCGGCCGAGGAGGCGATATCAGACGTAATCCGATGTATGACATCGAGGTCGAGGGCGACGAAGACACTGGCGAGTGGCTCGGTGCCGCTGGTGTCTCCGAGCGGTAGCAGCAGGTTGATGCCGGGTTTGCCGGTGATCGGGCCGATGCCGACCTTGCCGATGGTGAATCGGCGTTCGCGTTGCAGGCGAAGATATGCGACGTGCCGGGAGACGTCGCGGGTCGTGCTCGACATCGGCAGCAGCCCGGCCGCAACAATACCGTCCGCGCGCACGACCCCGAAGTTACCGTAGCCGGGGACCTGCGCACTCAAAGCATGCAGCAGATGCTCGCAATCAGACCCGTTCATCTGGCGAATGCATTCGTTCTCGGCCAGAACTGTGAGAAACTGCCGCGTCGCCTCGATCGTTGCCGCCACCCGGTCGGCCGTGATTTGCCCGAGATGCTCGGCATCGAGACGCAATTGCTCGAGGTCACTGTATTGGTGCGAGTTTACGTGGACGGAGGTCGCGATCACCACCGGCACGAACGCGAGTGCGAGCAGCATGGCGTACAGATTGTGCAGGTTCAAGCGCGGCATTAACTTCATGACGCACCGACCCTGCCGGTGCCGGCGTCAGGCCCCGGTGTCGTTGGCTCGGGTCTTGCCTCGGTATTCACTCAGTCAGTATAGCAGTGGTGGCTGGCCGATGCAGCCCGGGCGGTGGCCGGAGCGCCAGGCATCAGGATCGGCGCCCGGTCAGCCTGCCGCCGTCGCGCTTCGGTTTTGCGAATTGCCGGGCAACGGGGTATCCTCTCGGTCACATCTCAAGATCGAGGTTGAACATGCAATTGACGTCCAAGCAGCGCAAATATCTCGAAGGTCTGGCCAACGAGCTGGAGCCGGTCGTCCGCATCGGCAAATCGGGGGTGACGCGCGAAACCGTGCAGGCCATTCGTGAAAACCTGGTCGCCCAGGAACTGATCAAGGTCAAGGTGCTCGAGAATGCCCACGCCGAGAATGACGAGGTTGCCGACGAGATCGTCGCGGCCACCGGAGCGACGCTGATCCGCACCATCGGGCGGGTCATCATTCTCTTCAAGTCGAACCCCGAAAAGAAACGCCGCATCGAGGTCGACGAGACCAAACGCGCCGAGATGGCCGAAGCGGAAGAACGCGCCCAGGCCGCAGCCCGGCGCAAGAAGGCGATTCCGGCCGATGCGCCCTGGCGCCCGGGCGCGAGCTACGCCCAGCGCGGTAAGCGCGTGTTGCAGAAGAAAAAGAAACCGGCTGCGAAGGGCGGGGCCAAAGGCGGACGGTGATGCGTAAATACCCGATATGTATTACGGCGGAGGGCTTGTCCGCAGTTGGCTCGCCGGTGGGCCTCGAGGCGGCGTGGCGGCTCGGTAACCCGCCATCGCGCTCGCGCGGGCGTCGGACCAGTTTGTGGTGGCTGCTCGCAGTCGTCCTGGTCGTTGGCGCCACGACGATGGCCGCGGCATCGGCCGCCGCGGCACCGGCCGCCGCGGCACCGGCCGCCACGGCGCCTTCCTGCGTAAAGTACGACGATGTCGGCGGCAACGGGGTCTGGCCCTACAATTTTCGGGCCATCGACAATATATTGTATGCCGGCGGTAGCTTGAGCGCGCCCAAAGCGCCGAAGAATCCGCCGGCCAAGGTGCGCGCGTATCTCGAGGCGTTGCGGTCGCTCGGGGTGACCACCGTCATCTGCCTCAACATCCCGCGTGACGACAGCGAAATCAGGGTGATCGAGCAGTTGGCGCCCGGGCTGAATCTGCAGGTGCGGCGCTTCGCCATGCATGCTGAGAAGGTGCCCACGGCTGCCGAGTGGGCCGAGATGCTCCAGTTGATCGCCGGCAAAGCCTACGTTCATTGCCAGTGGGGCGCCGATCGCACCGGCGCGATCATCGCCCGCTACCTGCGCGATCGGCACGGATACTCGGGGCGAGCTGCCTGGGAGGCGGTCATCAAGGGCGGTTCGCACGCCGGCAAATGCGGCGGCCTCAAGGTCGACCCGAAATACGCGAACCTCGTGCGCTTCATCTGGCCGGAGGTCGACCGTGAAGACGCCGAAGTGTGCGCCAAGTATCAGATTCGCTGGCGCGGGCCGCGCCTTCCCGTTGCGACACCCCACGCCCCGGTGCATCGATAATCGCGTATTGTCCTGGGTCCGGGCGCCCACTGCGCCATCCCTGGCGGGCGGGTCGTTTGCACTGCCCGAAACTGGCGTTTCGGGCCGCCATCGTGGCGGCAAACGCCCACTACGCGCATCGTGCGCGGGCGGGTCGTTTGCACTGCCC
>CAZADH010000380.1:0-4967 GCA_964483805.1 uncultured bacterium
CGGGTCGACCCGCTGCCCGCGGCGCTCGATCTTGGCGTGGGCGCCGTGGTGGGGCCGCCGGTCGCGGTGGCCATGCCGACGAGAATCGATGGTGGGTCCACGGCAGCCGACTTCAATCTGGGGGCGGCATTTGATACGCCGGCCCCGGTCGACGTCGACCTGTCGGCGTCGGCCATGACGGTGGATGCAACACAACGTGTTGACACATCGGTCAGGGTCGACGAAGGGGCATCGGGGCCGACGACAAGGTGTTCCGTGTGTCGCGAAGACAATCCGGCCGATGCGCTGATCTGCCACTTCTGCGACACACCGTTGCCGGTCTGGGATGTCGGCGGCGGTCAACGCGACGGCGATGCGTCGCCGACGTCAGTGCGGCAGCGCGACCGGCGGGCGAGTTCTCTGGCCGACGAACCAGTGACCCTGTCCGCGGTTCGACGGCAGGATGAGCGGGTCGTGGCGCCGAGGACCGAGAAGAAGGCGGCCACAGAACGGGCCGCCCCGCGACGTGGCAAGGCCGACCGCCGACCATTGTCCCTGAGTCTTGATCCGGTCTCTGAGAACCCCAGGGCCGATTTCTCCGACAAGGGTGGGTGTTGTGGGTGTTCTGGGTGTCTGTTCTGGATCGTGTTTGGGGTGCTGGTCGGTTACATCCTGAGTTTCTTCACCAACCCGCAGTAAGACGAGCGTCGGGCTGGCTCTGCCCTATCGAGGTCAGCTCGGGGACAGCAGCCCGGTAGCACGAGGGTGTAATACTATGTAAGTAACCCGCGAGTGGGCGTGGGTTACGGCCGCAGTGACAAGCGGGGCTGGTTGCCGCCGACCATCGTCGCCGGATTGGGTCGGTGATTGGCACTGGCGGTGACAATGTGCGGCGTGATGAAAATGACCAGTTCTCTGCGGGTTTCTCGCCAGGTTTTATTCTGGAACAGCCGACCGAGTCCCGGCAGATCCCCGAGATACGGGACCTTGCTGATGGTTTCGCTCTTGTCGGTCTTGATCATACCGCCGATGACGATCGTGTGGTTGTTTTTCACGATGACCTGGGTCTGCGCGTTGCGGCTCGAGATGTTGGGGGTCTGGTTGCCGCCGAGCGAGGTGAAGCCGAGCACCGACGAGATCGAGGGGCTGATATTGAGAAACACTTCGTCGTTGCCGGTGACCGAGGGGGTAACGTTGAGCGAGATGTTGGCATTGGCCTGGGCGACCGAGTTGGTGACCTGACCGTTGACGTCGGTCGTCGACCCGCTGACGTAAGGGATTTGCTGACCGACGGTGATGTTGGCGGAGCGGTTGTTGAGCGTGGTAATCACTGGGTTGCTCAACACCTTGGCGAAACTCTTGGTCTTGAGCATCGCGAGCAGGGCACGGAACTGGTTGACCGACAGGGTGCCGAAGCGGAACACGCCGGTGCCGCCGGCGTCGGCCGTTTCTGGTGCGATCGACATGTCGAAGATGTTGGTACCATCACCACCCGGCATCGGGATCTGCTTCTGCCAGTTGATGCCGAGGCGTTCTTCTTCGTTGAGGTCGATCTCGAAGATGTGGGCGTCGATGATGACCTGCTGCGGCGCAAGATCGAGTTTCTCGACGATTTCACGGATCCGATCGAGATTCGTTTGGGTGTCGGTGATGATCATCATGTCTTGGCGACCACCGCCGCCACCACCACTGGCGCCGGCCATGGATGCCGAGGTCGAACTGTAGGCCTGGACGCGGGCATTGGGCGCGACCATCTGGATGGGGGCCTGCAAGCTGGTCGCATCGACATAGTCGAGATAGAACACCTCGGTGACGGGTTTGGCTGTGGTCTCGACCGAAGATGAGCTGCGGTCGAGTTCGGGCATGACCTGGCGGATGGTGGCAATCGTGTCCGGCGTGTCCTTGATGATCAGCGCGTTGTTACGGGCGTCGATTTCGCACGAACCGCGAGGGGTCAGCATCTTGTCGACCATCGGCTTCACTTCGGCAGCGTTGGCATACTGCAGGGTGAACAGGGTTGGTTGTGCCAGTGGTGCGGTGTCTGATTTGTAAATACGAAGTATGTTCTCATCCCATGAGAAGACCAGTGGCGGCGAACTGCTGCGCATCATGGTGTTCATGGCGTCGGCGATGGTGACATCGTGGAACATGATGGTCACCCGACCCTGAATGTCGTTGGCCAGCATGAGGTTGATCTCGGCCAGGTCTGCCAGTGACCGGATGATGTCGCGGATTTCCTGATCGATGAAGTTGATCGCTTTGATCTTCTTATTCGAACCTTCGGGGAGAACGAGGGTTGTTCCCATGCTCTGGATGCCGGTTTGTGGGGTGGGCTGGGGGCCGCCAGGGGGGACGAGTCCATAGGGGGTGCGGGGCGGTGTTCCGGACGCGGCCGACATCGGCGGTGGCGCAAGATTCGGCACGAGGCCGGCGCCGGTGCCGCCGGTACCGCCGGCCGAGCTGGTTCCCTGGGTGGTCGGCAACATGGGAATCTGGAACCGGGGTTGGGCCTGGGGAACGTCGGTATACAATTCGGGAAGCCACTGGGCTTCGATCTGGTTGTTGCCAGGCATCCCGTTGGCGGTCGAGGGGATGGCGCGGCGTGCATCGGCGGCCGAAGGTTGCCAGTCCGCCGGTCCACGGTCGGGTCGATCGAGGCCGGCGCCCAGACCTCGCGACGAGGCGCGCGAACCCCCGGCGAGATCGGGAGTAGCACCGATGGACGGGGCAACGGTACTGGGCGGCATGGCGCCAGGGGAGATGGCGGGAGCGGGGGTCGGCTTTTGCCGCGCGATGGCCGGAGCGATACGGCGCAGTTGGGATGGGCTGATGCGCTTGGTCTGCTGGCCGGGGAGGGCGAGCCAGTTGCCCGGACGGCCGCCACCGTTGGCCGTGGGCATGTGGGCGGTCAGCAGGGCCGCCAGCACGACCGCGGTCAGGGTCTTTTTGTTGCGCAGGACTTCGAACAACGAGGGTTTCTCCCGTCGATGGCTACAGTCTTCCTCATCAAGCTATCGGCACATTCTCGCGTTGACGCGAGGCGGTAAGACCGGGTGTGTCAATGCGGAGACGGCCGGGCAGGAAGACCGCGCGAACGCGTAATGCGATGTATTGCTCAGTTGGTGGGGCCGATCAGTGACCGGATGCGGCCAGTTCGCGGTTATGCGGTCGGACCGTCGAGCAGGCAATGGGCCTGGCGGGTGATGTCGTTGCCGTTGATGTCGTGAATGAAAAGAGTGATGGTGGCGTCGACGGGGCCAATGGCAGATTGTGTCGCCCGATAGTAGTTGATCAGCGCCGTCGAGTAGACATCGAGCGAAACATCGGTCACCGCGTTGGCAGGCAGCAGTTGGCTGACCGTTTTGAGCGGCAGCGAGAGGTTGGTCAGTTTCTCGCCGAGGTTGGTGGAATACTCAATCGAATACCCGACCAGGTAGGCGGCGACACCAGACTCCGAGCGCAGCGAAATGGCCACGGGCGTCACCGAATACCCGGCCGATGCTGATCCAGATGGGGACTGGCGGGCTGGAGTGACCGCGGTGACCGACATCAATACGGCTGGAAAGAAGGTCTTCTGGGCGCAGCCATTGAGCGCCCAGGTGGCGCACAAGGAGGCGGCAAAGAGCAAGGCCTTGGTCCAGCGTGTTCTTGGCATGGTCAGAGTGCCTCGTGATTGCAATCCCGTGCCGATCTGCCTCGTCCCCTGGGCGCCTGTTGATCAGCGCAGGAGTTGCTTGGGGTTCTCGTCGATCATCGAGTAGCTGCCGTCGGAGGCAATGGCCACCTTGTAATTGCGGAACGGCATCAGGTAGACCGCCTCGTCGTCTTCGAGCGTGATCAGCGTCGGCTCGATCTTGGTGATCTTCTTCCGCTCGTAGAGATCATTGACCCGATAGTTTTCGCGGCCGATGAAAGCGACGACGCCCGAGTCGAGCATGATCGATCCGGAGTAGCCGGCCTCGAGTGCCTTGGTCGGTTTCTTCGTTACCGCCAGGGACCCGCTGCCTTCTTCACTGCCGCTGCCATTTCCTTGGTTCTGCCTTTTTTCGGAGAGGACTTTTTCATAGGGTGATCCTTCGAATGGGTTGCGATTGAGATTCGACCAGGCGAGCAGAATTGGATCTGCGCCACCTTTAACATCGGCTGTTTCGTGCGAACCCGCAGCATTTTCGGAACCGTCCCCGTGGGATCCGCCTTCTGAACCCATTCCCGTCGATGAAGCGGTGAGTTGGAAGTCGTCCATTGAGGGGGTGCCGGAGGCGGCACTCATGGGAGCCGAGGCGAAATTCCCGTCGTCGGATCCCGAGGTGACATCGTCGGGAACGGGAATCCGGCGAGAGTCGGTGGGAATGGTCACCGGTTTGCGTGGTTTGATCTCCTTTTTCGGGCCATACCGTTGGTAGTGGACCCCCATGGCCACGGCCAGAATGATCAAGCTGAGGAAGAAGACTCGTGCGCCCATGGGCGATCAGCCTCCGCCCTCAGGTGCCTCTTCGGGAGGCTTCAATTCGCCGAAATTCTCGGGAATCAGAATCGTCGATGGTTCGAGGTCCATGCGAAACGAACCGCTGGCGTTGGGCTTGAGCGGGGGAAGCTTGAGGTAGATGAGGCGTGGATAGCGTTCCATGGCACGCAGGAACTTGCCCAACTGGATGAAGTCGCCTTCAAAGGCAATGCGCACCGGGTACTCTTCGTACTCGAGGATTTCGGCAAACTTCTTGGGGACGGTCGGCAGCGGGTTGATGCTGCGAATCGACAAACCGTTTTGCTTGGCGACCTCGCGGATGTTCTGCAGAAAAACCGGAGCTTCGTATTTTCGGTAACACTGTCGGGCCACCAATTCAGTGCCCTTCTTCAGTTCGGCGACTTCGATCTTCAGTCCTTCGAGATTGTCACACGCGGCCTTCAGTCTGTTGATCTGATCCTTGACGCCATTGTTTTCTTTTTGTTGTTTGGTCAGCAGCGTTTTCTGGGGCGAGTAGGCAAAC
>CAZADH010000381.1:0-4940 GCA_964483805.1 uncultured bacterium
ATCCCCCAGAAGAGATCGCCGGCGAGAAGCGGGACCAGCGTGACGCCGGCCGCGACGTGGGCGAGGACCCTTCGCGCGCGCTCCGAGCGCAGGAGGAGTCGCAGGAGATAGACGGCGACCATGCCGAAGGCGAAGAAGGTGAATCCCGACAGGATGTTGAGCATGATGATCGTGCTCATCCAGCCAGGCACGTCGATGTCGCCCCAGATGAAGTTGCGCAGCAGAATATACGATGCATACAACATATTGAGAAACACACCGGCCAACCCGAGCCCGGCCAGCATGCGCAGCGGAAACACCGAAAACCCGATGAAGTTGTTGATCGTCTGTGCCAGGAGACGGCGGAAGCCATACCCGCTCTCGCCGGCTTTGCGCGGGTGATGGTCGACGCGCACGTTGATGATGTAGCGCGTCACCGAGCAGATGATCGCGTCGATCGAAGCGTTGAGCAGATGAAAACTCTTCAGGCTGTCGGCCAGACTTCGCCGCATCAGGCGAAAACTCGAGAGTTTCAGCTCAGGACTGCGCTCGAACACCAGGCTGTTGGCCCAGCCCACCAGATCGCTGCCGAGTCGGCGCACGAACGAGTGCTGCTTCTCGACGGGAATGCCCATCACCACCTCGGCGTCGGGATTCTCGCGCAGAGCCTTGACCAGCACGAGAATCTCTTCGGGCGGGTTCTGCAGGTCGTCGTCAATAGTGACAATGTATTTACCGCGCGACTGGATCAACCCGCACATGACGGCATTGCTCTGATTGAAGTTGCGCATCATCCGCACCGCCACCACCCGCGGATCCTGCTCCGCCAGCCGTTTCAGGATCTCCCAGCCGTTGTCGCGCCCGCCATCTTCGACGAGAATCATCTCGAACGGCTCGCCGAGAGACTCCATCACCTTGACCAGGCGGGAATGCAGTTCGTCGAGCGTCGGCGCGGAATTGTAGACCGGCACCACCACCGAATAAGTCGGTTCACCTGCCATCGCTCTGCTCCTTCTGCGGCGTGACCTCGAGCTGCAACGCCTGCATGACCCGATCGGCGACCGGTTGATAATCATGGGGCCGAGGGCATGTAAATACCGCGTAACCCAACGCCGCCCCGCCGTGGACAAAAGCTTCGTTCGCCTCGCCAGGCCGCTTCGCCACCACGCACTCGACCACCTCCGGGACACGCTGCCGGATCTCGTCGGCCGTGGCAATACGCGCGATTACACCGGCACCCGCACTGCCGAGCACCAGCGAACCGCACGCCCGTGGTTCCGCCGCCGGGAACCCGGTGGCGATGGGCCGCCCCATGGCATAATGCACGGCCGTGGCGAGGATATCAACGCCCGTACCCACGCGCAGCAACTCGGTGATGCCGTTGCCACCATGGCGCGGACTCATCTCGAGAATCGTCGGCCCGCCCGGGTGGACCATCACGTCGAAGTTCAGCGGCCCGTCGTGGTAGCCGAGCAACCGGCAACACCGCTCGATCTCGGCCCGGACCGCACAGGCATCGGCCTCGGGGACGTTGGTCGGCAACGAATGGCCGGTCACCACCACGCCGCGCTTGTGTTTGTGCGTGAGCACGGAGAAGGCCAGTCGGCCCTGGACCATGAACCCATCGCCACCGACCTCGGTGCCGTCGATGTATTCTTCGATACATACACGACCGCTGCGCGAGAACGCTGCCGCGTGCGCAATGGCCCGATCGAGTTGATGCGCATTGGTCGCATCGACAACGGTGATGCCCCGTGAACCCGAACTGTCGACGGGTTTACAGACAAGCCGCGCCGCGTCGGGAAGGTCCAGACCCGCCGTCTCTTCACGCGTGCCGCACGGACGCGTGCCGCACGCACGCGTGCCGCACGGGTAAACCCGCGGACACGCCAACCCTTGGTCGCGTTGAAAACGGCGAAACGCCGCCTTGTCGGTCATGATGTGCGCAGCGTCGCGACTGACCCCCGGCCAGCCCATCGCCTCGGCGGTGTGGGCGACGGCCGGAATCGCGACATCGGAGCAGAAGGTGATGATGCCGTCGGCCCGCCGTTCCCGCGCCACCGCAAGAATCCCGGCGCAGTCGGTGGTGCTGCAATCGGCACTTTCGTCGGCGAACGTGTGGCCGATGTTGTCGGGCAGATAATCGACGGTGATGACGTGGTATCCCAACGCCCGGGCCTTGCGGATCCCCGTGACCTGAAACAGCCCCGCACCCAGCACGAGCAGTCGCGATTTCACCCCTGCCATGCGTTCCCCCTACCCCTCGCAGCAATCCGTCGATGCATGCAGAGAGCCTCCCCACCCAGCTTCTGCCGCACCAGCCCAAACTACACCAGAGACTTCCGTCCGCGCAACCACGGGGCAAGCCGGGTTGCCCAACAGCAACCGCTGGACCGACCGATGAGGCTGCGCTTGCGTGATCCCATCGCTCTGTCTAGAATGGCCGCGACGCCAGCCGACAAGGAGATGCGCACCCGGTGACAATCGCCCCGACCGGCTCTGTTCCCCCGTCGCACTATCGCCGCGCCGACGGGGTGTTCGTGCCACACCTTCCGATCGCGCACCGCAGCAACGAGTGCGAAGAAACCGGCCTGGGTATTCTCGCCGACATGCAACGCCGGCATTTCTGGTATCGCGGACGCCATCGCGTTCTGCTCGCCCTGCTGCGCCGCCATCTGCCGCCGTGCAGGGGTTCCGGACCGGGAACGCGGGCCATCGATCTGGGCGGCGGGTGCGGAGGCTGGCTCGAGTATCTGCACCAACACCTGCCCCGGCGTTTTTCCGAGCTCGCCCTCGCCGACAGCTCACTCGCGGCGCTGTCGCTCGCGGCCCCGGTTGTCGCCGGGTTTGCGACCCGTTACCAGGTCGACATGCTCGACCTGCCCTGGTCGGCCGCATGGGATCTGGGCTTTCTCCTCGATGTGATCGAGCATCTGCCCGACGATGCGCGCGCCCTGCGCGAGGCCGGCAAGATCCTGCGACCGGGCGGACTCTTGCTGGTGACAACCCCGGCCTTGATGTGTTTCTGGACCCGCAACGACGAGCTGACCCACCATCGGCGTCGCTACTGCCGCGCCGATTTCGCCCGCCTGGCGACCGAGACGGGGCTCGAGTTGTGCAATACAGGGTATTTCATGTTCTTTCTCAGTCCGGCCCTGGTGCTGAGCCGCCTGTTGTCTGCCCCCGCCCGCACGGCGACGTACGCCGAGAGCCGGGCATTTGTCGAACAGAGCCACCGCATCCCGGCCCGCCCACTCAACCGGGTGCTGGGCCTGCTGTTTTCAGTGGAAGCGGCCCTGATCAACCGGGTCAAACTGCCATGGGGCACGTCGGCCTTCGCAGTGTTGCGCCGACGTTGACGGGTTTCGCTCGGAGGCCACCGCACCCCGACACTCTCACTTGCCGCGGCCGAAAGTCGACCCCGCATTCGTTTGGGCCAGCAGGCCCGCGAGCACGAACGCGAGGTTGACCGCCTGCTCGGCGTTCAGTCGCGGATCGCAGGCCGACTGGTAGTCGGGCAGATACTCTGGATCGCCGGCGGTTTCGGTGCCGCCAATGCACTCGGTCACATTGCTGGCACTCAACTCGAGATGGACGCCGCCGGGTGGCGTGCCGGCCGCCTGGTGAATCTGCCAGAACTGTTGCAACTCATCGACGATTGCCGCAAACTCGCGCACCTTCCGGCCGCGTGAGTTGCTCACGGTGTTGCCGTGCATCGGGTCGCAGATCCAGGTGACCCGGCAGCCCTCGCTTTTTACGGCGTCGACGAGCGGCGGCAGGACCTCGCCGATGAGGGCGCTACCAATGCGGGTGATCAACGAAAGCCGGCCCGGCTCGTTGTCGGGATTGAGCACCGCACAGAGCCGGCGGGCATCGTCGACGGTGCAGGTCGGCCCCAGCTTGACCCCGATCGGATTGCCGACTCCGCGCAGGAACTCGACATGCGCCCCGTCGAGCTGGCGCGTGCGGTCGCCGATCCAGAGGAAGTGGCCGCTGGCGTCGTAGTCACGGCCGGTCGCCGGGTCGCTGCGAACCATCGCCTCTTCGTAATCGAGCAGCAACGCCTCGTGCGACGTATAGACCGGCATCTCGTTGAGTTGCCCGAGCCGCGGGTCGTTGGCACTGCCCGAAACTGCGCTTCGGGCCGGATCGTTCCCGGGCGCGGTCATGAGCTTCAGGGCGTTGTCGATCTCGGCACAAATCGCCTGATATCGTGCGGGCACGCGAAAATCGCCGAAGCTGGCGTGGCCCCACGAACCGATACGGTTCAGGGCGGCAGAACCCCCGCGGGTGAAGGCGTGCACGAGATTGAGGGTGGCCGCCGAGCGAAAGTACCCCTCGAGCATCCGCCGCGGATCGTGGCGGCGCGACGCGAGCGTCGGCTCCAGACCATTCACCATGTCGCCACGGTAGACGGGGAGGGTCAAGCCGTCGTTGGTTTCGTTGTCGGTCGACCGCGGCTTCGCATACTGACCGGCAAACCGACCGATGGTGACGATGCGCTTGTCGCCAGCGACCACCAATACAACGGCCATATGGAGTATGACTTTCAACAGATCGTGGATGTACGGCCCATGACAACGATCGAACGTTTCGGCACAATCGCCGGCCTGCAAGACAAAGCTGTCGCCTGTCCCGGCCGCAGCCAGATGAACCTGCAGGGTCCGGGTCTCGTCAGCCGAAACGAGCGCCGGCAGGCGCGCCAGCTCAGCGCGAACCGCCGTCGACTCGGCGCCGTCCGGCCAGGCGGGTTGTTGCTGGGCCGGCAACGATCGCCAACTATCGCGGCGCCATACTTTGTCGCCTGATGCCGACCGCTGTTCCGTCACGCCACGTTTCCCCGGGTGTTTTCGCTCATGGCTTTCGATCATAACACAGGCGCACGCGGCAAGCGAGCAATACATTATACATCTATTCTGCGAGGCCGCCCGTCTACGCCCGGAGCGATGTGTGGGGGAGGT
>CAZADH010000382.1:0-4923 GCA_964483805.1 uncultured bacterium
CGCGGTGGCGTCGGGTCTGTTGGCGCTCGAACCCGGGGTGAACGTGGCCGATTGGTGCAGAGCCAGGATCGGCCTCGATGAGACCGGTTCCGCTGCAGGTGCTGCGTTGTCAGACTTTCTGGCCGCGGCCGACGTCGAACCGGCGGCCGCCGTCACCTTTGCGGTGACGATGACGCGGCCGTTCGAGGAGCAATACTGGCAGGCCATGGCCGATTTTTCCAGTCACGCCTGGCTCGACAAGAACAATGCCGATGCCGTCGTCTGCAACACCGGGCGGACCGGCGGACCGGCGGCACAGGAGGCCGGGCGAGTGCCGGGGACGCAGCGGCATCTCGATGGCGTCGCCGACGAGCTGCACCGGCGCTATCAAACGCTGTTCTCCCAGCATGAGATGGTCGGTCGTGCCGTCTGCGGCGATCACTGGTTTCGCTGGCAGACCCGGTTCGAGTATCCGTGGGCCGAGGGATGGCGGCGCAATCAGGCTGACCCGCGTGGAGCCGAGCGCAACGTGATCTGCGTCATCCCGGGTCGGAACCGGCGCGAGGCGGTGATCATGGCCGACCACTACGATACCGCCTACATGGAAGATTGCTACGACCAGGCACGTGCGGGCGATCGGGCCCGTCTGGCGGCCAGCGGAGCGGACGACAACTACTCGGCGACCGCGGCCCTGTTGCAGGCGGCGACGGTGCTGCTGCCGTTGGCGCGCGCGGGCAAGCTCGCACGAGACGTTTGGCTGGTGCATCTCACCGGTGAAGAGTTTCCCGCCGATTGCCTCGGGGCGCGGGCGTTGGTGGCAGCGCTGCTGCGTAAAGACCTTGTATTGCAGGTTCCGCCACCAGGGGCGTCCACCGATACTGCACAGGAGGCCCTGCCCGCGCCCGATGCGCGCAGGGTCAACGACCAACCGTCCCAGCTCGACCTGGGGGGTGTGGTCCCCGTTGGTGTGTTCGTTCTCGACATGATCGCGCACAACCACGACGATCCGGCCGCGCGCGACGTGTTTCAGATCGCGGCGGGCGAGGGGAGTCGGTCGGCACGACTTGCGCACCTCGTCCACGAGGTAACCCGGGCCTGGAACCGGGAAGCGCAGAGTCGCAACGCAGCAGGGGCGCAGGCAACGGAAACCATCGGTGGCGTTCATCCGCGGCGGGCCGAAATGGCCCGGCCGACGCGGGGGCTGCAACTACCGCCGCTGTTTCCGCACTGCCAACTGCGGGGCGAGATCCGGACCGAATGGGAGCAGCGCAGTTCGCTGTACAACACCGACGCCCAGATTTTCTCGGATCACGGGTTTGGCGTTGTGCTGTTCATGGAAAACTACGACATCAACCGGCAGGGATACCACGATCGGTTTGACACCATGGCCAACATCGATCTCGACTACGGCGCGGCAGTGTGTGCCGTGGCAATCGAGTCGGTGGCGCAGGCGGCGATGCGGGTCGACTGCCAGGCCGCTCCGATCAGCTCACCGGTTGCGGCATGCCCCCGCGGAACATGAAGGAGGCGGCCCCGACCATGCACAGGCCGGCCCAGAGGTAGTCGAGCTTCAGCGGTTGTCGCATGTAGAGCACGGCGAAACCGGCGAACACGGTCATGGTGATGATCTCTTGAATGACCTTGAGTTGCCCGAGTGTGAAGTAGCCGCTCTGGAAACCGATGCGATTGGCGGGTACCTGCAGGGTGTATTCGAAAAAAGCGATCGCCCAACTGGCGATAATCGCGATCATGATCGGTTTGTCGGCCATGTCGCGCAGGTGACCGTACCAGGCGTAGGTCATGAACACGTTCGAGAGCAGGAGCAAAAAGATTGGCAGATACATCGTAAAAACCTCGACGTCGATGCGCTGTGAACCTGACGTTAATGTCGGCAAACGCCGGGCGGATGTGCAGTATTGTGCGCCTGTCGGTGCGAAAAAGCAACTCAACCCGGGGACATCGGCGGTGGTGTGGTTTCGCCAAACGGGGGTCGCGGTTCGACTTTGACGTGGTCGTGGCCCACGTGATATGCGAGAACCGTGGGTGACAGGCAATGACGAGGCGAGAGGAAACGGCATGTCGCAAATCCGACAGAACCTGGTGACCGGTGAGTGGGTGATCATCGCCCCCGAGCGGGCGAAACGGGGCGGGAATCTGGTGCAGTCGGTCGCGCGGCCGGCGATTCCCGAGTATGACGCCAGTTGCCCTTTTTGCGCCGGCAACGAGAGTTCAACGACCGAGGAGAAACACGCCGTCATGGACCGTGACGGGCGTTGGGCGGTGCGGTCGGTGACCAACAAGTTCTCGGTGTTGTCGCCGACGGGTGAAACGGGCTTGCAGGCGGACGTGCCGCTTGGCCCGGGAAACGTGCATTCCACTGTGAATGGCGTCGGGTTGCACGAGGTGATTGTCGAGCACCCGGCCCATCACCTGACGCCGGCCCTGTTTCCGCCGGGGCATCTCGAGAAGCTCCTCGGGGCCTGGGTCGAGCGTTTTCTCGCGTTCTCGGACGATCCCCGGATCGAACACGTGATCGTCTTCAAGAACCACGGGGCTGATGCGGGGGCGTCGCAGCAGCATCCGCATTCGCAGATCGTCGGTTTGCCGATCGTTCCCGGGCAGGTCGTCGAGCGGATCGAAAGGGCGCGGCGGTTCTACGCGGACCACGGACAGTGTCTTGCCTGTTCGTTGCTGGCCGAGGAACAGGCGCAGCGGTGCCGGATCGTCGGCGAGAACGAGCAATACATTGCATTTATTCCGTATGCAGCTCTTTCGCCGTATCACCTGTGGCTGTTTCCCAAACGCCACGAAGCCTGTTTCGCAGCAACGACCCAGCAGCAACTGGTGCCGTTGGCTGAACTGCTGCAAACCGTTCTGCTCGCGATCTACCGGTTGCTCGACAACCCGGCCTTCAACCTGGTGGTTCGCTCGGTGGGGCCGCGTGAAGGCGGCTCTCCGTCGTTCCATTGGTATATTTCGATAGTGCCGCGGGTCAACAAAGCGGCGGGTTTCGAGCTGGGTACGGGAATGTACGTCAACCCGTCGTCACCCGAAGTCTGTGCCGAGGCGTTGCGCGGGCACGCTTCGTCGTAAGGTGGCGACCGCCGCGTGGTGAAGCGTCGGGGTGCGTTGCATACTGTATTGCTGGTGTATTTATGATGTCGTCGCCGGGGTCAGGGTCTTCTCGTAGATCACCTTGTCGTCGCTCTCGGCGTAGAAATCTTTGAGGCGGGCCGCCTCGGTGTAGCCGCAGCGCAGGTAGAAGTGGCGGGTCGAGGCATACTGGCCCTTGAGCGAGGTTTCGATGTACACCTTGCGCCCGCCGCGCCGGGCGATGTCTTTTTCGCTGCGCTCGAGCAGTTTCTTGCCGACCCCGAGACCGCGTTGGCTGTTGCTGACAGCGATCCAATAGAGATCGAAACTGCCCTTGGTGCAGGCGATTTCGCCGTAACAGGTGTAGCCCACGGTTTCGCCGCTGTTCTCGGCAAAGATGAAGTAATACCCGGAAGGTTCGCCTTTGGCGAGGCGCTCGTCGACCAACTCGACGGCGACATCGATCTCGTGGTCGTGAAAGAACCCGGTGGAATGAACGATCTCGCGCACGGCCTGCCGGTCGGAGGGGCGCACGTCCTCGCGGAACGTGAGAATCGGGATCAGGTGCGGAACCTCGTGGTTGGTCATCGGGACGCTCCTTGGCGGCCGCCATGGCGGTCGTTGACGATCCGGCGCACGACCGCGGTCATGCCGATGCCGGCCCGATTGGCGGCAGCGGCGAAACCGGCGTCGGGCGATAGGCAGGGATTGGTGTTGACCTCGAGCACGTAGGGGTGGCCGCTCGCATCGACGCGGAAATCGACGCGGGCGTAACCGCGCAGCCCGAAGAGCGACCAGCACTGGGTGGCGATCGCCGCCAGTCGCTCGAGCAGCGGGCGGTCGCCGGGGGTGAACTCGAACGATCGGGGGGTATTCACGTACTCAAACGAGCTTTCGTCCCACTTGGCCCGGTAGCCGACGAGCTTGGGTTTGTCGGCAGGAAAATCGATGAAGCGGATCTCGGCGGGCGGCAGGACCTCGGGGGTGTTGACGCCGCCGTGCGGATGAGCGAGCAGTGCGATGTTGAACTCGCGGCCGTCGACGAACTGTTCGGCAAAGAAGTCGCGATCGCCGCGGGCGAGTCGGCGCTCGACTTCGCGGGCAATGTGGTCGGGATCAGCGGAAACAGCCTCATCATCGAGGCCGATCGATGCGTGTTCCCAGGCGAACTTGAGGATCCAGGGATGCCCCGCCGCGCGTAACCGATCGACCGGATCGCCGGGCAGCCACCAGGCAGGCGTCGGGACGCCGGCGGTGGCCATGAACCGTTTCGCGATCAATTTGTTGGTGGTGATGAAGGTGGCGTCGAGTGGGCCGCCGGTGTACGGCAGGGCACAGTGCTCGAGCAGGGTCGGGGCCAGATGGACGAGCGCACCGTGCCCCTGCACGCCGTCGCACAGGTTGAAGACGAACTCGGGGCGCGCCGCCTGCAAACGCGCCAGAGCCTGCGGCAGATCGATGCTCAGGGCCAGCGGTTCCGTGGCATACCCCATGTCGGCAAGCGCACGCGCCACCACCTCGATTTCGTGGTGGACATCGGTCTCGTCGGCGGCCGCCTTATCGGAGGGCTGTCCATACAAGATAATGACAAGGGGCCGGGAGGTCATACCACCACCTCGGTCATATCAGCGGCCCGCCTTGGCAACCGCAGCTTTGGCCGCGACCTGGGTCTTGGTCGGATCGGGAGCCGCTTTTATGCGGGTGCGGGCCGAGGCGATGATGTGCCCCATCATTTCTTCGTAGGGCATGCCGGCAAGCTCGCACAGAATGGGCAGATCGGAATACTTCAGGCGCAGGCCGGCCAGCGGGTTGACCTCGATGAACGACGGCGTGCCCAGGGCATCGACACGC
>CAZADH010000383.1:0-4917 GCA_964483805.1 uncultured bacterium
ACGACAACACCAACTCGCGCAGGGTCTTGAACACCGGTTCGCGAAAGCGCAACCCGACGAAGTTCGATTTGGCGATGGCCCCGTAATGACCGTCGGTCTGATAGATCGCCAGCAGATGATCGTCGTCGCGTTCGGCCAGAATGTCGATGATGCGGGGCGGATGGCCGATACGGCGCAACGCCGCCGCGGCAAACAGGGCCCCGTCGAAACAATGGGCCTTGCGATCGGCCAGCACCCGGCGCGGGCAGCGGTAGATCGGGTCGGCACTGTAGGGAACCGTGTCGAGGAAGGCCTGAATCGCGGCCGGTGTTGTCAGTTTTGCGAAGATCGCCCGTTCATCGGCCTTCCAGGGATTGGGACCAGGGCAGTGTTTGTCACGGGTCTGGGATGAATGGACCTTCATGGCACGGTTTCCTCCACGGGTTGCATCGGATGCGGCCCATCTTAGCGCAGGACCCCAACGCGAGCAACGCCATTCATCCCATTTCGCGTTCTTTGCAAAATCGTGGGGTCGCTCCCTGGACGTACCCCCAGGTCAATCAATATAATGAAGGGACATCGGTTCCCGCACCGATGGCGATTGGCCTATTTCCGGCGCTCGCGCCGCAGACGCACTTGGCCGTTGCAGAACATCTTTGTGAGGTGACGCATGCAGGTTCACGCGAACTGGCGTTGTCCGGCGCGATTGGCTCTGATTTTGGCGATTTTTACGCTCGGTGCGGTCCTGGTTGCGCAGGCCGGACAGTTCAACATGACCTACGAGCGTGTCGTCACCGACACCAATGGCAACACCATCGCCACCTACAAACAGGCGATCACCGACTGGCAAGATCTCCCATACGGCAGCCCGTGGCGCACCTATTTTACTCAACTGGTTGGCACCAAAACGGTTCTCGATTACATGCGCACCGTTGCCGGCCAATTGAACCAAGACCTGAACCTCAACATCAGCGACCGCAACCTGGTCAGCACGAGCGGCAAGTCGTCCGAAGGCTACGTGATCAACCTCTACAAGGGCGTCACCCAGTATTCGCAGGGTTCGAGCCAGCGGTTCGTCGCTCTGCATGAGCTGGGGCACGTGGCCATGCTCAATGCCTATCCGGGCTCCTTCGATTTCTCCGGCCTCGATTACGGACCCAACAACATCCATTACATGGACGACATCCTGCCCAACCACAAAACCTCATGGTGTGAGGGTTGGGCAAACTTCTTCGCGGCCTACAAGAACGACGGCAAGGTATTCAATCTGTCGTTGAGCGATCCCACGATCGTGAATTTCCTCAAAGACAACACCTTCGACGAGGCCAATCGCAACGAGCTGTATGTCGGCAAAACCCTGCTCGACATCGCCAACACCATTCCCAACGGCAAAGACAAGATCTACGCCGCGCTCGCCGGCACGGCGCCGCACACCTCGGCCAAGGAGTTTTTGCGAGGGTACCTCAAACTGTATCCCAGCGACCAGGTTGCGGTGGCCCGCATCGTCGATGCCAACAGTCATGGCAAGGCATCCACCGGCGAACTGCTCGACTACCTCAATGGTGGTTCGCGCACGGTGTCGTCGGCGTTCTATGCCTTTCTGACCGAGCGCAACGGTGGGCAGACCCCGAACCTCACCGGCACATCGACGCAGACCGCGTCGTCTGGCGGGTGGTGGACCCGGGTGAAAGACTGGTTCGCCCGACTGTTTGGCAAGGGTTCGTCATATACCACGGCTGCTTCCGGGGCGATCGCCAATCAACCGACCTCGACCACGTCGACCACGCCGACCTACACAACGCTGCCGCCGCAGTTCAACCGCACTACGGGTGCCGAGGGAGTCAGCCGCACCGAGGTGCCCGTGGCTCAGAGCGTGGCACCGCAAGAAATGGTGGGCAAAGACAAGGGCCTGGCCCTGCAGCCGGGTAACGAATTGGTGCGCTTGCACGAAGCCTACGTGCAGGCGTTCGGCCGCTACAACCAGTTGTTGAGCGGTCGCGACACCAACGACCCGCAGGTCAAACAGGCCCGTGAAGACCTGCAACGGGCCAAGGCCGAGCTCGAGGCCGCGCGCACGCAACTCAAGTAGCGCGTCGGCGGCACCGCCTGGGTATTATTACCTGATATTACCCATCCTGCATCGTCTTCTCGCCAACCAAGGAGAGATCGATGTTTTTCAAGCGGTTGGTCGACTGGATATCGGGACGCGAACCGACGAACGCACGGCCAGTCGCCGAGACCGCCACGGATGCTGCCAGCAGCGACGGCAGTGCCACCGCGGGCACTCCGGCAGAAAAGCGGCGATTCCTGCGGGTGGCGTTGCCCGGAGCCCAGTTGTCGCTGGGTCGCCTCGGTCCCTATCCCCTGGCAAACCTCAGCTTCGGTGGCTTGCGGGCGCTGATTCCGTCAGACCAGCAACCGAAGGTTGGCGACGAGATTGCCGCCCGACTCAACCTGCAACCGTCGTGGTTGGCTGTCCGCCTGCTCGTGCGCAACCACCATGGTCCGGAGGTCGGCTTCGCCTTCGTCAACCTCGGCGGCAAAGAGAGCCGCGTGCTTGCCGAGTTTCTGCGGCCAGTCATGATCGGCAGTTCGCTGCGCGAGATCACCGGCATGTCGTTGCAGGCCCCGGGGCCCAACCTGCGGGTGCGCTGGTTTCAGGGCGAGGGTGGCGCGCAGATCTTTGTCTGGCAGACCCTCGAGGACGAAGTCATCAAAGAAGAGTTCTATTTTCTCGATTACGTGTTGCTGTGGCAGAAAGAGCAACGGGGTTTGCGAATCGGCCGCCTGCGCGAGGGTGTCGGCAAGGTCGGTTACGGTCGCGTCGATCCCCAGACCGCTGTGTTCTTTCGGGCCCCGCCATACCAAGCGTTGCGCCTGGGGCAGACCATCATGAAATCGGCCACTCTGCCTGCACCGGTGCGCGACGCGATGCTGGCCGAGATCGCCGCCGAGGAGCGACGCGTGCACCGCCGCTACCTGCTGAAAGACGGCGATGCGCCCATTCGTTTCGAACCGACCGACCATCCCGGGCAGGCGTGGCGCGTGGTCAACCTCAGCCTGACCAGCATTGCGTTCCTGCTCGATGAACTGCCGGCCGCAGACGTTGACCGGTTCGCGGCCGCCCCACAGTTGTCTGGGCATCTGCTCATCGATGATCGGCGGGTGCCGATCACGCTGGCGCCCCGGTCACATCGCGACGCCATCCTGGGCTGCCGCCTCGACCTGGTCGTTCCCGAAGAGTGCGAACGACTGGCCGAGTATCTGGCCCCCCGCCTCCTGGGGCAGTCTCTCGAGGAAGACCCCTACCCCTGCGAAGACCTGCTGCCGCAACGCAAGGGCAGTCGACCCCACATCTATGTTGGCGTCCACAACACGCACATCCTCGCGCTGATCGGGCCGGAACACCGCCTGCTCGCCGGGCGCATCGTCGTCCTCGATCAGGTTCTTCATTTCGACGGCAGCCGACTGCGCATCTTCACCAACCATGGGCCGGCCATCCTGCCGATCGAACGGGACCTGCCTTTGGGCCAACTCGAGGAACAAGAACTGCGTCCCTATCTGCGTTTCCTGGCCAAGAACCTGCTGGCCTCGGCTCCGGCGGTGGTCGATGAGGTCCGCACTGCCTGGGCCGAAATACTGGCCGCCCCGGCACGCACCCACTGAGCCGGCGACCGCCGACGACAGCTTCGCCGTTAACCAAAACACCCGGCGGTCATCGGGTGACACGCCGGGCGAATGAGAATTACGTAGTATTTACAACGTCATTACCCAAACAACAGGGTGATCTCGATGCCGTCGAGCCAGGGTGCCAACCACGCGCACGCGGCCAGCGTGCCGAACGAGAGGAACAGGCCGCGCCAATCGCTGCGCAGCGACAGTTTGAGCTGAATCAGCCGCAACGACAGGGCCAGACCGACACTGGTGAAGACCATGAACCAGATCATCTGCTGATCTCCTCGAGGCGATGACGTACTCCCGGCCAGGCCGGCAGTGCATTGAGGGCGTGTCGCCAGGCATCGGCGGCGGCAAACTTGTTGGCGCTGCGCAGGTGCACCACCCCCACATTGGCATGCATGAACGGCGTCACATGATCGGCCGGGGCAGCGAGCTGCGCCGCGAGCGCGGCGAGCGCGCCCTTGGCGTCACCGGTCGCGGCCTGATGGCAGGCGCGATTCATCGCGAGCAGGCGCTGGATCACGCCACGATCGACCTGCAGCGTCATGGGGCCAGGCCCGACCAGCGGCATGCTCGCCTCGGCACCGGCCACCAGCGACGACAGCGCATCGAGATTGGTCATGGCCTGGGCCGGCGAAGCCAGTGCCGCCCGATAGCGATCGTATGCGGCAGCCAGTGCCCCGACGCCGAGTTTTCCGGCCGGCGCCCACACCCAGAAATCGTGCACCCCGGCCGTCACCGGAATCAACGCAGCCGGCTGCAACGCCGCGAGATCGTCGGTCAGGGTCAGAGCAAAGCTGCGCCCCAACGACACCGGTTTGGTCATGCCGGCGATCTCACGCCGAAGAATCTCGCGTTCGAGGGAACCGAGGCCTTTGGTGCCGGCAGCCACCTTCTGCAGACCGGCGATATCAGGGCGTGCTTCGAGCGCAAAATCGACGAAACCTTCGACGCCGACCCGCGCACGCACGGCGAACGCCCGCTGCCGGGTCGCGCCCGCCTCGATCCGACCCAGGTTCGCACCGGTCGTACCGATGGCAATACACTGCCCCGGCCAGCAGACCGAGATGTCGGCCGACAGGATGGCGGTGCCCGAGGCGGTCACCGTGGCCTCGAGCTTCAGCGTGCCGGTTTGCGGTTCCCAGCTCGCGGCGATCACCCGAAGCGTCGCCCACTCGGGAACCCGCACTTCCGGGGGGCGGGCCGAAGCGGCGCCCGGCCAGGCCAGAATGCCGACCCAGACGAGAATCGCCACGAGGG
>CAZADH010000384.1:0-4915 GCA_964483805.1 uncultured bacterium
CCACCGAGTTGAATGCGGATCACTCGACACTCCGCAATAGGACTCTGGTTGTCGACCACAAACAGCTCATGGTTGCTGTTGACTCCAATTGATTGCGGGGCCTGGAATCGTCCCATCGTTGTGCCTGTGCCACCGAACGAGGTGATCAGTCGCCCATAGTTACCGGCCGTAATGTCGAACACCTTGATCTGGTTCAGCGTGCCATCCAATACCCACAAGGACTTGCCCGAAGCACGGCTGACCTCAACTGAGATTGGCTCTGGCAGGTAAGCCGGGTCGCCGACCGTGTTGTTGCCGAACGTCTGGTTGGTGAAGCCCAGGCTCGCGTCAAACATCGCCACATAGTGCCGAACCGTGTCGGCGACAAAAACATAGAACGGCGAGAAGCGCGACGCACATACCGCCGCCGGGCCGCCGGGCGACAACGCAGTCGTGACGGAGTAAGATGCGGGGCCGCCGCCCTGCACCGCAGTGATGACCACTTCCCCATCCGCGCGGTCTGCAATATACAGGGTTCCTTGCGCGCTGCCGCTCATGTCGCGGGTGGTCGCGTTGATGTTTCGCAGTGCATAGGTGAACGTCCCGCCGGCGCCGGCATCCTGAGCTGGGTTGATCTGGTGGGTGAAATCTGAAGCGAATGCCTTCATCAACTGCACACCGGGGTCCATGGTCCAGAGCGTGTTGCCCATGACCGTGATGTCCGAAACCGTATTGAAATTGGCCGACGGCAGACCCATGCTGGACGATGACGGGAACGAGGCCACTTCATACATCCACGGCCCGAGGACGCCGGTGTTGAACTGGAACTTGCGGATCAGATCGTTGCCGGTGTCGGAGAGGAGGATTTCGCCTCCTGACGTGTCCATGCCGCCCAACGTCTGACTCAACCGGGTCACCGGAGCGATTTCGGGACCGTAGACGATATTCTGGCTGTTTCTGAATTCGTGGATCTTCCAGATGTAATACGAGAACGTGGCGATCCCCGAAACACCAAGCGAGTCGTTGACCCGTACCGTCATCAGATGCTTTCCGGCCGCCGCTTCAGGAGCATCCATGCGGGGCAGGTAGGTCCAGGTTCCCGACGCCCGTTCGACACTGGCGCCGCCGCCGCTGGAGTCGAACCACGAGGTCGAGGCCAAGAGGGTCGCGGCGTTATCGACATCATCGGTGGCGGTGCAGGTGAACGACAACTGATCTCCAGGCCGGATCAGGAAGATCGGAATGTTCGGTGTCACGGTCGCATACTGCAGGGCGGTATTGTAGGTCAGGGTCACCGCCGGCGGGTTGTCGACAACAAACCCGGTCATTGTTTCGGCGGTGTAACCGTACTGGTCGATCGCCTGCAGTTCGCAATGGTGCCGACCATAATCGGTAGTCTGGAAAGTGCGATTGTATGAGCTTCCGGTCGCGATCTGGGTTCGACTGGCTGGATTCATGCGATCGACTTCATACCAGCGCAGCGCGTTTCCACTCAGAGTGCCGTCGTTCGGGTCGGTCGCTGCCCCCGCGAACAGTGCGCTCTCGCCGGGCAGGAACAACGCGCCACTTGCCCATGGAATCGACCCTTGTCGCGTCGTAGTCATGGTGACGGCCGGAGTCGCATTGAACACGACCGTGATCGAAGCTTCGCCCACCGCGCCCCAGCGATCGGTGCCGCGCAACCAGATGGTGTGCGTGCCCAGCGAGCCCAGCAGCGATGGGTTGGCAAGACCGATGGCAAACGGATTGGTGCCGTCCAGCCAGGTGAAGCTGGCCGCCGTGAATGCACCGCCGTCTTCCGCATCGGTGCCCAAACCCGCGAAGCTCATGATGGTGCCGATCGGCACGACACGGTTGGCCGGCGTCGGGGCAGCGAAGCTCATCGCCGGGGCGTTGTTGGTCCCGATGGTCAAAGTGATCGTTGCCTGCCCGACCGCATTCTGGCTGTCGGTGCCACGCAGCGTGATCACGTGGGCCCCGGCAGTGGCGAACTGATACGACGGGTTCGCGGTCGCCGCGGCGAACTGGTTGCCGTTGTCGAACCAGGTGAAGCTCGCGGCCGTGAACGCGCCACCATCTTCGATGTCGGTACCGGTGCTGGTGAAATTGATGATGGTTCCGAATGCATACGAACCGCCATTGGCTGGTGCCGTGATGGCCATGGCCGGTGCCGCATTGGGCTGGATCGTGATCGGTATGGTTGCAATGCCGATGCCGCCATAGCTGTCGTAGCCCTGCAACGAGACAACGCGCACGCCCGGGGTCAGACTGGCAATGGCGAAGGTCGTCGTCGACCGGGCCACTTCAACGCCATCGACCAACCAGGCGAAACTGGCCGGAGTAAACGCGCCACCGTCTTCGATGTCAGTGCCGGCGCCTACGAACGAGATCAACGCGCCCATCGGATAACTGGGCTGGTTGGGGGTGACGCTGACGATCTGCATCTGCGGGGCAATGTTGGCGGCGATCGTTACGGTTGCAATGGTCGTGCCCGAGGCACCATACGAGTCGTACCCGACCAGGCCGATCGAGCGAAGCCCGGGGGTCAGTGTCGCAATGGTGACCTGATTCACGCCCTGGGCAAACGGTACTCCGTCGACCGTCCAGACGTAGTTCGCCACGGTGAAGAACGCGCCGTCTTCCCAGTCGGTGCCCGAGCCGCCGAAGGTGATCGCCGTGCCGCGGGCGTAGCTGGCCTGATTCGGCTGCACGTTGGTGATCTGCATGACCGGCACGGTGTTGGTGGCTACGGAATACGTTGTATTGTTTGTCACGTAAACGCCATACGGTGTATGGTCATAATACCGGACCGCCAGCGTGTGTGGGCCGGGTACGGTCGGGTTGATCGTGATTACCGCCGCGTGCGTGGCGACCGGGGCCCCGTCGAGGGTCCAGGTGAAGCGGTTGTCGGCGATGGAGTTGTCTTCCACGTCCGGGTCGCTGACTGTGGCCGTGAACGCGATCATCTGGCCCAGCGGATAGTCGGGACGACTCGGATTGGCGGTGAGTGCGGTGATTACCGGCGGTGTGTTGACGCGGAGAACGACCGAGGCCGTTCCCGCCACCGCAACGGTCGGGGCCGCAGGATAATCGTAGACCATGAGGGTCACCGTCGTCGTGCCGGGCGGGAGATTGGCGAAATACTTGCTCGGACCGGTGGCGACCTGCTGACCACCGATGAACCACCGATAATTGTTGTAGAAGTCGGCGTTGGTGTTCGGAATCTCTCCCTGGTCGGGATCGACAGCCGATCCGTCGAGACGAATCGACGAGGTCGCCGCGAACAGCATCCTGCCGCCGCTGGTGTAGGCCTGGCCGACCGGCGCCGCAATCGTGACCACTGGGGCGCGGTTGGCCGGCGGGTGGACGCCGTCCCATACGCGCACGCTGATGTTCACGTCAGTGGCGCCGCCGCGACCGTCACTGACACGGCAATTGATCAACACATCGCCGACCGTGCCGGGCGCGGTCCAACGCGTCGTGGCCCCGGTCGCGCTCGAGAAGTTTCCGGTCGCTGGGGTCGCCGACCACGCATAGGTGACCGGGTCGTAGTTCGGATCGCTGGCATCGACGCGGAAATCGATGGTCTGCCCGATCACGGCAACCCCCGACCCGATGAGGGTCGCAACCGGAGCCTGGTTGGTGCTGCCGGTCCCGCCACCGACAATGAACCCCAGTTGCGCGCGGCCGGTGAGTGAGCCGTCGGTGACGGTCAGGGTGACCGTGGCCAGCCCGTTGACGCCGGGGGCGGTCCAGCGGGCCTGGGTGTCCGACGAGAAGGTCGCGAGTTGGCCATCGGTCCAACTCCAGGTGTACGACAGACGCTGGCCATCCGGATCAGTGGCGCTGGCGTTGATGAGAATGTAGGATTCGTTGGGTTGCACCAGCACTTTTCCCGCTCTCAACGTGACGATGGGCGCACGATTCTCGCCGGCCTGGGCCAACGAGATCGCCAGGTTTTGCGGTGTCGTCGTGAAAGGCGTTGTAAATACAATAGGTGTATAAGCCCCGGTGTTGGTGACCGAAATCGACTCGGTGTAGACGTAGTCCGGCATGCGAGGGGAGGCGAACGCGCCCGTGGCATCAGTGAAAAACGGCTCGCCCCACAACAGCATGCGTGCGTTCGGAATCGCCTGACCGGCGTTGTTGGTCAACCGGCCCGTCACGTAATTGTTGGCGGGCACGATCTCGAGGTTGATATTGGCGATGTTCGAGTAGAGGTCCGAGGTCGTGATGAGCTGGCTGCGATACTTGTAGACCACGCCCGTCGACGATTGGCGACTGGCCACGATCCGGTGCGTGCCAAATGGCACATTGACCAGCGTGAACCGCCCCAGCGCGTCGGTGGTCGTGTAAATCGTGTCGTAGGCCGATTCAATCCACACCCGCGCCCCGGTAATCGGAAACGCGGCGGCGCGCACGTCGGCGGCAACACTGGCCGGTGCCTGCAGCAGGTTCGCGATGGTCCCCGACGCGGTCACCTGACCCGAAATGGTCGCAGAAATGCCGGCCGGGCCCAGCGGATTGAACGTGGCGTCGCCTCCGCCGGAACCTCCGCCACAACCGTACATGACCCATAACGTACCCATCCACAGGGTCACCAGGAGCCATTTGGCGGAGTTTTTCGAAGCCATGCGGATACCTCGCTTATCTAGCGTTCAACGTCCCGATCGCCGGTCGCTGTGTCGTAGCCAATAGAACTTCCCCGAATCGTCCGAATCTTCTGGATCGGTTAATAGATCGGCTACGAAGCCGAACGCCAACAGTCCCGAAAACGAAAAAAAGCAATTCATGTGCCGGAACCTTCTCGAAGACGCGCGCCATCGGCTCTAAACTACGGCTAGAGCCGTTGCCGACACCTCCGACCCCCATCCGTGACCGACCGGTAATCCTGTAAAGGAATTGTGACGCAGGGGGACTCCAGAGAAAAACACGG
>CAZADH010000385.1:0-4898 GCA_964483805.1 uncultured bacterium
GTTGCCCGCAGCAGCCGCAACAAGAAGGCCCCGGCGGCCACGCCGCCTGCCAAAACCGACGCGGCAGCCCAAAAAGCGGCCGATGCGGCGAAAAGCGGTAAGGTGGGCAAGAAAGCCGACGGGAAGAAGGGCAAGAAGTAAGCGTCCGCGACACCGGGGTTGGGCTGACCCAGCGATTGGCCATGGACGGCTCTCCCCAAAGTCGAGTCTTCGCGCCAGACGGGGCGCGCCACCCGTCCGCCCAGGATGGGCGTTGGCGGGCAGCGCGGGGCCGCCGGGGGCGCCCAGCCCAGGCCGATCCCGTTTGCCATGCTACCGTGAGTGGTCCAGGCGACAAGGGTGAACACAGAATGTCGTTTTCGTTCTGCGACTCGCGAGGCAGGGTCCGGCGGCTGTCCGGCCTTTGCCTTGGTCTTTGGTTGGTCGGTGTGTTTCTGTCCTGGGGGCCGGCAATCGCCGTCCCAGAAGAACGCCATCGGGTGGCCGTTGACATCGGTTGTGATAATGCACAACGTATTGCTTCGATCGTTTCGCCCGAGGACCTCGCGCTTCTGGCCTCTGAACCTGCCTCGTCACTGGTGTTCTGGGTCGATCTCGCGGGCGTGGCCGACCCTTTGCCGGTGATGGTGGGAACCGCGTCGGTGCCCGGTAACCTGGCGTTGCGCCTGCACGTGCCGGCGCGGGCCGAGCCCATGCTGCGACCCGCGGTGCGTGCCGCGACCGTGGTGCCGTTCGTGACCTGGCGTGCCGACGGCAGCGAATTCTACCGGCGCGGCTGGTGCCGCCGCGGGCAGTTGATGTTGCCGGCCGGGCCGGCGCTCTCGTTTCGCCACGTCCCCTTCACTGTGGCCGGTCGCCCGAATCCGGCGTTTCTGGCCGATCTTGGCTACCTGGAAATCGAGGTGCCGGCCGCCGTCATGCCCGGCGCGCTTGACGAGATCATGACCGCCGCGTTTGCTGGTCGCGCCCAGGGTGTGACGGGGCCGCTGGCGGGATCCCGGTTCGGCGTTCCGCACCGGCGGTGGGTGACCGAACCCCCGCTGCCGGCGTTCATCCTGCCCCCCATTCACAAGTTGTCGGCGAACAAACATCTGCTCGATCCGCAGCAGAAACTGGCTGCCGATCTCGATGACCTGGCGGCGCTCCTGGCGCCGCGCGCCTGTCTGCTGTCGCAAAGCGAACGGGTCCGGCGGCGCCTGGTGCCGCCGCACGTTCGTCTCAACTGGGCGCGCATCGACGACACCGACCTTGGCTCGGGGCAGAACCCGTTTGTGTTCGTGACCGTCGGGCCGGGCATCAACTATTTCGACGGCCCGTGGGGCCGGCCTGACGTAGCGATGCCGGGGCCGCGGGTGATCATCGACCCGGTGGTGGCCTGGCTTGTCGATGCCCAGATCTATCCGAGTTACAGCATCGACCCGGTCGAAAAAGGCGAAGGGCGGCTCGCGACAATCAACAGGTTTCAGACTGACGAGCCCGCGACCTTCACCCGCGAGATCGTGCCAATGCCGCGGGCACGACGCCTGCGCGTGCTCGCGGCACTGGCCGAGGGCCTCTGTCGCTACGGTTTGCTCAACGACGACCCGCGCCTCGACCCAGGGTTCGTTTGCATGGGGCAGCGGTTTCGTGGCAACGTGGTGAACAACGAAATACGTTTGCAATACGGCCTCAGTTTGCGGGATTTGGCGATCGGTGTCATCGTGCCGCCCGGGACCGCGGCGAGCGTGAGCGCGCGCCTGGCTCGGGTCGGGTTCATCCCCGCGGCGAATGAGGCCGGGTTCATCGTCGAAGCGCCGACGGCGACCGATGCGGGTTTTCGCCAAGCCTATCTCGAACTGGTGTTGCGTCGGACGCATCCAAGCTTACATCGTATTGCCTCGCAGTTGCGCCGTGGCGCTGAGAAACGCCGCGGTTACGAGGTTGCCCTCGCCGCCATCGATCGCCTGATCCGGCGCGAGGGCATGGCCTTTCTGATGACCCCGCGCGCTCGCCAGGCTTGGCACACTTGGTCGTGGTCACGACCTGCCCATGGTTCGGAGGATTGCCCATGAAGATGAGTCGCTTGCTGGTTGTCGCGTTCGCCCTGGCCCTGGTGCTGCTGAATTCATCTTTGGCAGCCGCTGTCGTTGAGAGTCTGGCCGATGACGCGCTGCGAATGAAGGGGCACCTGGCCGATCCCGACACCTGGGTGCTCGCTGCGCCGGCATCGACCGGGGTCGAGGTGCGTGCGGGGGGATCGCTGTGGTGCCCGGTGCCCCCCGATCTGCGGGGGCGGGTGTTGCAGTTCGTCGTGGTCAACTACCGCCGGGATGCCGACGGCGCCAAGGCGCCGGCGTGGATCGGCGTGCGCTTGCAGCCGGAGAGCGACCGGTCGGAAACCCATCGGGGCGTCGGCCCGATCACCTGGACCGACCAGTTCGGGCCACGTAAGTTCGTGCCGGTGGCTCCGCCCAACCGCCCGAAACAGAGCACGTTTCTCGGCTGCAACGATCTGCTCGGGAATCGGCCATTGGCCGGAGCCTTCATCGACAATCGTGCCGATGAGGGGTCGTCGGCGACCATGCGGGTGCATCGCGTCGATCTCGTGTTCCTCGCCCGGGGAAATCGAGTGGCCCCGGAGCGAACGGCGACGTTTGCCGGCGCCGAGCAACTCAATACGTTGTGTTGGCGTCATCGTCTCGATACCCGCGTGGGACGACCGCTTGCGCCCGGAGAGAGCTGCGAGTTCGTCATGCCTGAGAGCGGTGCCTTCCCGTATATTGCATACATTGTATTGAAACATCGCAAAGACCCTTTGCTGTGGCCCGAAGGGGCAGCGGATACGGCCGCGCGCGATCCGAACCCGGCGTATATGCTCGTCGAGGTGCGCGATGCACGCACCGGCTTGTGGCGGCGCTGGGCCGATCGCTACGGGGTTGCGAAATACTCCGAGGTGCGCGCCCCCGAGAATCCCGAGGACGAAACCCTGCACAACGGTCTGCGGACGTTCGGTCGCGTGGCGGCCGACCGTGTGCGGGTGACCAATGTCGGCACCGGTGATCCCCGGTTGGCGGTCGCCCGCGTCCACGAACTGCAGGTGACGTTCTACCCTGACGTTGCCTCGGCCTGCCGGCGAGAACAGATCTTCACACCGGAAACCGCCTTCAATGCGCCCGAGCGGGGCGTGCTGATCCCGCTGATCGGCGGCGGGCCCCGGCTCGAGGGGCGCTTCCCGGGCGCGGTCCCACTCGGTCCCGGGTGGCGGGCGCGGCTCGCTGCGATCGGAACCCTGCCGGCGTCGCACACGTTTCCGGTGACCGAGGAGCCGCCGTTCCCTTGTCGTCGCGACGGCCTCGGTCGGTTTGTCATCCCGTTGCCGGAGCGCGGCCGGTTGCTGATGACCGAATTCGCGATCGGCGATCTCGACGTGACCACGCTGCAACCCAACAAGGATGGTTTCTTCGGGCGGGCGGGCCGTGCCGAGCTGACCGTGTGGCTCCGTAATCGGGCGGTACCGGGACGTTGCTTTCCGGCGATCGTGCGCAACAACATCGGCATGGCCGGCCTGATCGCGATCGGTGCGCCTCCGGGCGCCGGACCGCTGCAGGCGGGCGACGAACTGGTGGCGGCCGTGACCGGCGACGTGGCGTTTCTCATGGGTTATCGGGTGACCTGGCGGGTCGAGTGAGGACTGTTGTGCTTCGACGGCAGTTGCTGTTCGTTGCGACTGGCGAGAAGATACATACGGAGTATGTATTGAAAGATGTGATGCTCTGGCTTGCAGGTTGTTGACCGTGCAGGTTGTTGACCGTTTGTCCGGGAGTGTTTCCCCGGTTAGAATGTCGGCGGAAGTCATTCGGCGAAGTTGCTGGGCCGGGAGGCATCGCATGAAATCGAGTCCCTTTGGTTGCCGCGGATCGCTCGGCGCGTTCCAGGTGCTGGTGGCCGGCCTGATGATGGCGGCCATTCTGGGTATTGCTCTGCCGCCGACGATCGGGCTGCACGAGTTGGGCGGCGCATGCGCTCTGGCGGCTGCCGCCGCCGATGAGCTCTTGCAACAGGGCATCGAGTTGGGCAAAGCCAAGCGCTACGCCGATGCGGTGCCGGTGTTTCGTCGCGTGCTCGCCGATTCCCCGCAACACGGCAAAGCCCTCTATTTTCTCGGCTTGTCGCTACTGAAGCTCGATCGTCGGCAGGAGGCGGCCGAGGTGTTGGCCCGACTGGACGCCGTTGATGCGAAGCTCGCGGCGAAACTGCGCACCGACCTGGGTTCGGCCGGGGGCATGGGCTCGAACGCCGGGGGCGGCTCGGCGTCCGCGACGGGATCGGCTGCCGGGGCTGGTTCGGCGGCCGGTGCGAATCCGGCGGATGTTGCGCGTGCCAGGGCTTGTCAGGCCGGCATGCGGGTTATCGGCGGCGCTGCGATGATGTATTTCATGGACAACCCCACCGCCGCCGTGCCGGCCGATCCGCAGAAGACGTTTCTCGACGCCGGCCTGATCAAGAAGCAACTGGCCTGTCCCAGCGGCGCCGCCTACGACATCCGCATCGACGGCAAGAAGTGCCTGGTCTCGTGTCGCCACCACGGGCAGTTCGACACCGATCTGCCTGACCGAGCCATTGGTGCGGGTTCCGGCTCTGCCGGTGCCGTGTCGGCGGCTGGAGCCGACGAGCCTGCCGGCGAAGGCCTGATCGAGGCCGAGGCATTCCAGGAGAATCGCCTGTGGGGGCTGCGCGATCCATACGGCAAGGTCCTGGTGCCGCCGAGGTTCAAGGAAATCGAGCACGACGAGCACGAAGGCGCGGTGCGCATCTTCGCAGCCCGCGAGGGCAAGTGTTGGGGGTACATCGACGCGTCGGGAACGTGGGTGATTCCGTGCGATCTCGAAGACGCGACGAGGGCGCAGGAAGGCCTGTCG
>CAZADH010000386.1:0-4872 GCA_964483805.1 uncultured bacterium
TGTCGTGTCGACCAGTGATGGCACCATCGTCTGTGGTGGCCGCGACGGCAGTGACGGTCGACCGGTGGTCTGGTGCTGGGATGGTGCGATCGACGCGCATACGGCCAACGCCACCGACGGTGCTGCCGTGGGGCTGCGGTGGGCGCAACCCCTGGCCGATCTGCCGCTGCCGACGGGCATGGCCGGCGAGATGCCGGCCGATGGCCCGCGCGTGGTCGGCCTGGTCGATGATGGGGTCGGTGGGTTGCAGGTGGCCGTGCGGCCGGCTTCCGCTGGCACCTTACGTTATCTTCGTCTCGACACCCGGCGGGGCGCGCCGCTGTCGGGGTTCGTCACCCTGCAGGCCTCGGCGGGTACGGGTTTGCGGCCGACGGCCAGCCGGACTGTGCAGATCAGTGAAACCGATGCCGGCCAGGTCATGCGCTCGCTGGCCGTTGCCGTGGCGACCGCGACCAATCAGCAACTGGCCACTGTGGCCGCTGACGAGAACCGGTTCGCCTTCGATCTCTATGGGCGTTTGCGGCTGACGGCCGATGGCAATCTGTTTGTGTCGCCATACAGTGTATGGCAGGCGCTGTCGATGACCTTGGTTGGCGCCGCTGACACCACGCGGCAGCAGATGCTGGCCGTGCTGCGCCACTCATTGCCGGCCAGCGAGTTGCACCCGGCGGTGCGCCGGTTGCAGGCCGAGTTGCTGGCGCGGGCGCATCCGGAGATCACCTCGGTCGGCGAGCCGTTCCGCCTCAGTGTCGTCAACGACCTGTGGGGTCAACGCGAGCAATACTTTGTGCCGACGTTTCTCGACGGCTTGTCGGCCGACTATGGTGCCGGTTTGCGCTTGCTCGATTTCATCGGCAATCCCGACGGGTCGCGGTCGACGATCAACCGGTATATCGCTTCGGCGACCTACCAGCGGATCACCGACCTGCTGCCGCCGGGCTCGATCAATGTCGACACCCGCGTCGTGCTGACCAATGCCGTGTACTTCAAAGCCGGCTGGTTGACCCCGTTTGCCGACAACCAGACGGTGCCAATGCCGTTCACCCGCCTTGACGGCTCGAGCGTGACGATGAATGCCATGGCGGCAACCGACTCGTTTCGTATCGCCACCGGCTCGGGGCGCACGATCATCGAGTTGCCCTACGTTCACGGCGAGTTGGTGATGGACGTGATCGTGCCCGACACCGGGCAGTTCGCCGCCGTCGAGAGTGCGCTCGATGCCGCGTCTTGGGCCAGTGCGGCGGCCCGATTGCAGCCGGCGCGCTTGGCGTTGCGGTTCCCCAAGTGGACCCACCGCTGGTCGCAGTCGCTGCGCGACCCGCTGACCGCGATGGGGATGAGCGACCCGTTCGGTCCCGCGGCCGACTTCTCTGGCATGAACGGGACGCGGGAGTTCTTCATCCAGGATGTGGTCCACCAGGCGTTTGTCGGCGTTGATGAGCGCGGCACCGAGGCGGCGGCGGCGACGGCGGTGATCATCGGGACGACGAGCATGCCCACCGACGAGCCGATTCCGCTCGTGGTCGATCGCCCGTTCATCTACCTGATCCGGGATCGATCGACCGGGGCCGTGCTGTTCATGGGCCACGTCCTGCAACCGTAACTTGCACCGGCCGCACCACCGCGGGGCCCACCGGTTGGTGCGGTGCCGGTCAATGCAACGGCGACGATCCCGAAGCGGCCATCTCGATGAGTTGCCGACAATGCGCCAGGGTTGGGGCCAGTGCCGGTTCCAATTCGGCGGAAGCGCTGGCGGCCCGCTGCATCAAAGCGATCGCGGCCTGTGGATACGCGCGGTTCGCCAGCGTTACGCCGTAGCGACCGAGCACACCTGCCTGCCGGGTGGGGTCCGGTGTGCAGCGCAGACTCGTCTCGAGCGCGGCCATCATCGCCGGCAGATCGCCGCGATCGAGGGCGATCGCCGCCCGCTGCAGGTGCACGTCGGGGTCGGTCGGTGTCGCCGCCGCAACCACGGATAGATCGGCCTCGGCCAGACGCAGATACCGGTCGGTGTGCGTTGGCAGGCGGCGCGGGGCCAGGCTGGTCAACACGAGCGCCCGCAGTTTCCGGTAACGCACCTCGGATGGGGCGAGCTCGATGGCGCGATCGAGGTCGGCCAGGGCGAGCGTGGCTTTCTTGTTCTCGTAGGACAGCGAGGCGCGATGATACCAGGATTCGGCTCTCGAGGGTTGCAGCGACAACAACAACTCGCACAAGGAGTAGCGCAGCTCGAATGGCACGGCCTCCCCTTCGACAAAGCGAATGAGATGTTCGAGTTCAGCGGCGAACTGGGCAGTCGGCCGCGTTGCCGAGGCCAATTCCAGGCTCTGGGCGAGATTCTCGCAGTAGGCGCGGAAATCGTATTGCAAGGACTTGCCGGCGTGAAACAGCCGCGGCCCTTCGTATTCGATGATCTCGAAGTTGTCACTGTTGACGCCGCCCGGCCCGACCCAGGCGTGCAACTGTTCGCGCGTCATCAGGAAGAACGCAGCGACATCGAGGGCGGAGCGGATGTCGAGACTCTCGAGCATCTTCTTCACCGCGGGAATGCTCTGCATGATCTGGAAGCACTCGGGGATCTTCGCCACCGTGAGCGGGGCGCCGAGATTGCCGACCATGCTGGTGTCGCCGCCGCTGTTGAACCACAGTGTCGTGTTCGGGAAGACGTCGAGGAAGGTGCGCACCATCAGCTTGTAGATCGACTCGGAACACTCATACGCCTGGACCCAGGCCAGCATCGATCCGTTGGGCGTCAGCCGGCTACGGCACAACCGGTAGAAGTCGGTGGTGAACAAGGCGCTCACGCCCGCGAACCACGGGTTGGTCGGCTCGCAGATAATGACATCGTATTGATCGCGCGTCGTCAACAGGAAGCTGCGCGCATCGTTGATGACGATGCGCACCCGTTTGTCGCCATCGTAGGCGGCGAAACTCTCGGGAAAGTGCCGGGCTGCTTCGACGACCTCGGGGGAGATCTCGACGCAGGTGATCTGTTCGAGGTTGGCGAAACGCGCCGCTGCGGCCAACGTGGCTCCGGTGCCCATGCCGATGATCAATGCTCTGCGTGCATCGCGGTATTGCATCAGGGTGAAGAACGCGAGGCCGGTCTGGGTGATCATGTCGGGACGGCCGGTCGAACCGTCGGTCTTGCCGTTGATCTTGAGCGACCGCATGCCGCCTGGGCTCTCAAAGACCCACACCGTGGCGGCCACTCCCTCTTTGTAATACAACGTATGCCGTCGGTCCGACACTTCCTGCAGGCCCATCGCGGCCGGTGCCTGATCGATGCGGTAGAACACGCCGGAATTGATCATGCGGTAATCCCAGGGGCGTCCGGCCGGCAACAAGACGATGCCGACCAGGGGCATGACGATGAGCAGGCGGCGCCACGGCAGTGCCGGGGCGGGCCGGCTCGATCCCGCAGCGGTGACGGGGTAGGCTGCCGGGTCGCGCCAGGCGGCAAACACCGCGACGATCATGACGATGGCCACGCCGACGTTGAGGGTCTGTTGCACGCCGAGGTGGGGCAGGATCAGAAGCCCGGTCGCCAGCGAACCGGTGATGCAACCGATGGTATTGACCGCATACAGGCGCCCAATGCGGCTGCCATCGTTGGTTGCCGTCATCTTCACCGCCTGCACGGCCAGGGGGAACGTGGCCCCAAACGCCAGTGCCGGGATGAACATGACCGCGGCGGCGAACAACAACCGAACCACCTGGCACGCATCGTAGCTGATCTGCGAGATCGGTTTGAGCCATAGGAAGATCTGCGGCAGCATTTCGTAGAACGGGATCGATGCCAGCACGAAACTGCCGATGACCAGCTCGGCGGCGGCAAACGCCTGGCGGGGTTGCGTGATTCGTGTGCCCAGGCGCGAGATCAAGAGTGAGCCGAGCGCGAGGCCGGCAATGAAGGTTGCCAGCATGATCGAGAACGAATGGGTCGAAGACCCGAGAACCAGCACCAACAAACGTGTCCAGGAGATCTCGAACAGCATCGAGGCAAACCCGGACAGGGCAAACAGGAACAACAACGAACGGTAGCCGGCGTCAGGGGCGTCGGCCTCGACAGCCGTCGGTGGTGTGGTCGAGGTCGCCGACTCCGGCTGCGCAGCCGGTGTCGCCCGTTCGGTCGGCGTGTCGACGTCGAGCTGCCCGCGCAACAGCAAGGCGCCAATGCCGCACATTATATTGACAGTGGCCACGACGATCAGGGTCAGTTCGAGGCCGCACCGCTCGATGAGATAGAACCCGCAAATCAGGCAACCGAGAGCCCCGCCGATGCTGTTGATGAAGTAGAGTCGGCCGGCGTCGATGCCCCGTTGCTCGACGTTGCGGCGAATCGCCTTGACCATGACCGGAAAGGTTCCGCCCATCAGCACTGTCGGGACGATGATCAAGGCGAACGACGAGGCGAACTTGAACAGGACGTCGAGCAGCGGCGCATCTTGCAGATGCGGGCCAATCGCGATGTAGATCGTCTT
This sequence comes from uncultured bacterium, assembly GCA_964483805.1. Lineage (GTDB taxonomy): Bacteria > Muiribacteriota > Ozemobacteria > Ozemobacterales > Ozemobacteraceae > CAZADH01. Next base: position 4,485 of record CAZADH010000386.1, read on the forward strand.
CTCGAGATCGGCGAAGCGCAAGAACAACAAAGCATAGAGACCGATGCCCAGTTCGAGCCAGGCGTAGAGTGTGGCCTGCGAGCGGACCCGGTCGGCCAGGCGTCCGAAGGCCCATGACCCGAGGGCCAACCCCGTCATGAAAGCGGCGAGGACCGCCGAAATCGCATAGGTGGTATGACCGAGAATCAGGTGAAACTGCTTGCCCCAGACGATCTCGTAAGCCAGACCACATGCGCCGGAAGCAACGAAAATCAATTGTAGCAGGAGTCGCGTCATATCGGTGCGCCAAGATACCACGGGTGACGGTGGGTTGTCTCGCCTCGTGATATCATGCCCAGGGCCGGTGCATCATTAATCCGCGTGGCTTGGGAATCTTGATGCAGTGCCA
>CAZADH010000387.1:0-4871 GCA_964483805.1 uncultured bacterium
CAACAGCTCCTGGTATTTGGCCATCGGCCACAACTCCTCGGCCACGACCAGCTCAGCGGAGTCAACCACGGTGCGAAGGGCGGCCAGTGCCTTTTCGCCGTCATCCCCCAGAAACGCGGCCTTCTCATGGGCGTCTTTCTTTGCTTCGGCGCGATGCAGGGTTTTCTCGAGATCGACAATGGCTTCTTTGATGGCGGCAAAGAGCTTGTCGTAGTTTTTCAACTCGGCCAGCAACGTGGCAGACGCCACCCCCGCGGTCTTGGCCGCCGTGGCGGCAGTGGCCGTTGCGGTAATCTGCTTTGTCATCGCCGGCAGAATCTGGGTGCGGGCGACGTTGATCGCCGTCTTGTACTCGATCTCTTTCGTCTTGATGTAGGTCTCGAGCTTGACTTCGACCTTGGCGCGCAGCTCGCGTTCGGTGAGCACGTGGGTCTTTTCCATCAGCTCGATCGCGTCTTTGGTCACATAGGCCTCGAGCGCTTCCGGGGTGTTGCGCGCATTCGGGAGCTTGCGCCGCTTCGCCTCTTTGTGCCACTCCTCGCTGTAGCCGTTGCCATCGAAACGCACGCGTTTTGTTTCTTTGAAGACGTCTTTGAGCACGACGACGGCGCGTTCTTTGACATCGATGGCACTGCCCAGGGCGTTGAGCCGTTTTTCGATGGTGTAGAAGCCGTAGGTGGTCAGCAGATTGAGCAGGGTGGCCGCTTCGGCCGTGTTCTGTGACGAACCGACGGCGCGGAACTCGAACTTGTTGGCGGTGAAGGCGATCGGCGAGGTGCGGTTGCGATCCGACGTGTCTTTGGCGATGCGCGGAAGATTGCGCACACCCATGTTGATGTGGGCCATGGTCTGTTCGGTCGGTTTGCCCATCTCTTCGATCTCATCGATGAGCCGATTGAGGTATTCGCCCAGATAGATCGACATGATGGCGGGCGGCGCCTCGTTCGCACCGAGGCGATGGTCGTTGCCGGCGTCGGCGACGGTTGCACGCAACAGGCCACCGAAACGGTCGACACCGAGCAGCACGGCGCCAAGCGTCAAGAGGAAATTGATGTTCTTGAGCGGTGACGCCGACGGCTCGAGGTAGTTGGCGCCGGTGTTGTCGCCGATCGACCAGTTGAGGTGTTTGCCGGAACCGTTCACGCCGGCGAACGGTTTTTCCTGGAGCAGCACCACGAGATCGTGGCGGCGGGCGACGTTCTTCATCACATCCATGGTCTGCAGGTTGTGATCGATGGCCAGGTTCGCTTCTTCATACAAGGGGGCCAATTCGAACTGATTCGGCGACACCTCGTTGTGGCGGGTCTTTGCAGGAATGCCGCGGCGATACAGTTCGTGGTCGAGGTCTTCCATGAACTTCATCATCTTGGGCTGGATCGCCCCGAAGTAGTGGTCTTCCATCTGCTGCCCCTTGGCGGGCGCAGCGCCGAACAACGTGCGGCCGCAGATACGCAGGTCGTGGCGGGTTTCCCACAGCTTGCGCGCAACCACAAAATACTCTTGTTCGGGACCGGCGAACACGGTGATCTTCTTGGCGAGACGATTGCCCAGCACGCGCTGCAAGCGGATGCCGACATCGCTGAGGGCGCGCAGCGAACGCAGGAACGGCGTCTTCAGATCGAGAACGTCACCGGTCCACGACAGGAACACGCACGGAACGACCAGGGTGCGGGTCTCACCGGTCTCGAGCAGGAATGCGGGTGACGTGGGATCCCAGGCGGTGTAGCCGCGGGCTTCGAACGTCGAGCGGATGCCGCCCGACGGAAACGAAGAGGCATCGGGTTCAGACTGGATCAACTGTTTCGCCGAGAACCGCTCGATGAGTTCACCGTTGTCGGAATACTGAATGAAGGCATCGTGTTTTTCGGCCGTGCCGCCGCGTTGCGGCTGAAACCAGTGGGTGAAATGGGTGGCGCCTTTGCTCAACGCCCATTCTTTCATGGCGTGGGCGACCTCGTTGGCGATGCTCTCGTCGAGCGGAGTGCCGGCCTGGATGGTCGCCATCAGCTTCTCGAAGACGTCGCGGCTAAGCTTCTCACGCATCACCTGGCGATTGAACGTCAGTTCCCCAAAGATTTCGGTAACTCGCGGCATGAATGGCTCCTTCTGTGCTTCAGTTTCATTGATATGACCGGGAACGATGTGCTCAATCCTACGAATTATTCATCCGAGCGTCAAGATGACTATCGACAAATTTCTGCAATGCGTTCATTTTTGATTACACGTTTTCGGAAATTCGCACAATCGAGCAAACATTTCTTGCCCATTTGCAGCGGGCACACGGACAAGGCAAAGACAGTGGGGCGGAGACATGCGCCACGCGCGTGTTTCCTCGTGCAGGCGCAAAATTCCGGGATTGACAAGCCGAAAGTGCAGTGTTATATTCATGATCTGAAGCAGGATCCCTGATCCTCACCCCGAGCCTCGGCGACGAGAGCGACAGGGTTGGCCATCGGCGCCGGCAGCGGTGTTGGTGGGTTCTCGGAGCATTGTTCGACAATGAACCGGGGCGGCAGGGACTGCCGCCCCGGTTCATTTCTGTTGTCACATTACGAGTCTTGTCGAGGAGGTAGGCATATTAAAGAGAAGCTTCGCATCAACCTCGCGATCCGCGTGCCGCTGGTTCGTCTGGTCGACGAGAATGGCGCACAGGTCGGGGTTGTTCCGATCCAGGAAGCCTTGAAGATGTCGGATGAGCGCGGGTTCGATCTGGTCGAGGTCGCCGCCGGCGCCAATCCCCCCGTTTGTCGGTTGCTCGATTTCGGTAAGTTCAAGTACGAGCAATCGAAGCGCGTCAAAGAGGCCAAAAAGAAGCAGAAGGTCGTCCAGATCAAAGAGGTCAAGGTTCGCCCCAAGACCGACGAAGGCGATCTGCAGACGAAGTGCCGCAAGATCCGCGAGTTCATCGCCGACGGTGACAAGGTCAAGGTGGCCGTGTTCTTCCGTGGTCGCGAACACGCGCATCACGAGGTTGGGTTCAAGGTTCTCAATCGCATGAAAGAGATCCTGGGCGCCGAAGTCTCGATCGAACGCGATGCGGCACTCGACGGCAAAGTCATGGTCATGATCCTTATTCCTCCTCGATAAGAGCTAGTTCAAACAAACTCCGGAGGGTTGTATATGCCAAAAATGAAGACTCACAGCGGTGCATCCAAGCGTATCCGTAAAACGGGTGGCGGCAAGTTCAAGCGCAATTGCGCCTATGGCAGTCATATCCTGACCAAGAAATCGTCCAAGCGGAAGCGTTCCTTCCGGCAGAACAAGGTCGTGTGCAAGGCCCTCGAAAAGGCCGTCCGCGACATGCTGCCCTACGGCTGAAACCAGCCCGTAGTCTGTAACGCTTTGTATTGACGCACCACGGTTGATTTAGTTAAGGAGGGTTATTCCAATGCCACGCTCGAAAAGTTCCGGCAACGCTCGCCGCAAAGAGAAAAAAGTATTCAAGCTGACCAAGGGTTTCTGGGGCGGCATGAACAATGTCAAGAAAGCCGCAAAAGAAGCCGTTTTGCACGCTCTCGATCATGCCTACACCGACCGGCGCCTGCGCAAGCGTGACTTCCGCTCGCTCTGGATCATGCGCATCAATGCGGCCTGCCGCCTCAATGGCGTCACCTACAGCCGCCTGATGAACGGTCTCAAAGTGGCCGGCATCAACCTCGACCGCAAGGCGCTGGCCGACATCGCTGTCCGCGATCCCGAGGGCTTCAAGAGCATCGTCGCCGCCGCCAAGGTGAAGTAACCTCCCGGCTTCGGCGCGATTTCACGACGCCCCTCACCAAACCGGTGAGGGGCGTCGTGTTTTCCGGCGTGGGTCTGTCCCTATGGACAGAACCCAAACTGTGGCCGGGTCGCCAGGCCGGGGGCGGCCCGGGTTTAGGGCGGGGCCCAGGGCGGGCCCGTGGGTGGGGAGTGTGCGCCGCACGACTCGGTGGTCGCCTGATCGCCCAGGAGTTCTTCGGGGTAGAAACCGAACTTCTTGAGCAGTGCCAGCTTCGGCAATACGTTGTGTTGCAAATCGAGGTGAAAGAACCCGGGGAACAAGTCGGGGTTGTCTTGAATGAACGAGAAGAACGGCCGGTGCCGGTCGGCTATCTCGACCTGCGAGTGGGTGCTGGTCTCGTGGCCGGTGATCATGTATTCGGGGAAGAGCTGCGGACAGAAATCGAGCGGGTACTTGCCGAGGTTGTCGCGATACAGGTCGGTCTGCGGCAGCAGGCAGAGCAGCGACGGCAGAATGCGCGCCCCAAGCATGCGCAAAGTGACCATCTGAAAGAGCGTCTGCTCGAAGTCGGCCATCGTCTCGAACGGGAAGCCCCAGACGTAGAAGGCGTCGACCCGCGGGAACAACTGCACCGCTTCACCGATGCGCTCGATGGCGGCTTCGGCCGAGAAGCCCTTCTTGACCAGTTGCAAAATGCGGTTGCTGCCACTCTCGATGCCGAAACGCAGCTCGACGCAACCCGCGTCGGCCATGGCCTGCATCATCTCGCGGTCGGTCAGATCGACGCGGCCGAACGCCTTCCACCAAACCCCCAGGTCGGCTCGGCGGAGATCTTCGCAAAACGAGACCACGCGCGCCTTTGACGAGACGAAGAACTCGTCTTGAAAGAGAAACAGTTTCGCGCCGGCGCGCTCCTTGATGAGGCGCATCTCTGCGATGATGCTCGCATTGGAGCGCACCGTCGACTGGCGATCCCACACCGGCGCGACCGAGCAGAAGGTGCACGGATACGGGCAACCGCGGCTGCTCATCATCCCGTAGCCCTCGTACAGCTTCAGATCGATGCGGTCAAACGCGGGCAGTGGGATCGTATCGAGATCGGCAATCCGTGGCCGCGGCGGCGTGCGGACGATGCGACCGTCGCGCGTGC
>CAZADH010000388.1:0-4854 GCA_964483805.1 uncultured bacterium
AGGTCCGCGAGCCTCACAACCCGCGGTCGGCCGCGTTGCCGCCACCGAACTTCGCCGGCCAACGCCACCAGCAACTGAGACGTCTCCAGAGCACCAACACGGAACCTGACAATCGACCCGCGGTTGGGGTATCCTCGTGAACATGGATGCACGCACACCGCGAATTGTGATCACCGGCCTCGGCCTCGTGACCCCCTACGGAACCGGACCCGACGGCATCATCGCCGGCATCGGCTCATCGCGTCCTGCGTATGGGCCGTTGACGGCAATCGATGCCTCGACGATGCCGGTGCAGGTCGGTGGTTGGGTTCCTGAGGTGACGCCGGCGCAGCTCGGGGTCGGCCACAACAAACTGCGCGGCATGGGCAAATACGTGAAGCTCGGCTTGGTGGCCGCCACCGCCGCCCTCGAACACGCGGGGCTGCGGCAACGCCCGCCGGCGCCCGACCGCATCGGCGCCTTCATCGCCACCGGCACCCACGGCCACAACGCCGAGGGTTTGTTTGCAGCCTTCGCTGATTCGGCCGGCGAGAATGACCGCCTCGATCTGCGCAAACTCGGCAGCGACGGGGTCGACCGCGTGCATCCGTGGTGGTTGCTGACCACGATCTCGAACAATCTGATCTTCTTCGTCACCCATATCCTGGGCATCGAGGGGGCGAACACCAACTGCTGCAACTCGGGAATCGCCGGCGCCTATGCGCTCGAGCGCGCCGTGACCGCACTTCGTTGCGGCGAAATCGACGTGGCCCTGGTGGGCGGCGCCGACACGCCATTGAACTGGCAGATGATCTCCGACCTCGCCCAGATCGGGGTTCTTGCCGAGGGTGACGCCGCGACGGTGCTGCCCATGCGCGCTTTTCATGCGGGCGCGCCGGGTACCGTACTCAGCGATGCCGGGGCGTTCCTGGTGCTCGAAAGCGAGCGCCACGCCGCCGCCCGGCAGGCCAAGCCCTTGGCCGAAGTCCGTGCCGTGGCGCTGCATGGCGAGTTCACCGATCCCATCCACCCGGCCGCCGACGGCCGGGAAACGGCAGCCGTGATGACACGCCTGTTGGCCGACGTTCCCGGCGACGAAATGGTGCAGATCAATGCCGCGGCCACCGGTCTGGCCCGCTGGGACACCGCAGAAGCCGCCGGACTCGCGACCGCGGGCGCCGGCCGGAACGTCGCCGTGGGCAGCGCCAAACCGTGGCTCGGCCATGCCTGGTCGGTGTCGTTCATCGTCGAGACCGCAGTCTCGGTGCTGATGCTGCAACACCAGCTCGGCCTGGGTCTGCCGACGATCACCGGCAGCAACGCGGAACTCGCCCTGCATCAAGCGCCCAACGGCACGCTGCCGCACGCCTGGGCGATCAACCTCGGCCAGTGCTTCGGCGGCAACACCGCCGGCGTCCTGCTGCACGACGCATGACATCGCAGCCGACGGGGGGAGCACGCGACGTTTTATTGACATCGTCAATACACACTTGGTCCTCCCCTGACGGCACCACAACCTGGAGCAGGTGATCCGACATGACCTACGAACTGCGCCGGCTCGGCGCCGACCGGTATCTCGTCTGGGATCTGCTGCGCGAGACCGATCCGTATTATCTCAACCACCACCTGTTCGATGTCGATTTCCGCGCCATCGAAGCCGACCGGACAGTTCGGCGCACTGCCGGCACTGAAGCGCCCTCGTACATCGCCTATGCACTGGCGGCTTACGGGCGCACGCTGAAGAAACTCCCCGAGCTCAACAGCTACCTGCGCCGATGGCCGTTTGAACGACTGGCGGTCTATCGGCACGTCGACGTCGCGTTGACGGTCGAGCGCGATTGGAACGGGCAACGCATTGTATTGCTCTCGCTGTTGACCGACGCCGGCAACCGCAGCGTCGAAGACATCCATGCGTTTCTCCAGTCGCGGCGCCAGTTGCCGCTCGAGGAGCTGCCCGAGTTCGCCAGCTACTTGCGGTTGCTCAAACTACCGGCGTTCTGTCGGTGGCACCTGTTCCAGGTGTTTTGCAAACCATTTCCCGAGATCATGCGGCGCATCGTCGGCACCACGGCGTTCACCAGCATCGGCCGGTTCGGCACGACCTTCACCACCCCGCTGTCGCCACGCACCTGCACGTTGTCGATGGGCCGCGTTGAACCACGGCCGCGCGCGATCGACGGCAACGCGAAGGTCGCCCTGTCTTCGTGGTTGACCCTGACCTACGATCATCGCATCGTCGACGGCGCCGGGGTTGCCCGCGCCGGCGACCATCTGCGCGACATTCTCGCGAGCTGGCCGAGCAACGGCCACTGACGAGAGGGAGGCCACCATGCCGACATCGTTCGGGCTCCTGACCGGACAACGCATCGTGCTCATCGGCGCGTCGGGCGACCTCGGCCGCGCCATGACGACGCGCCTGCTCGCGGAAGGCGCACGGGTCATGGCCACCGCCAATCGGCACCCGGAGCGACTCGACGCAGTGGCCGGGACGGGCACCACGTTGACCACCGTGCAACTCGATGTCACCGACGATGGCGCCATCGAGGCCGCGGCGACCGAAGCGGCCAAAGCCGGACCGCTCGACGCGGTCATCTACAACGCCGGCGTGACCCGCGACGGCCCGGTGCTGGGGCTCGAAGACGAAGACTGGCAGGCGGTCATGACCGTAAACCTGCAGGGCGCGTTTCGCGTCGCGCGGCACTTCGGCAAACTGCTGTTTCGACAACGACGCGGGCGATTGTTGTTCGTCAGTTCGGTCGCCGGCCAGAAGGGCGGTCGCGGGCAGGCCAACTACGCGGCATCAAAAGCCGGGCTCGAAGCGCTCGTGCGCAGCCTCGCCGCCGAGATGGCGCCCCGTGGCGTCCTGGTCAACGCGATTGCACCGGGTCCGGTCGAGTCGAAGATGACGGCCGACGTCATGCGCGAGGCTGGCGCCGAGGTGCTGCGCCACATCGCCTTGGGGCGCCTCGCTCAGCCCGACGAGATTGCGGCGGTGGCCGCCCACCTGCTCGCCCCCGACATGACCTACATCACCGGTCAGACGATCGCCATCGACGGCGGTTTTGGTCGCTGACCCAGATTCCCACCCAACCCGGGCATACATAAGATATAATTGACGCGTTTGGTCCCCGCCAGCAATGGCGATCTCGAGTGGCTGCGGTGCAAAGCAGCGAAGGACACTGACACCATGCAATCACCCCATGGCGGCGAGTGGTCGGGGGTTCGTGGCCGGTTCTATGCATGGCTGTTCAGCACGTACACCCGCAAGGCTCTCGAATTGCTGGTCTTCGGCAACTACTGGACCGACTTTCGCCGCGAGCGCCAGCGCCGCATTCGCACCGGTGACGAGTGCGTCGTCGATCTGGGCGCCGGCTCTGGCAACTTGACCCTGCCGATCGCGCGCAAACTGCGACACGGCCAGGTCATCGGCATCGACCCGGCCACCGAGATGACCGACTTTCTCGGCAACCACGCGCGCCGGGTCGGTTTGCACGAGCGCGTGCGCATCGTCAATGGCGATGCCACCCACACGGGGCTCGCCGACGCCTCGGTCGACTGGGTCGTCTCGTGCAACTGCATGCACGAGAATGCACGTCCCGCCGAGATCTGGGCCGAGACCCACCGGATTCTCAAACCGGGCGGGGCGGCATTCATCGTCGATTTTCGCGACTGGCACGGGTTTCATGGCGACGGCGCCCACGGACCGTTCTCGGTGATGCAGATGCACACGCTCTTTGTCGAGGCAGGGTTTCGCAACATCACCGTGACGCCGCGCCGGCACTTCGCCATCGGCATCGGCGAGAAATAGCCGACCGCCCCTGCCGCAAGCAGGGCAGCCATACACATGCAATACAAACACATTGGTGCGTATCGCGGACCGGTCGTCGATTTTCATACCCATCTCACCCTGAACTGGCACACGCTGCCACACCATGCCTGGCAGCGGAATCCGGCCACCCGCGACCCGCTCGCGCCGGCCCTGATGCAAGGGTTTTGGCAGCGGTTCGAGGCGATGCGTTACCACAACCTGATCGGACGCGGCAGTCTCTTCGAACGCACGGTCGAGCGCATCACCCACCGTATTGTTCGCGGTTTCTCGCGTGAAGAAGGCGGCGACCTGGTGACACGCATGGACGCACTGGGCGTCACGGCCTCGGTGCTGCTGGCAGTGCCACCCGTCGTGCCCAATGAAGCGGTACTGGCGGCGGCCACCCGCACCAAACGACTCATCCCGTTCATCTCGCCCTGTCCGCAACATCCACCCGAACCCCAGATCGAGCGACTGTTGGCCGCGGGTGGCCGCGGCATCAAACTGCACCCGATTCTACAGGACGTGCGAGTCGGGGGGCCGTATGCACTGCGTATGGCACAGGCCGCGGCGCGCCATCGGGTGCCGCTGGTGGTGCATGCCGGCGGCAGTGGCGTGTTGTTCGGCCTGCCCGAGCGCCCGCGCACCGACCCGGCGGAGTTCGTCCGGCTCGCGCGCCGGGTTCCCGACGCCACCATCGTGATCGCCCATGCGGGTTTATGGGAGTGCCCCGAATACGTGCGCGCGGTCACGCCAGTCGACAATCTGTGGCTCGATGTCAGTTTTCAGAGCCCGGCCCACATCGGACTGCTGCGGCGAACCGTGGGCATCCGACGGCTGCTGCTCGGCAGCGACTCGCCGATGGGCCAGGTCCGCATCGTTCTCGAGAACTGTGTCCGCGCCGGCCTCGACGAGCAGGAACTGCGCACCCTGTTCTATGACAACCCGCGCCGACTGCTGGGCGATGCCACAATGAAAGACATTGTATGCACGTGAACCACCCGCCCGCCATGGATGGCGCAGTGGGCGTTTGCTGCCATGGATGGCAGCGCGAAACGACAGTTTCG
>CAZADH010000389.1:0-4833 GCA_964483805.1 uncultured bacterium
ACATCGCGGCAAGAGGGCCGAGGGTGCTTAACTTAGTACCATTCGGGACGCATACCTCTTTCGAAAAAGGGATGCGTCCCCGATTTTCCGATTTTTAAGCGACTTGTCGACTGGCCAGTTCGCGAGTGATCATGCCTTGGCCGTTGCCGCCGCCTCCTCGCGCCGCGCCTCGAGGTAATACAGCACCGGGAAGGTCATGCGCGCCAGCAGCGTGCTCGCAACTTCGCCGGCCATCAGGCTGATGGCCAGGCCCTGGAAGATCGGGTCGAACAGGATCACAGCGGCGCCAAAGACGACCGCCGCCGCGGTCAGCAGCATCGGCCGGAACCGCACCGCCCCCGACTCGATGACCGCGTCGGCCAGCGGCATGCCCTCGCTGCGCTTCAGTTCGATGAAATCGACGAGCATGATCGAGTTGCGTACGATGATGCCGGCGCCGGCGATGAAGCCGATCATCGAGGTCGCCGTGAAGAACGCGCCGAACCCCCAGTGCCCAGGCAGAATGCCGACCAGCGTCAGCGGGATCGGTACCATGATCGTGATCGGGGTGATGAAATTCTGGAACCACGCCACCACGAGAATGTAAATAAGAATGATCACGATCGCGAACGCCAGCCCGAGGTCACGAAATACTTCGTATGTAATGTGCCACTCGCCGTCCCATTTCATCGCGTAGGTCGAGGTGTTCTCCGGCACGCGCGTGTTCCACTGCGTCACCTTGCCGCCGTCGGGCGCCACCAGCTTGTCGACCTCGCCCATCAAACCGAGGATCGGGTAGACGGGGCTTTCCTCGACGCCGGCCACGTCGGCGACGACGTAGACCACGGGCTTGAGATTCTTGTGAAAACGACTCTTCGCCTCGACCGATGTCATCGGCCTGACCACCTCCGACAGCGGCACCTGCCGCCCCGTGGCGGGCGACGCCACACGCTGCGCGAGAATTGTATTTACATCCGAACGCAACGCGCGCGGCAGGCGCACCAGCACCGGCACGTCTTCTTTCTCGCGCGGCAATCGCAGTAAGCTGACGCGCGTGCCATCGACGCTCAGGCGCAGTTGGCCGGCGATCTGCTCGACGCTCAGCCCGAGCAACGCGGCCTTTTCCTGATCGATGTTGAAGTGCAGGCGCGTCTGATCGTCCTCGATGTAGGTGTCGACATCGACGACCCCAGGCGCCTTCTTGAACAGATCCTGAATCTGCCGCGCCAGTTGCTGGGTCTTCTCGAAATCCGGCCCGTAAACCTCGGCCACCAGCGTCTGCAGCACCGGCGGCCCCGGCGGCACTTCGGCGACCTTGACGTTCGCGCCGAACGCGGCCGCAATCTTCTGCAGTTCGGGGCGGGTGCGCATGGCGATCGCGTGGCTCTGATCCTTGCGATGCTCCTTGGTGACCAGGTTCACCTGCAGGTCGGCGACATTCGCGCCGCGCCGCAGAAAGTAATGCCGCACCAGGCCGTTGAAGTTGTACGGGGCGGAGTTGCCCACATACGTCTCCACGTCGTGTACTTCCGGCACCGTTTGTAAATACGATGTCATCGCCTGCGCCGCCTGCGCGGTGCGCTCGAGCGTCGTGCCTTCGGGCATGTCGATGATCACCTGGAACTCGCTCTTGTTGTCGAACGGCAGCATCTTGATCTTCACCATCTGCAGCGGGACCATGGCCACCGCCGAGAGCAGCAGCAACGCCACGCTCGCGAGAAACCAGAATCGCGCCCGCGGATTGTCGATGAGCACGCGCATGACGCGACGGTACGCGCGGTTCGACCAACCTTCGTCGGAACTGTGGGCCGCGCCGGCTTCATCCCCATGCCCATGGCCGCCGAACTCGAGAAAGCGCAACGCCGCCCATGGCGTCACCATGAAGGCGACGATCAGCGAGAACACCATCGCCGCCGACGAACCGACGGGAATCGGCCGCATGTACGGCCCCATCAGCCCGCTCACGAACGCCATCGGCAGAATCGCCGCGATGACCGTCGCCGTCGCCAGAATCGTCGGATTGCCGACCTCGTCGACCGCCTCGACGGACACCTCGCTCGGATTGCGGCCGCGGTTCGATTTCAACCCGAAGTGGCGCACCATGTTCTCGACGACCACGATCGCGTCGTCGACCAGGATACCGATCGAGAAAATCAGCGCGAACAGCGTGATGCGATTCAGCGTGTAACCGACCAGATAGAACGTCAGCAGCGTGAGCGCCAACGTCACCGGGATCGCGACCATCACGACGAACGATTCGCGCCAGCCCAGCGCCACGAGAATGAGGAACCCGACCGAGATCGTCGCCAACGCCATGTGGAACAGCAACTCGTTCGATTTCTCTTTCGAGGTCTCGCCGTAGTTGCGCGTCACCTGGATGTTCACGCCGACCGGAATCAGCGTCTTCTTCAGTTCTTCGAGACGCCGGTCGACCGCGTGGGTGATGTTGATGGCGTTGGTGCCCTTGCGCTTGGCGATCGACAACGTCACCGCGGGGATCGGCGTGGCAGGCCCGCTCGCCGTGCGATACTCGGCCGGCGCTCCGGGACCGAACGCGATGAAGACGTGGTTGTCTGCCTCCGCCGGGCCGTCGATGACCTTCGCCACGTCGGCCAGGTAGATCGGACGGCCGCCGCGAATCCCGACCACAAGCTTCTCAGCATCAGCAGCCGAGGTCAGAAAATTGCCCGCCGAAACGATCGTCTCGCGGTCGTTGCCGACGATGCGGCCCGACGAGAAACTGACATTCGAACTCTGCAGGGCGCGCGTCAACTCGAACACCGACAGGTTAAAGCCAGCCAGTTTGGCCGGGTCGAACTCCACCCGCAGCGTGCGCGCCTGGCCGCCGGCGAGCGTCAGTTCGGAGACATCGTCGAGTGCCTTGATCTCGTCACTGACCTGCGCCGCGACCCGGCGCAACTGGTAATGATCGTACTGCCGGCTCCAGAACGTGAGCGCCATGATCGGCACGTCGTCGATCGAACGCAACTTGATGAACGGCCCGACCGTCCCCATCGGCGCGCTCTCTTTATGATGCTCGACCTTCTCGTTGATGCGCACCAGAGCCCGCTCGACATCCTCGCCAACCTTGAACCGGATGATGATCATCCCTTGCTCGGGTTGGCTGGTGCTATACAGATACTCGACGCCGGGGATCTCCCACAGCAGCTTCTCGAGCGGTCGGACGACACGCTCCTCGACCTCGCCCGGCGTCGCGCCCGGCAGACCCACGAAGACATCGACCATCGGCACGATGATCTGGGGTTCCTCTTCGCGTGGCGTCATCACCACGGCGAACATGCCCATGATCACCGAGAACAGGATGAACAGCGGCGTCAGTTTTGAATTGAGGAACTTCGCCGCAAAGCCGCCGGCGAAACCGAGGTTCTTCACTTGGACTCACTTCCTTTCACGGGCGGCGCAGCCAGGAAGCGCTCTTTCTCACTCAACCCCGTGAGAATCTCGATCTGATCGCCCACGACGCGCCCCGTGCGCACCAACCGGAACACCGGCGCGCCACCCTGCTCGACCCACAACCCGTCGAGCTGCCCGCGCTGCTCGAGCGCCGCGCGCGGCACCAGCAATACACGCTCAATACCTTGTATGAACTTGCCGCGCGCATACATGCCGGTCTTCAGTCCCATCTCATTCGGCACTGCGATCTTGACCATGAACGTGTGCGACAACGGATCGCCGGCCGGAACCATCTCAGCGACCTGCCCCACCGTCTCGGTCCGCAACGCATCGACCGCCACCGTCACCGATGCACCCTCGCTGATCGACGCGATCAGGCTCTCCGGAACCATCGCCTCGAAGCGCAGGTTGCCCGCGTCCTCGATTGCCATCAACGGCACCCCCGGTGCCGCCAACATGCCCGGCTCGATCTTGCGCGCAATTACACGGCCCGAGAACGGCGACGCCACTTCGGCCAGATCTTTAATGGTGCGCACCTTGTTGATGCCCGCCTGCGCCTGGTTCATCTTGGCGCTGACCATGCCCCGTTTGGCTTCGAGAGCGGCGATGCCGGCCTCGGCCGCGCGCAGTTGCGCTCGCGCCGAATTGACCGCTGTCTCCGCCTGCTCGTATTCCTGTTTGCTCACCGACTTCTTGTCATACAACGTCTTGATGCGCTCGAACGAACTCTCGGCCATCTTTATCGCTGCGGCAACCTGGTCGCGCTGCGCCACGGCCGCTTGCTTGCCACGCTCGATCTCGGCACCCATCGCCGCCGCCTCACTCAAACCGGCCTGCGCCCCGGCCAGATCGGACGCGATGTCTTTGGCGTCGATCTTTAACACCACCTCGCCGGCCTTGACCGTGTCGCCCTCACGCTTGAGTACCTCGAGCACATTGCCCATCACCTTGCTCGACAACGTCGTGGTCATGCGCGGCTGAATGGTGCCGACCGCCTCGTAGAACAGCGGTTCGTCGGTATATGCCGCGGTGCGCCACTCCTGGGCATTGACGGGCGGTGGCGTGAGAAGGGTGAAGGCAGCAAGGGCGAAAGACAGTATAAATACATAGTATGCGCGTGGTCGGATCATGATCGCGGTCTCCTTGGCTGGTTGCATCGAGGGGTCACGGGTTGTTTACTTGTCTAATGACGTGTATTAGCAAGGATCGTGCCGTTGGGTGTGAGGCCCAAGAAGGAGTGGCGGGGGCGGCGCCCCCGCCCGCCCCCGCGAGGGGCCACGGGCCCCTCGACCCCGTACGCCGTGTTGCGCGACCGGGAGTGGGTGCGGATATGTGGGCGTGGTGAGAGATCGCAGTGGGTGGATGAGGGGGAAGAGTTTTGGGGTTGGGCCGCGAGAGCGGGGCGTCGACGATGCGCCTGCGGGCGCTTCGCCGACGCCC
>CAZADH010000390.1:0-4817 GCA_964483805.1 uncultured bacterium
GCTCCCACCCACGGCGGTGGTGGCAGACGCCCCCTTGCGCCCATCGTAGCCGGGCGGAAAAGAGTCGCCGGTCGGCGTCGTGATCTCGATGCGTTGAAACCGGCGACAACAGAGGGTCTGGGCATCGTGTCCTTCCTTGACAGGGGTGGGGGCCGATGCTATGCTTTCGCGGATTCTCAGCTTCATCAGAAGTGGGGGACAGCGTGGGCAAACTGTTTGCGCGCATGCGCGAGAACCGGCACGAAAACCTGATGTTCTTCCAGCACCGCGACAGCGGACTGGCCGGTGTGTTGGCGATTCATGATTCGAGTCTCGGGCCGGCCATCGGCGGGGTACGCCTCTGGAACTATGCCAGCGAGGCCGAGATGGTCCGTGACGCCATGCGGTTGGCCGAGAGCTCATCGCGGACCGCAGCATTGTTCGGTTGCGATGCGGGTGGCGGCAAGGCCGTGGTGCGCGGTGATCCGGCGAACAAGAACGAGGCGATGTTTCGCGCGCTGGGCATCTACATCGATGGCCTGGGCGGTCGGTTCATCGCCTCGGCCGACATGGGTACCGATGCCGACGACATGCTGGCGATATCGAAAGAAACGCGCTATGTGACCGGCGTGCCGCGGTGCGAGGCCGGCGACATCGACCATTCGGCGACGACGGCGCAGTCGGTGTTGCTGGGCATGAAGGCGGCCGCGAATGTGCGGTTTGGTTCGGCGGCGCTGGCGGGTCGCAAAGTGGCGGTGCAAGGGGTCGGCAAGGTTGGTCTGCAGTTGCTCGCGTTGCTGATGGCCGAGAAGGCCCGGGTCTACATTTCCGATCTGTATTTCGATCGGGTGAAGGCCGCGAAAGACCAGTATTCCGAGGTCGAACTGGTGCTGCCCGGTGAGGTGTTGACCGCGCCGGTCGATATCCTGGCTCCATGTGCCAACGGTGACGTGATCACCGCCGACAATGTCGAATCGCTGCGCTGTGCGATCATCGCGGGCGCGGCCTCGAACCAACTGGCCGACGAAGCGCTGGCCGACCGCCTGGCCAAGCGCAATATCTTGTATGCACCCGACTTCGTCATCAATGGCGGTGAGCTGTTGATGGTCAATGCGGCCATCTACGACATCAGTGAAGCGCGGGCGCGCCGGCAGCTCGAACAGGTGCAGGCGATGACCGGCGAGATCATCCGCCGGTCGGTCGACCAGGGCACGACGCCTCTCGCGGTGGCCCATGAGATGGCGCGCGAGCGCATGCGCAGCGTGCGCACCCTGACCCGCCTGTATCGGGCCCGCCCGCCACGGATGGCGCAGTGGGCGTTTGCTGCCGTGGATGGCAGCGCGAAACGACAGTTTCGCGCCGTGCAAAAGCCCCGTCGCTCCGGAGGCCTGGCATGAGCAAGACCTACCGCATTCTCGTGGTCAATCCGGGGTCGACGACGACCAAGATGGCGTTGTTCGAGAACGAGAAGATGGTGGCCCAGAAGAAGGTCGACCATCCGGCCCATCAGCTCGACAAGTATCCGAACATCATCGACCAGTATCCGATCCGACGTCAGGTGATGCTCGATTTTCTCAAAGCGCAGAGCGTCGATCCGCGCTCGATCGGTGCCGTGGTCGGTCGGGGCGGCATGTTGAAAGCACTGCCGAGCGGCACATACAAAGTATGTCAACGCATGGTCGACCATTTGAGCCAGGCGAAGTTCGGGGCCCACGCGTCGAACATCGGGGCCATCCTCGCTTTTGGTTTTCATTGGGACTACGGCATTCCGGCGTTTGTCGTCGACCCGCCGGTGGTCGACGAGATGACCGATCTGGCCCGGTTGTCGGGCCTCAAAGAGGTACCGCGCCGGTCGTTGTGGCATGCCCTCAACATCCTCGCCGTGGTCCGCCAGGCGTGTCAGCGCGAACAGCTCGACCTCAAGAGCGAGAACTTCGTGGCGGTGCATCTGGGCGGCGGCATTTCGGTCGTCGCCATCGAGAAGGGGCGGGTCATCGACGTGTCGAACGGTCTCGAGTCGGGGCCGTACACGCCCGAGCGCGCCGGCACCCTGCCAAGCATCGAGCTGGCGAAACTGTGTTTCTCGGGTAAATACACCGAGGCCGAGGTCAAGAAGCTGATCGCCGGCAAGGGCGGTCTGGTCAATTACCTGGGCACGAGCAACATCCCTGAGGTCGAGCGGCGCATCCTGCAGGGCGACGATTACGCCGCCATGGTGTTCAACGGCATGGCGTACCAGATCGCCAAAGAGGTCGGTTCGTACGCGGTGGTGCTCAAGGGGCGGGTGACCCGCACGATCATCACCGGTGGTGCCGCCAATTCCGAGTTGCTGGTGTCCCGTGTTCGTGAGTACATCGACCATCTGGCGCCGGTGGTGGTGATCCCGGGTGAAGACGAGCTGTCGGCGCTGGCCCTGGGTGGATTGCGGGCGTTGCGGGGCGAGGAAGCCCCGCGCGATTACGGGGTCATTGCCGACGCCTGAACGGCGCGGGCAATGGCAATACAAGAGATTTACGCCGGGTGACGAAAGGACAACTTCGTGGAACTGGAACTGCGACCGGGTGACGTAGAACTGCAAAAACGCGCGGCCGAGCTGGCCCGTGCGGTGGTGGCGCCGACCGTCGAGCGCACCGACCGCGACGGCATGCTCGATGCGCAGATGTTGTTGGCGCTGGGTGACAGCAAGATTCTCGAGGGGTTCCTGCCGGCACGGTTGGGCGGGGCCGATCTCGACCTGATGTCGTTGGCGATCATGCTCGAGGAGTTTGCGGCGGTGAGCGCGCCGACGGCGATGTTGCTGGCGGTGCAGGTGATCGTGGGCAACCGCCTGGTATTGGCCTTTTCCGAACACCCCGACCGCGACGAGATTGCGCGGGGAGCGGCGAACCTGGGTGGCCTGTTCTCGTTGGCAGCCACCGAGATCGGTGCGGGGTGTGACCTGTCGGCCGTGGCGTGCAATCTGGTCCGCGATGCCGAGGGGCGGTTGACGGCTCGAGGCAGCAAGCGTTACGTGAACTGGGCGGCGCGGGCGAAGTGGTTCGCGGCGTTGCTCGGGCAGGAAAACGGGGCGCCGACGATGGCGTTGTTGTCGCGCGAGCATGCGGGGGTCACCATTGGTACGACGATGCCGACCATGGGCATGGCCGGTCTCGAGGCCGCCAATGTCGAATTGGCGGCGGTGCGGCTCGAGAAACAGCATCTGTTGGGTGCCGAGGGCTACGGTCTCGACGTTTACGAAAAGGTGATGGGCGAGATGCGCATCGCCCTGGCGGCCATCGGCACCGGCATGGCGCAAGCGGCGCTGGCGGCGGCGGTCTCGCACGCCAAGGGGCGCAAGCAGAGCGGTCAGGCCGTGGGTTCTTTCCAGGCGTTGCAGTGGCGGTTCGCCGACATGGCGACGGCCGTCGATGCGGCGCGGTTGCACACCTGGCACGCGGCCAGCAAGGCGATCGCCAAGAAGCCGTTCGTGCTCGAGTCGGCCATGGCCAAGATCAGTGCCACCGAAACGGCGCACCTGGTCGCCGATTTCTCGGTGCAAGTCCTGGGTGGCGAGGGCTACGTGCGGGGTTCGACACCGGAGCGGCTGTTCCGCGATTCGCGCTTTCTGAAAATCTGCACCGGTACATCCGAAGTGCTGCGCAACCTGATCGCGCGGCAACTGTAACCGGCGAAGAAATACAACAGGAATACAATTTATGCACATTATCGTGACAGTGAAACAGGTTCCCGATACCAACGATGTGCGCATCGATCCGCAGACCGGCACGTTGATTCGCGAGGGCGTGCCCAGCATCGTCAATCCCGAAGACCGGCATGCGGTCGAACAGGCATTGGCTCTGCGCGATTTGAGCGGTGGGGCCGCCCGGGTGACGGCGATCTCGATGGGGCCGCCCCAGGCCGAGGTGGCGTTGCGCGAGGTCTTGGCCATGGGCGTCGACGAGGCCGTGTTGCTTTGCGATCGCGCATTTGCCGGGGCCGACACGTTGGCGACGGCGGCGGCCCTGATGCATGCGGTGAAGAAGATCGGCGCGTTCGACCTCATTCTCTGCGGCCGGCAGGCGATCGACGGCGACACCGCGCAGGTCGGGCCGCAACTGGCTGAGTTTCTCGGCGTTCCGCAGCTCACCTACGTGCAGCGGTTGTTGCTCAGCGAGGGCAAACTGCGGGCCGAGCGTGCCACCGAGCATGGCGTGCAGGTGGTCGAGTGTCCGTTGCCGGCCCTGGTCACCTGTCTGAAAGAGATCAACAAACCGCGCATTCCGACGCTGCCGGGCTGTATTCAGGCCTACCGCGCGAAGAAGCTGGCGGTATGGTCGGCGGCCGACGTGGCCGCACCGCGGGAGATCATCGGTCTGAACGGGTCGCCGACGCAGGTGCGGCGCACCTTCACGCCCGAGCCGAAGGGCGCGGGCAAGATGTTCGGCGGCGAGACGAAGGAAGCGGTCCGGCAGTTGGTCGCGGCTCTCGTCGAGAAGAACTTCTGAGCAAAGGGGAACACCGTGGGAATTCGCATTGACGCGAGCAAATGTGTCGGTTGTCAGGCCTGTTTGAAGGTCTGTCCGTATGACGCGCTCGATCTCATCAACAAGAAGGCGGTTCTCAACGAGAACTGCGTGCACTGCGCCGCCTGCGTCGATTCGTGCAAATTCGCGGCGATCGTCAGCGAGGCCGGCAGCGGCGAGAAGGCCGATCTGTCGGGATACCAGGGGGTGGTCGTCGTTGCCGAGACGGCGGCCGGAACACTGAGCAAGGTCACCGCCGAGTTGCTCGGTTGCGGGCGCGACCTGGCGAACACGCGCGGCGTGGCGCTGATCGCGGTGTTGGTGGGTGACCGGGTC
>CAZADH010000391.1:0-3279 GCA_964483805.1 uncultured bacterium
CTCGAGGTGCTCGCGCGTGCTCTTGTCCTGGATCTCGAGGTCGGATGCCTTGTCGTCGGCTTCGCTCGTTTCGAGTTGGGCGTTCTCCGGAACGACGCGCACGCGCGTGCCGTCGTCGAGCACGGTGGCCAGGCGGCCCGCAAACATCGGGGCGACGAGGCTGCGCCGGCGCGCCTTGACCTCGCCGGGCAAGGTGATGTCGCGGTGAACGCTGCGGGCGGTCAACCGTTGTCGCACGACGCGATCGGTGCCGACAGCGGCGACGAAGCTGGTCGGATCGGGCACGTTGAACCCGAGGAAGCGGTCGGTGCAGCCAAGCGGCACCCCCTGGGGGACGAACCCGGCGTACGCGGGCAGGACCGTGAACGAACCGGCTTCGTTGCGCGTGAAGGCTTCGCGGCCGATGAGCAGTGCGTTTGTGCCCGAAGCCGGCGGCGGCAGGATCGATACGGTGCCGGCGCTACCGAGGACCAGGCCAGGGACCCCAAAAGCCAGGCGTGCCTTGACCTCGAGATGGCGTTCGCCAACCGGGTCGAGGCGATCGACCTCCGCGGCCATGAATGCCGGCTCGGTGATGGTGCCCGAGACGAGGTATTCCGGCATGACGTCGGGACGGAAGCAGATCGCCCATCCCGAGGCCACGTGGCCGGCTTCCCGCTGGTCGAGCAGGAACTCGACGGCAACAGTTGACATGTCTTGTATTGCCATGAACTCGAAGCCGGGAAACACGCGATCACCGGTGTCGACCTTTTCCCAGCCCGATCCGGCGTAAGTGTTGAGGCGCATGACCAGACCAGCGGACGGGGCGTGAACCACCGCCGAGGCGATCTGGTCATCGATGCGGCGGGTTTCGCTGGCGTAGTCGCCCACGTCGGCGCGGGCACCGGCGAGGGCGATGTCGAGATCGCGCGCGGCGACCTCGGCCTCGAGGCGGGCGACGGCCAGCGCATTGGCGGCCTGGTCGCGTGCCTGGGTGGCGGTGAAAATGTCGCGTTCCGGGCCGTGGTCGCGCATCCAGGGCAATAGTTGCGCTGTGGTGGTGGCATCGAGTTCGACCTTGGCCAGGTCTCGGCGGGTGGCCAGCACCTCGCTCTGCGGCGCGAAACCATGGGCGGCGAGCCGCTCCTGGGCGCGCAGCTTCTTTTGCAGCAAACGGCGCTCGTGGCTGCGCACCCGCTGATCCTGTTCGAGTTCGAAGATCTTTTGCCACTCCCGCCGCTCGCTGGCGCGGTCGAGTTCCTCCTGGCGCTGGGCCAGCGCCAACTCGGCCTGCCCCACCTTGAGTGACGAGATGCGCTCCTGATACTGTTTTTTGAGCTCGTGGCGTGCCAACGCCAGGCGGGCGAGGTCGGCCTTGTTGGCCAGGCCGCGCCGTCGTTCGCGCAAGTCGACGGTCGACAGCTCGGCGACGCGGTCGCCAGGGCGCACGACAGCGCCGTCGGTGGCGAGCCACTGCAGTTGCGCCATGATCGGCGGATCGATGCGCGACTCCCGGTCGGCCACCAGAGTGCCGCGGGCGATGAGCGGCTGGCGCAGTGTGCCTGCGAGCACCGGGGGCAGCGCGGCGGCATCGGTACCACCGCGGCAACCGCACACCAGGAACGCGAACCCGAACGCGAGCACGGCACAAAGACCGATCACCGCCCGTCGTGAGGTTGCCGAGGGTGGCAATATCATGTCAATACACGAGGACCCCGGTCGATGCCGGGGCATTGCGCCACCGTACCCAGTCGGCGTCGACTGTTTCGACGTCGGCGCTCAGTTCGCGGATGGCACCGCCGTCGCGGAGGCGGACGGTGGCCGACCCTCCCTCGGTGCGCACCAGATCGCGGGGGATGACCACACCCTCGCCGCGGGCTGTGACGACACGCACGGTGGCCTTGACCCCGAGACGGATCGGCTGTGTGGCCAGGGTCACGGCGACCTGCACCGGAAACTTCTTGATGTCGCCCGAGGAACGAAACCGGCGTTTGGGGGCCTTGCCGACGAATGACACCCGCCCGGGAAACGTGAACCCCGGCAGGGCGTCGAAGGTGACCGTGGCACTGGCGCCGACGGTCACCAGCGCGTGGATCGGTTCGTCGACCACGGCATCGAGCAGGAAACTGCCGGTCCCCACGACCGCCATGAAGGTCATGCCTTCCCACAGGTCGAACCCGGGGCCCGCCTTGTTGCCGTTGTACATGGTGGGCAGAACGACCAGGCCCGAACGCGGCGCGACGACCTCCCGCTGTTCGAACCGGCGCTCGAGCATGCGTTTGCGCGATGTTTGCTCGGTCACCTGGAACCGCCGCGACAGACTCTCGACATGGCGACTCACCGACGCCGACTCGGCCTGGTGGCCGGCCAGCCACGCTTCGCCCGAGGCCACCGACAACTGTTCCCGTCCCTTGGCGAGTTCATCTTCTTCGGGGCCGGCGCCGAGACGGGCCACGCGGCGGCGCGCGTAGTCGGCATCGATGTGCCGTGACTGCGTGTCGATCTGCTGCCGACGCAGGGTCATCGGCGAGTCGAAACCCCGGTCGACCACGGTGCGGGTCATTGCCAGAAGGTCTTGGGCGTGGCTGCGGTCGAATTCGGCCTTCTCGGCCGCACTCAGCGCCTGCCAACGTTGATCGAGGGGTTTGCCGGCCAGCAACCACGCCAGCTCCTGCTGCTGTTTCACCAGGGCGTCGGTCTTGTCCCGTCCGTCGCGACGGGCCCGGGCCAGCTCCATGCGTGTATTGACATCGTAACTCTCGACCTGGGCCTGCGCCCGGCGCACTGCCGCTTCGGTCTGCTGCAGTTCACGTTCGAGTTCGGTCATGTCGACGACGGCAATCCGCGCCCCGGATGCGACCACCGTGCCCTCCTCGGCGACCCACCGCAGCATGCCGTAGAGCCCGGGTTTGAGCGAAATGTCGGTCGAGTCCGACGCGACGAGGACGCCCGGGAAGGTGACCACCGAGGTCCGACCGGCTGCGGCAAAGGTGTAGGTGGGCAGGTCGCCGGTGTCGCCAGCGGGGGCCGTGCCGGTGCAGCCGGCCAGCAGGCACATCGTCGCCAGCAAGAGCGGTCGCGAGAAACGTAAACACGCCAGCAATACAGCATCAATCACCCGGCACCACCCAGGCCTGCCGTGTTGCGGTGTCGCGGTTGCCCGGCGCGGCGGCATCATGCTCGGGTTCACCGCTCGGTGGCGACGGTGACGTCGGGGTCCGCCGGCATCGGCAGATCGGTGGAGCCGGAGGCCGCACCGCCGGTCGCCGTCGTCACCATGGACGCGGGCAGCGTGTTCTC
>CAZADH010000391.1:3328-4809 GCA_964483805.1 uncultured bacterium
GACATCGGTGGCGGTCACGTCAAACGGTTCGGGTGCGGTGGTGCCCAACCAGTTGGCAAGGATCCCGGTTTCGTAGAGCAGTTGCAGCCAGCTCTGCGCCAGGGCGGCCTCGCCGCGGATCACGGCCAGGCAGGCATTCTCGTAATCGCTCTGATAGCGCAACAGATCGAGCAGTGAAACCTTGCCGAGACTGAAGTTGAGTCGTTGACCAGCGAGAATCTCAGCCGACAGACGGCGCGACGCCCGTTGATCGGCGAGACTCTTGTGGTGAAAGGCAATGCGATCGACCTGTTCGGCGATCGACCGGCGCGCCGCCGCGACCGCCTGGGTGTGTCGTTCGGTCAATGCCGCGAGTGCTTCGTATTGACGTCGCCGTTCGAGGATCTCGGGGCGCGGCCCGCCGAGTGTCGTGCTCCAATCGATCGAGACGTCCCAACTCTTGTCGCGCATTCCCGCCGCCAGGTCGGGTTCGGCGCCGCGGCCCTGTTTGCCCCAACGCACCGTGGCATTGAGGTTGGGATGGGCCATCTCGCGGGCCAGAGTGAGCGCACGCTTCTGGGCGGTAATTTCGTCATCGTAGAGCTGCAGTTCAGGGCGATGCCGCAGGCCGCGTTGCCACCAGTCGTCGGTCGCCGTGGTCAGCGGGGCGGCGGGGCTGGCTGTGACGGCATCTGTCGATGCGGTGGCCGGCAGCGGCACGAGGCGCGACAGGGCGGCGGGGGTGAGATCGGCGACCAGGGCCGAATCCCATGCAGGGTTACCCAGTACGTGGCCCAACCGTGCGTTCGCTTCGCCCAAGGTGAGCCGACTCTCGTCGCGGTCGGTCTCGGCGAGGGTCAGGCGCATGCGCGCCTGTTTGAGGTCGAGGGCCGAACCGAGGCCGGTGTCGAGCTTGATCTGGGCTTCCTCGATCATCTTGCGGTAGAACTCGAGGTTGCGTTCGCGAAACCGGAGTTGTTCGGCCGCCAGCAGGCGCTCGAGCAGACGGCTCATCGCCTCGAGCAGAACGTCGAGCCGTTCGGAGCGCACGCGGATCTTCTCGCGTCGGTACTGGTCATGGCCCTGCTGCTTCTCGAGCCTGGCGATGGTCGCCGTGCGGCGCAACAGGCTGTTTTCGATGCTCCAGTACTGCGACTGGAAATATGAAGCGCCGCCGATTGCGTAATCGGTGCGCGAACGGTCGATGGTCAGTCGGGCCTGACCAAGCGGGGTGCGGCCACCCACCGCGACGGCGACTCCGCGGCGTCGTGTCGAGTAGTCTTCTTCGAGTTGGGTATTCGGGTTGTACGATGTGTTCGCCTGGTTGCCGACCGTCTCGCTGACGGTGAGCGTCGGACGGAACATGGCGTTGGCTTTTCCGGCTCCGGCCCGGGCGGCGGCCAGGGTGTGGGCCGAGGCGGCCAGGGTGCGGTTGCCCGCCAGGACGGCCTCGGTGAATCGCTGCAGGCGCAGTCGGGCCGGGACCGAGGCGGGAACGACGT
>CAZADH010000392.1:0-4755 GCA_964483805.1 uncultured bacterium
GCCTGTGCCTTTAGCCGTGTTTCAGCAGATACCCCAGCACCTCGGCCGGCGTGAACTGGTCGTGTTCGTGAAACGTGCCGGTGACGGTGATGCTGTTGCCCTCGACCCGCAAGACTGCGGGTTTGACGTGATACGCGAGACCCTTGCCGCACTGGACTTCGGCATGTCCTTCGGCGGCCCACTGGTCGCGAAACGCTCCGGCAAAATAGGCGTAGTAGCCGTCGCCGAATTTCGTTTCGTACTCGTCTTCGCTCAGCAGCAGAAACAGAGGCATTTCGAAGACCGGTGCGGCCATGGCGGTTTCTCCTGCTGCCGTTCAGAACTGGATCTGCCCGTAGACCCCGAGGCGGCGTTCGCGATAGTAGGCTTCGCCCGTGTTGGTGAACTCGGCAAAGAGGCGGCCGGTGTCGAAGCGGTGGCTGATGTGGGCCTTGAAGCCGCCGCCCAGGGCATTTGATGTATTGACGTTGTCAATATCGCGATAGGTCTGCGCATAGGCGAAGGTGTCGACGCCCCACCACCAGCGACTGCCGATGCCGCGTTCCCAGCCCAGCGTCAGGTTGGCGCCGCGGTGGTCGGTCGGAGCCCAGTAGACGTAGCGGCCACCGCCGGTGGGTGCATTGCGCTCGTAACCGTTCTGGAACAACTGCACGTCGATGGACAGCAGCGGCACCCCTTTGCGGTAGATGAAATGCAGCAGTTCGGTGTCGAAACGGCGCCGGGTGTTGTCGTCGGAAAGGTTGGCCACGGTCACCGATTGCGACAGGCGTGTGCGCGCGTGCAGTTCACCCATGAGGGTCAGGGTGAGATAGTTGTCGACCATGCGGGCCCGCACGGTCTCGACGTTTTCTTTGAACACCTGGCGGCCATTGTGGGCAGCGATATAGAACCCCTTGGTGCCGTAGCTGCCGTAGACGTCGTAACCACCGATGTCGCTGTTGGCGGCGGTGCTGTGGTTGATCGTTTCGGGGGCGATGGTGACGCCGGCCTTGGCACGGTGGTCGAACACGTATTCACCGGTGCCGCTGAAACGGATGACGTCGAGCGTGCCCGGGGTATCGGTGAACGACCAGTTCTCGGCGCGGAAGCGGCCCGACAGCTTCGGATAGGTGAAGCTCGGTGCGGCGTATTCGATGAAGCCGACCACCTCTTGCAGGCCGCGCGAGTCTTCGCGGATATTGACACCGACTTCACCGAGGTTGTGCAGTTGCCGGCGCACCCGTTCGACCTCGCGCCGCAGCGCATCGGAGATCGGATACACCTGGGTCATGCGGTCGTAGATCTCTTTGGCGTCGGCGAACCGGCCCGATTTCATGTGGACTTCGGCCAGGCCTTTGTTGGCCAGCATGTGGTTCGGGCTGCGGGCGATGACCATCTCGAAGTAACGTTGGGCTTCGTCGAACTTGCCTTCGCGCATGCGGATCTGGCCCAGTTCGAGCATGGCATCGAGGTCGGTCGGTTTCTGGGTGAGCCGTTCGATGGCGATGTCGCGGGCGATTCCTTCCATGGCCCGCAGTTCGCCGCCGAGAAGTTCTTCGGTGCTCATGGTCTTGTC
The DNA here is from genome assembly GCA_964483805.1 of uncultured bacterium. Classification (GTDB taxonomy): domain Bacteria; phylum Muiribacteriota; class Ozemobacteria; order Ozemobacterales; family Ozemobacteraceae; genus CAZADH01. Next base: position 1,556 of record CAZADH010000392.1, read on the forward strand.
GGGCACCATGATGTCGATCGGTTGCGCCGGCAGCGAGCCGCAGGCGAGCAGGCCCGCCAGCAGGAGGCAGGCCAATCGCCAGCCAACAATGAGACCCATTGCTCTCTTCATCGACTTCATCGCCATCCTCTATCGGACGGTTGCGACAAAGCGTTGACGGAAAACGGAACACCCGCGGTGACCGAAGCCACCGCGGGTGTTGGTGCGAACCCCGACGAATCAGGATTCGGTGGGCGCGCGATTACTCGCTGGCGCTGCCCTCGTCGCTGCCGGCATCAACCGGAGCGGGCATGTCGCTGCCCGGGCCCGGGAGCTGCATGCCGCCGCTCTGTTCCATCTTCTTCTTCATCTTGTCTTTGAACTCATCGAGCTTGGCCTTGGCGACCTTCCAGTTCACGGCGACGCTGGTGCCGTCAGCCTTGACGCTGATCAGGTTGAGGAGCTCGACGGCCTCCGGCGGAATGCCGGGGAACATCTTGAACATGCCGACGATGCCCACGACGCCCTGGTTGAGCTGGTCGAGGTTCTCTTTTTTGTCGGCATCGAAGGTGAGGTTCAGGTCGATGTCGGTGCCGTAGTCGAACGAGAAGAAGATCGAGTTGACGTGCGAGAAGGCCACGTACTGCGGATTCTGCGCGATCTTGGCTTTGACGTCATCAGCCAGTTGGCCCACGCCCCACATCAGCGCGGATTTGTTGGCCTTGGCGAGCAACGCGTTCAGCGGGCTCTTCTCGATGCCTTCGCCCTTCTTGACGCCGATCAGCTTCTTGAGGGTATCTTCTTTGCCCAACGCGATCGTGGTCGGGTTCAAGAAGACGCCGAGGCCCTCTTTCTCTTTGGCGACGCTCTTGATCGCGGTCAGACCTTCGAACTTCTCGATCTTCGCGTCTTTCTTGAAGTCTTCCTCGGCAGCGAGGAAATCGGTGAGCTTCTTCTCATCGAACTTGCCGCCGATGAGAACGCCCGGCTCGGGCTTGTTGTCTTTGGCCGCAGCGGCCGGGACGTAGATCACGACGTTCTCGACGTCTTTGATCGGGTCGAAGCCGGAGGCCTTGACGAACTCTTCATAGGAGTAATTCTTCTTGCCCTTCTCGGCGGGCGGCTGCTTCTTGCTCTTCTCGATGCCTTCCTGGATCTGCTTGGCAACATCGGGCAGCTTCATGAACTTGGCCAAATCGATGTTCATGATGAACGTCGTATCGGCGGGAACGAGCGGCAGCAGGTCGGCGGCGTGGGACGCCATCGCAACCATGAGGAAACACACGACGACGGCAAAAATCTTCTTCATGCGGGACGTTTCTCCTTGTTTATTGTTATTCGATGGAACCCAGAGGTTTTCTGGATATGCCCAATTTAAAAGGGGTATCCGAGGGTGTGACCCGATCGGTAGCCTCCTTTCCACCCCACGAGGTCAATCCTCGGGATTGACGACATACTAGAAACTCGTTCGCAATAAGTCAAGGGAGCCGGTACAGATGGACGGTGGTGACCGCGCGTCATCGCGGCCTCGTCGCGTTGTGTGTTATCGTGGCGCGGCGGAGGGTTTGGCCCGACCACGATCAACGAAGAGTTGCAGGAGTGCGAGCATGCAAGCTGAGAACATCGGACCGCAGGCCTGGGAAGACGCAGCACAGGCTGCCGTGGCGATCGCGCAAGCGGCGGGAAAGCTGCTGCGTGACGCGTTCGCGAGCGGCCATGCGATTCAGCAGAAGGGGCCGGTGGAGCTGGTCACCGAGATGGATCTGGCGTCGGAGCGCTTGATTCGAGAGCGGCTTGCTCTGATGTACCCCGACGACGCCATCATCGGCGAAGAGGAAGGTGGCCCCGCGCTGAACCGCGGCCGGGTCTGGGTGGTCGATCCGCTCGACGGCACCACGAACTATGCGCATGGCCTGGGCATATATTGTGTCTCGATCGCGCTCTGTTTCAACGGGGTACCCCGGGCCGGTGCCGTGTTCCAACCGATGACCGGCGAGCTGTTTCACGCCTGGTCGGGCGGAGGCGCCTGGCGCAACGGCATGCGCATGCAGGTTTCGAACCGCAACCGTCTCGAAGAAGCATTGGTGGTCACCGGCTTCCCATACGTGCTGGCGCCGCGGCTCGAGCTGATCATGGCCGAGTTTCGGGCGATGGCGGGCGCGACCCGCGGGGTACGCCGCCTGGGTTCAGCGGCCATGGATCTGTGTTACGTGGCTGCAGGCATTCTCGACGTGTTCTGGGAAGTCGGCCTGAAATCCTGGGATCTGGCGGCCGGTGGCCTGATCGTGACCGAGGCGGGCGGGCGCCTGACGCGGTACGACGGTTCGCCGATGCCGCTCGATGCCGGGGAAATGCTCGCGAGCAACGGTCACCTGCACGACGCAGCCCGCGACGTTTTGTTGGCCGTGCGTCGATAGTCCGGCCACGTTGGTCGGCGGCGGTGGCGGGGTAGGGCGAACCCCCGCGAGCGCGGCTGCCGGAGCGGCTTGCATCGAGCGTGTACGCGTGGTAGAATCCGCACACTCAGCGCGTCCCCGGTTGGCGCTGACAGTCCCTGCCAGGGTGCCTGCCGAACCGTATTGGTGAACAACCAGCGGTCGAGCAGCGTCCGCTAATCCGGTGCACGGAGGCCCGTCGATGGAGATTGCCCAGCTTCGGAAGCTCGTCGCGGCGATGCGTTCCGGTGGATTCCATGATCTCGAGCTCGAACTCGACCACGATCGGGTTCATCTCGTGCTCGAGCCGATTGCGCCGGTGCCCGCACGGACGGGCGCGAAGGCCGCGCGCACCAACGTGTTGACCGACCCGGTCGGCCGTCTGGCCGCCGCGCCGACGCACCCCGTCGATGCCGCGACCGAAACGCCGGTGACCGTTCTGGTCAAGGCCGAGCGCGTGGGTGTATTTACATTGTCTGGCAAGATCGCGGCCGACGAGCCCGAGTTCCCGGTCAAACGGGGCCAGGAACTGGGGGTCATCAAAGGGCTCAACGTGCAGGAGCGCATCCAGGCGCCGGTGTCGGGCACCATTGCCCGCGTGCACGTGGCCAGCGGCAAGATGGTCGAGTTCGGCCAACCCCTGATCGACATCGTTCCCGAGGTTCCCGTCGAGTAGACGACGGCCCGAAACGCAGTTTCGGGCCGTGCAAACGACCAGACCGGTTTGCCGGTCGCGCCCGGCCGAGGTATGAGACCCTGTAGCGGGTTAACGTCGGCATGGGTATC
>CAZADH010000393.1:0-357 GCA_964483805.1 uncultured bacterium
GGATCTTGGGTTTCATACTAATCCTACCTTTTGTTAGTGCTTAGATGCTTGACAGCCTCGTCAAGACTGTCGAACGTCGAGATGATGTGTTGCAACTGAATCAGCTTGAAGATGCCGTAGATGTACGCATTCAGATTGATCAGAACCAGGTCGCCACCGGCATCGCGCAGTTTCTTGAGCGTGCCGATGAAGAAACCCAGGCCCGACGAGTCGATGTAATTCATCCGCTCGAGATCGAGCACGAGCTTGACCCGCCCGTCGAGGACCAGAGCGTTCACCCGCTCTTTGGCCCGCGGCAGGGTCCACATATCGAGGTCACCGATCAGCGACAACACCACAATGCTGTTGTCCGTCCCG
>CAZADH010000393.1:367-4720 GCA_964483805.1 uncultured bacterium
TTGTCGTCGGTTCGTTTCTCGGCCATCGCCTGACTCCTTGTCTCGGGGGTTCCGCGGCTAAGGACGTGTCATTTCAGGATACACCATGTCGCGGTCGTTTTCTAACGACTTCTTCTGCTTTCATTACTGCCATAAGCACATCGGCCACCCACTGGTTGTGAGCCAATGCCACCCGGGTGACGATCTCGCCCATCGTGGTCACCACGTATTTCGGCGGCAGGGTATTGAGCGCCAACGCCGTCACATCGAGGCGGCAGTGATCGCACTTGCACAACTCGGCCACCGAATGCTGCCGTTCCTCGACCACCGACTTGACCACCGACTCGAGTTCGTTGACAAGCTGAAGATCGCCGGACGCATTGTTGGTATCGGTCATGGTCTTCACCCTCGCTGATCGTCGTACCCCGGCCGCCGCTCACGCGCCCCCCATTTTCGACCGCAAGGTCTTGGGGTCAATGTCGAGCAAACGTGCCGCCTGCAGTTTGTTCCCTCCTGTATACTCCAATACCTTCAGTACATACAAGCGTTCCATTTCACGCAAGGTCATGATCTGGTTGGAGCCCCATGGGACGGGGGCATTCACCGGCGGTCCGGCCAACTTCGCCGGAAAATCGCCCACCTGGATCTCGCTCCCACGCGACAACACCACCGCCCGTTCGAGCACGTTGCGCAACTCCCGGACATTGCCGGGCCAGTTGTATCCGCTCAGAACGGCCATCGCTGCCGCCGTCACCTGCTTGCTCTCTTTGCGGTATTTCTCGATGAACGTACCCAGAAAGTGCTGCACCAACTCGCCGAGGTCTTCGACCCGGTCACGCAACGGGGGCAGCCGAATCTCGACGACGTTGAGCCGATAATACAAGTCTTCACGAAACCGCCCGCGGTTCATCTCTTCGACGAGGTCTTTGTTGGTTGCCGCCAACAGGCGCACATCGACATGAATCGTCTCTTTGCCGCCAACCCGCTCGAACTCACGCTCCTGCAGGACGCGCAACAACTTGGTCTGCGTGCCCAGGGCCATGTCGCCGATCTCGTCGAGGAAGAGAGTGCCGGTGTGGGCTTGTTCGAACCGCCCTTGTTGCCGCGCCACGGCCCCGGTGAAAGCACCCTTCTCATGACCGAACATCTGACTCTCGAGAAGCTCGGCCGGAATGGCGGCGCAGTTCATCTTGACAAAGGGCCGCTGGCGCCGGAGGCTGCGCTCGAAAATGGCTTGGGCGACCACCTCTTTGCCGGTGCCACTCTCGCCGGTGATCAAGACGGTCACGTCGCTGTCGGCGACCTTGCCGATCAGGTCGACGACTTCGCGGATTCCCCGGCTCTGGCCGATCAGTGTGGTTTCCATGGTCAGATCCGGGAAGCGGCGACCTCCCGCAAAAAAATGATGGTAACAAGCCGGCGATAGGATTTGAACCTACGACCTGCTGATTACGAATCAGCTGCTCTACCCCTGAGCTACACCGGCATTTACACCAACCCCGCAGGGTGGTGCAACAACATACCACGCATTGACAATCCTTGTCAACCGGAACCGTACACCATGCTTTACAACGCGTGAGGTGGATGCTATACTTCGCGAGCACGAAAAGGCCTCGCCCGCGCAAATGCCGGTGCAAGGCTCAATAGCTTGAAGTTACCGACCGGAGCACCGTCTGGCGACGGCTCTCATTTAAGGAGGACCACGGCGATGGCCAATGTTCAGTTCATGTCAATGCGCTGGTTGCGACTGCACATCAAGGAGATCATCTGGACGACAGTGATTCTGTTTGTCCTCTCCTGTTTCTTGATCGGCTACGGAACCTCGCAGATGAACCAACGCATCCGTGATGAACAGAAGCGAGCCGACGACAAGTACGACCGCATGGCCGACCACGAGGCTGACGCCAACAAGGTTCCCGAAGAGATCAAGAAGAACTGGGCCCAACCCGCCATTGTCGTCGCCCTTCCCACGCTGGCCGCCGTCGCCACCGACAGCAGAAAGATCAACGTCGGCGATCTGTTTTCGGCCCTCACCCAGTACGACGAATACAAGAAGCTGATGGCGCTGCCGCCACAGGTTCGCTCCGCCTTCGGCGCCCAGTTCAAAGACAATGTCGTGCGGACGTTGGTCGCCAAGGCACTGTCTGAGCTCTACGCCCGCGCCAAGAACATCGTTCCGTCCGTTTCCGCCCAGGCACTGGTCAGTCAGGAAATGGCCAAACTCGGTGGTTCACGCGAGATGGAGCGCAAACTCCGCCAGCAGGGCCTCGATCTGAACACGTACACCGAGATGCGCCGCGAACAACTGCTCATGCAGGCGGTCTACGATCACGTAACCAAAGCCTCCACCGAAAAAGAGGTTACCGATGCGCATGTGTCGGCCTTCTACAACGAGCGCAAAGAGCAGTTCCGCATGAAAGACGAGATCGCCCTCGCCCACGTCCTGTTCATGCCGAATGAGTACAAGATGGTCGCCTCGGTTTCCGAACAGGAAATCAAAGACGAATACCTTTCCCATCCCGCCTCTTTCACCACCGGCCCGCGCGCCGATGTCCGCCATTTCTTCGTCAAGGCGGTCACCCCCGACAGCACCAAGGCGATCGTGGTCTCCAAAGACGACATCGAGGCCGAATATGCGGCGCGCCTGAAAGAATACCAACGCAAAGAGCAGGTGCAGGCGCGGCATATCCTGATCAAGCCCCGCCAGCAGTTCTCTCGCGATCTGGAAACCTGCTCGATCGACCTCGACAACTTCCGCCTCATCGCCGCCGACAAGGCCGCCAATCTCAAGTCGCTCATCACCGGAACCGTACCGGCTGACAAGGCCCTCTACGTGTTCGATGTGCGCGCCGTCGGCAAAAAGCCTGGGTTCAAGCTCACTGCCGATGACATCAAGCTCAACGGTTCGCTGGTCCCCACCGACGCGAGCCTCGCCCTGCTGAGCAAACCCGCCAAGTTCCCGTTCGTGGCCGACACGCGCAATGCATCCCGCGAGACGGTTGCCATCCTGGTTCCGGCGAGTTTCACCCCCGACGTCATCGAAATTCGCGACCACGAATCGACCCACCGCTTCGAGATCGGTGCCGCGCACGATGACGAGCTGGCCTTCGCCGCCGCCGAAAAGAGTGCACAAGATATTTACAGCCGCATCGAGAAGGGCGAGGAGTTCGAGAAGCTCGCACAGGAATTCTCGGATGACCCGCAATCGAAGATCAACGGCGGTGACCTCGGTTGGTTCTCCCGCGGCGAGATGGTGAAACCGTTCGAAGAAGCGGCGTTCTCCGTGCGCCCCGAACCGGCATCCGGCTCTGCCAAACCCGGCAAGCTCGTCGGTCCGGTCAAGACCAACTTCGGTTGGCACGTCATCCGCGTCGAGGGCTACAAAGCTGCGTCGACCATGCCTCTTGACAGCGTGCGCAGCGAGATTGTCGCGCGCCTCACCGAGGAACGCGCCAAGATCAAGACCGAGAACGATGTCGAGATGTGGCGCGATCTGGTGGTCACCCAGCGTTCACGCGAGTTCGCCGCCATCGTGGCCTCACACTCGATGGCCCCGTCCGCCGCAGCCGGCGGCAAGCTGCCCGCCTTCTTCAAGGGCACCCTGACCGATGACTACTCGGCCGACGACAAGGCCAGGCTGGCCGAAATCGCCACCGAGGGCCGCATCATCGACGAGATCGAAGAGGCCGTGTTCAAGCTCAAAGATCCGGGCGAAGTCTCCCCGATCATTCGCACCGGTGACGGCTTCCACATGTTCCAACTCGTCAGTTGGGCCAATGCGAAGACCCTCGACCTCACCGAGACTCTCAAAGACCGGATTCGCGAAGACCTGCTGAACCGCAAAGCCGAGCAGGCCGCCAAAGACGCTGCCGACAAAGCCAAGACCTCCTGGACCGTCGAAACGTTTGCCAAGGAGGCCGAGAAGGTCAACGGCGGTACCTCACCCGAGATCGCTTCGGTACCGTTCTCGGTGCGCAGCAACGACCCCGATTTCAGCATGACCCACCACGTCAGTCAGATCTCCGCCGACGGGCGCACCTGGGGCGAAGGAATCGCCGTCGCCGACCCGAACTTCTGGCTCTGGCGGATCACCTGGCATCGCGGGACGGCCTTCGGGTTCGCCTACAGCACCGCGGAGGACCGGCAGGTGCGCCTCTATTCCAGCCGCAACGCTGCGGACTTCATCCTCCTGGCCGACCGCGTCGTCACCGAAGGCTACCCCAACGAGTCCTCGATCGTGTTTCTGAACGACGACAGTGCACTGTGCCTGCTGCGGCGCGACGGCCAGCCCAACACCGCGCTGCTCGGGTCGAGCCGTCCTCCTTACCGGGGATGGACCTGGAAGGATCTGGGCGTGCGCGTCGGCGGGCCCCA
>CAZADH010000394.1:0-1010 GCA_964483805.1 uncultured bacterium
GCTTGTGAAGACGATGTATTGCTGGCGATCGACGCCGGCTTGCACGGCAACTGTCGCGAACCGTGGTTCATCAAAGCGCTGACCGCCCGGCTCGAACGGGCACCCGACCGGGTCATCGTGGCCCTGATGTCGGCATTGGCCCGGCTCAGCCCGCGCGATTTGCATCCCCACCTGCCGATGCTGTGTCGGCACGCGACGCCGCTGGTGGCCAGCCAGGCGGTGCGTCACCTGCGCCGGCTCGACAAGACCCCGCAACTGGTGCAGCGCATCCGCACCTGGTTGCGCGAGGCCGACGCCGGAGCCCAGCGGGCCGCCGCTGCCGCCCTGATGCAGATCGAGTTTGCCGCGGTGCGCGACCTGATCATCGACACCCTCGCCCGCACCCGCGATCAGACCCAACAAGAGATGCTCGGTCACGTTCTCGTCATGAATCCCGACTATCAGGCAATCTTCGCGTTGCGCAACCTCGCCCGCCAGCACGAAGGCGAGCGCGCACAGTTGCTGCGCACGGTCGCCGACCGGTGCCAGGGAACGCTGACCACGATGAACCAGGGCGCCCCCGACGAACCGACCTGGATCACCGCCGCCCGTGAGTTGACCGGCCGCATCGGGTCGGGGGTTGCGCTGGCGCAATGGACCAACGAAATCCGCTCGATCAGTTACGCCACGCAGGCCGCGTCGGCCTCGCTGTGGAGCGACCTGGCCCCGACCACCCGCATCGGCATCGCCCTCATTCCGGTGGCGCTCGTCATTCTCGGCCTGGCCCTGATGCGCAACCCGGGACCGGCCTCCGGCATGGGGGCGCCGAACCCCGGATCGCGACCGGTCAAACTGGCGGCCCCGACCCCCACCGAACTGCCCGCCGACACCATCGTTTTCGGCACGCTGCAAGACTACGACCCGTTCAATCGCCGCTGGACATTTGCCACCGACGACGGCGGCGTCTTTCGACTGGCGGGCCTGGCGCCCAACCCGGTCTATCCGCGCACCGGCAACCGCGGCACCAATGC
>CAZADH010000394.1:1020-4679 GCA_964483805.1 uncultured bacterium
TCGGTCGCCTTCCGGCCCGGTGCCCGCGTGGGGATTCGCGTGCGCAGCGCCGGCACGACCCCGCTCGGGTACCGGCTCTACCAGGTCACTTCGGCGCAGGTGCTGCCGGGCACGCCGGGAAACCGGTAATCACATGGACATACGTTGTATTTCTTTTCGTTGGCGCATTCGCCCGTTGCACTCGCCAGATGGCCGTGTTAACATTGATTGTCCGCCATTTTGCAGCAAACCGGAGACAACGACCGCGTGGCTTTCACTTTTTCCCACCGGGTCCAAGGTTCGGCACAGATCATCACCATCCAAGGGTTCGTCGATGGTCCGGCCGGGCGCCAACTGCTCGAGCACGTCAAGAAGCAGGCGGGCGGCCCGACGCCCAACTTCGTCTTCGATTTCTCTGCGTGCACCCTGGTCAACTCGACGGCCATGGGCGAACTGATCGAGATGGTGTCGCTCAACGTCGAGAAACGGACGGTTCGCTTCTTCCTGTGCGGCATCTCGCCAACGTTGCGCTTTGCCCTCAACGAGGTCGGCATCCTGCAACTGGCACGGGAGTGCAACTCGCTGGCCAACGCCATCGTGCAGGCCAATACCCCCGACTGACGCGGGGCACGCCGGCATGAGACCGCGATCCCGCCACGATCCGGCCCTCATCGCCGCGGCATTGCTGGCCTTCGCACTCACCATCATCCTGCCGGTCGCCTGGCTGCACCACCGGCTCACCGCCTCGGTGCTCGCCGCCCAGGCCGAGTTCGACCAACGCCAGTTCGCCCTCATGGACGCCATCCTGCGCCGGGTCGTGCGCAACAGCGACCCGTTCGTACAGATGACCGAACGGGCCAACCGCGCCGTGGCCGCTCACACGGCCGGAGCCGGTCTGGCACGCGTGCTCGCGCCGCTGCGCGGCCGCCGCGAACTCGAGGTCATGGCGTTCGACGCCGCGGGTCGGCGCGTGCGCCTGCCCGGATTCGGCTTCGATTTCGTTGCCGTGTCCGAGCGCGCCATTCGCGCCATTCGTCACCTCGCCGCCGGGGGCGAGAACAACGCCCAGACCCGACGAATCTCACAAACTTTGTTTGCGGCTCCCGAAACCCTGGTTTCAATGGTCAGCAACGCTCGCCTGGTCGCGCGTCACGCCAACGGCGGCCCGTTTGTCGGTGGCGGTTGGTTCACCCTGTCATCGCGCCGGCCATCCCGCCGGCCCGAACCTGTCCGGGATCTGCTCGTCGTCTTCCGCCGTACCCTGCGCCCCGACCGGGCCTGGCGGATCGAGGCGGTCAACCGTTGTCGCCGCCTGCTCGGCAAACGGTATCGTCTGTTGTGGATCAACCGTTTGTCGGCAGCCCAGCGCTGGCCCACGTCGCCCATCATCGGCAAACTCGCGGCTTCGCAGTGGTTGATCCCGCGCCTCACCACGGCGCAACGACTGACCACCATGGTGACGCTGCCCGACGGCGAGGCGTTGTTGCTGATGTGCGAACGCAGCGGCGACGCCCCCCTGCACCGGTTGCGTCGCCAGGCGGCGGCGGGCCAGGTGGCCCTCGTGTTGTTCGCCCTCGGCAGTCTGGCGGGCCTCGGGCGGCTCATGCTCGGCCGCAACTCGCAACGGATTCCGCTGCGCATCGTGGTCGCCGGCATCATCCTGGGCGCCGTGTTGCCGACCACGGCGGTGTTCATTGGCGCCACGGGCATCTACCTGTCGGCGGCCACCGACCGCCAACGCTGGTTGGCCCACCGCCAGGTCGAAGCGACCCTGACCGAGATCGATGCCGGCTTCACCGGGTTTCGCGAAGACATCGACGCGCAACTGCGAGCCAGCTTGACCACGCAACAGGAGCGGCTCGCCCGGGGGGAACCGTGGTCGTGCCCCGACGACGGGCCGCTGCGCAAGATCATGACCGGCGCCTACCGCGTGAACGGCGAAGGCACCCGGATCACCGCCGATTTCGAACCCCGCGGCCGGTCGGAACCGGCGCAACGCTTATGTCGTATTTACGGTTCGGTGATGGCCGGACATCTGCTGGGCCGCCCGATCCGCGCGGTTCCCGGAGGCGGCGGCCTCATCGACTTCATCATGAAGTCGGCGGATGGCGTCAACTTCCTGCTTACGCGCCGCGGCCACCTCTTCGACCTCGGCGGCTTCGGCGTCGATCGCGGGGTATTCCTCGCCACCTTGCCGGCCACCCGAGACCCCACGGGCTTCCAGTTCTTCATGGGTTTCGTCGAACTGCCAGTCATGCAGCGCTCGTGGCTGCACCGCGCCTTTGGCGCGGCCGACCGCCGTATCTGGTTGGGTGCGGTGCGCATGGCGGGCGGCAGCCCGATCCGGGCGGTGCCGCAGTCGATGCTGCTCGAGCCCGAACTGATGTCGGCGGCCGAACGCGCCTGGCACCAGCGCCAGGCCATCGACGAAACCCTGGTGTTGCGCGGCGGCGCCCGCCTGCTGGTGACGGTCGTGCCGGCGACCCGGATGGCCAACCAGGTCATCATCGGGGCAACGGCCGAGGCCCCGGTTCTGGCGCGGATCCGCACGACCGCAATGGCGTTGGTCGTGGCAGCTCTGCTGTTTCTGGCCATCGCCGTCTGGTCGGTGTTGCGCCTCAGTCGTCACCTGCTCGGCGGTGTCGCCGAACTGACCCAGGCACTACAGACTATCGCCGACCGCTCGTTCGCGGTGCGGCCCAGCCGCCGCGACGACGAATTCGGCCGCCTGCACGGCGGCATCGCGGCCGCAGCCCACACGCTGGGCGAGATCGCGGCGGCGGCGCCGGTCCGGCAGACCCTGGGCTACGCGGGCACGCTGCGCGCCGGAATCTTTACGGTGTATGGACACGATGGCGGCGCGGCGTTTCTCGACGGTTCCTGCCGCGACGTCTTGCCTCTGGCCAGCGGCGGTCTCGTCGCGTTCAGCGCCACCGTGCCGGGGCGGGCAATCCCCGCGACCCTGCTGGCCGCACGCATCAAGTTGGCCCTCAGTCTGTTGGCGACGGCAACCACCGATGTCGTCACTCTGGCAACGCGTCTTGCTGTTGTATTGACACAACAACAGGGTGGCCAGGCGCCCTTTGCGCTGGCCCTGGTCGTCGCCGATCCGGCCGGCGACGCGTGGTCATGCCTGCATACCGGCACGGCTCCGCTGCTCCTGCACGACACCAGCGGTTGGCAATTGCTCTCGGCGGCACCTCCAGGAACACCGCGCGATGCCTCGACCGCCGGTCTGCCCCGCCTCATTCCTTGCCGGCCCGGTTCACGCCTGGTGATGCTTCCCGAGTCCGTTGGACCGGCGCTCGCCGACCCCACCGCCTGCGAGACCCTGGTAACGACGCTCGCAGCCATGGACCCTACCGACGGCCCCGACCTGCCGGCCGCCGTCGCTCGCATCGTGGGTGCGGTCAGCGGCACGGCAACGCCATCGCTACTTATGTGGGAGCGCGCCCATGTCTAGCGAACAACACGACGGGCCGGTCGCCGCCAATCCGGGCGGTATTGCGCCCCAGGCACGACCGTCGCTCGGTTGGTGGCTCCTGGCCGTGGGCGGCTGGATCCCCGTGGCGTTTCTCCTCTTGCTTGGCACGCTGCGCGCCCACGCGCTGCGGGTCGAAGGAGCGACAACCCTGCTCGAGCAGGCGCTCGCCGCCCACACCCATTGGATCGAGGCGCTC
>CAZADH010000395.1:0-4232 GCA_964483805.1 uncultured bacterium
GGCGCCCTGCTCTTTCGAGTTGGCGACCTGCTGGATCACCTGCTGACACGAGCTCTCGATGCGGCTCATGATGATGCGGGTGTTCTTCTGATACTCTTCGCACGCCTTGTTGAGGGTCTCGAGGTTGCGCTTGGTCGCTTCGTTGATCTGCTCGCGCTGCCAGTCTTGCATCTTCAAGATGTTCTCGTTGAGGGTGTTGAAGAAGCGGAGCGAGTTTTCCATGCCCTCGCGGCTGAGGCGGATCATCTCTTCGCGGTCGAACATCTGGGTCATCGGATTGGTGGTGGTTTGCTTGGTCATGGTTGGTTTCCTTCTTTCGGTTGTTTTTTTGTTGGTTGGGATTCAGTCGGCCAGAGGGCGGATGCCGCCGCACGGGGCCTGGTTTGCGTGGTTCTTGTAAGACGCTTCGTGCCGGTGGGCGCTGTCCTTGGCGGCCGTGACGAACGCGTCGCGTTGGCTGGAACTGTCGCGGCGCTCACCAGGCACCATCGGGTTGGCGATGGTCGTGGTTGGTCGGCGCGGCAGGGTGCGCTCTCCGGGAAGCGGGATCAAGCGCGGTGCTCGCTCTTCTCGGTCGCCGGGACCGTCTGCTCGACGATCTTCTGGCAGATCGACTCGATGCGGCTGATCAGGACGCGGCTGTTCTTCTGATACTCTTCGCAGCTCTTGTTGATGATTTCGACGTGGCGCTGGGTGGTCTCGTTGATCTGCTCGCGCTGCCACTCGGTCATCTTGATCATGTTCTCGTTGAGGGTGGTGTAGAACTTCACGGAGTTCTCGAGGCCGGTGCGCACGATGCGGGCCACTTCGTCACGGTCAAAGAGATTGGTCATCGGGTTGGTCCAGTTGGTGTTGGTGTTCATGGTTTTGTTCTCCTGTTTATTTTGTTTGTTTAGTGTTTCGGATGGATTTGGGATCTTGGCGGATCGCCCCTTGATTTTGCTTTGCGATTGCCGCGCTCGCTTGATCATGGCTTGATCTTACCAAAGTAGTTATCGGCTGTCAATAGAAAATTGTGCAGTGCAAAAATCGAGATGCGAAGAAGTGACGCGGAATGGCTGCGGATGCTTGTTTCAGCAGCACAAAAAATGTTTCGCGCTGCGCGCTCTTGGGGCGATTATTGTCGTTGTACTTGCGTCGCTTTGCCTATTGGTGGCAGAATGGCGGCGGTTTCCCCGGACCGGTACCAATATAAGAGCGCGGGAGTCGCTGACCGAACATGAGTTGGTTTGCCTGGCTCGAGCCGATCATTCAAGACGGCACCTATCTGGCCACCTTCACGATCCTGGTGTTGTGCGGGGTCGGTCTGCCTGTGCCGGAAGAGGCGACCTTTCTGGTGTCCGGCTACGTGTTGAGCAAGATGCCCGATCCGCGGTTGTGGTTGCTCATCACTCTGGGGATGATCGGCATCCTGATCGGCGACACCATGATCTACTACCTGGGGCGCTGGTACGGGATGGCACTGCTGGGCTACTGGCCGTTTCGCTTGTTGTTCACGCCGGCCCGGATGGCCAAAGCCCAGGGGTTCTTTGACCGTCATGGCGACAAAGCCGCCCTGTTGGCCGGGTTCTTTGCGGGTATTCGGGCCTGCACCTTCTTCTTGTGCGGCGTGATGCGGGTGCGCTACCCGGTGTTCATTTTCTACGATTTCGTTCGTGCCGGTTTGACCTGCCCGATTTCGATCTGGATCGGGTTTCGCTTCGGTGAAGCGGGGGTCGAGGTGCTGGCGCAAAACAAACACTGGGTGCTGGTCCTGGTCGTCATTGTGGTGGTGGTGATGTCGATCATGCGCCGGGGGACGGCCGGTCGTGCAACCGAGTCCGAAAGCGGTGGTCCGGAGCACTGACCGAGGGCGTCAAGAACTGGACGCATGATCCTTGCGAGCGTCCGTTTACGGTCGGCACGCCTCGTCGGTCATTGGTGCCAAATTCATATCTGAAGCGGGTTTCCATCGATTGAGTCGGGGTGGGCATGCCGATTGCTTTGTCCTTGAACTGTCGCGAAAATCTGCCAAGGAGGACCCGTAATCATGAGAATCACCCACGTCTTTCTGATTGCTTTGGTGTTTTCGTTTGCCGTGACAGGATTTGCCCAGAACGCGGCGCCGGCGGCGGGAGCGGTCGTGACGCCAACCGCCAATACCGCGGCGAACCTCGATGATGACGATGATGACAATGGTGAGATCGATCCGGCAGGCTTCATGGGACAAAGGGGCGGCAAGCGTGGCCGGGGTGGGCGCGCCGGCAAGGGTGGCCAGGGGTTGGCCGCCGGTGTGGGCTCGGGCATGTCGGCCGATCAGATCGTGGCGAAGATGCGGGAACACAAAGACAAGATGCTGGCGCGGTTCAAGCAGCGGTTCGATCGCATGCCGGAGCGGCTCAAGAAGATTGAGGAGCGGGCCGACCGTTTTGCGTCGCGGCAAAAGAACCGGGCCGGGGCCGGCTCAGGGAGTGCTGCGGGGGTCGGCAGCGCCAATCGAGGCGCCGATGCCAAAGCGAAACTGACCGAACGATACAACAAGTTCAAAACCATGATCGCCGAACGCAAGCAGAAACTGGGTTCCGCGGGTGGCGAACGACGCGATCGCCTGCAGAAGCGGATCAAGCACCTCAAACCTGAGGAGCAGAGCCGGGTGATGAGCGAGTTCGACACGATTGCCAAAGAACTGGCCGGCGAAGTCGGCAAGATGCTCGACGAGGCGGCGAAAAAACTCGAGGAGACCTATCAAAAGGTGTCGAGCCAGACCAACTGACGGTTTCGCGATCGCGGGCGGCCGGTCGCTGGCAAGACGGCAATACATTGTAAGCGAATGGGACGTTTGCCGCTTCGAGATCTCCTGCTCCGATGGTGGTGCCGAGGTGACAACCGGTGTCCCCGTCTCGGCGTTGTTCGAGACGGGGACGCGTCATGTCAGAACATCAGGAACGGCGTTGCGCACAGAAGCGTCGTTCGTCGGGGCCATCACTCGGTGTCGCCGCTGTCGGCATCGAGACCGAGCCGTTTCATGCGATACAACAGGTTGGTGCGCGGCAGGCGCAACTCTTCGGCGGCGCGGCTCTTCACGCCGCGGGCCCGGGCCAGGGCTGCCTCGATCAACTGCTTCTCATAGCCGGCCAGCAGGTCGACCAGACCGGAGCGCTGGTCGCCAGGTAAGGCGGGTGCGGCAGGCGACGCACCGTTGTTGACCGAGCAAGAATCGTCGATGGGGTCGGGAGTGTGCGCTGCTGTTGCCGGGGTGGTCGGTAATCCGGTGTCGATCGCCAGCACCTCTGGCCCGATGATGTCGCCTTCGCACAAGACCACGGCCCGTTCGATGACGTTGCGCAACTGCCTGACGTTGCCGGGCCAGCGGGCGGCAGCGATTGCCGCCACTGCAGCCGCCGACAGAGCGAGGCGCGGCCGGCCGAACTCGCCCTTGATGCGGTGCAACAGATGGTTTGCGAGCATCGGCAGGTCTTGGCGCCGCTCGCGCAGCGACGGCACCGGCACCCGGATGACCGCGAGTCGATAGAGCAAATCCTGCCGGAACGTGCCGGCCGTTACCATCTGGTCGAGATCGCGGTTCGTCGCGGCGACGATGCGGGTGTCGATGATGAGGGGAGCGGTGCCGCCCACCCGGTGAATCTCTTTGTCTTGAATGGCGCGCAGCAGTTTGGCCTGGAGCGCCAGAGGAACCTCGCCGACCTCGTCGAGAAACAGGGTGCCGCCCTGGGCGGCCTCGAATCGGCCGATGCGCCGCTCGCGCGCATCGGTGAAGGCGCCCTTTTCGTGCCCGAACAGCTCCGATTCGAAGAGGGTGTCGGGAATCGAGGCGCAGTTAACCCGCACGAAAGGCTCATGGGAACGTGCAGATAATGTATGTATAGACCGGGCCGCCAGCTCCTTGCCAACCCCGGTTTCTCCAGTAATCAAGACTGTCGACGGGAACGGGGCGATCTTGCGGAGCGTGGTGCGCAGGGCGACCATGGCGGCCGAATCGCCAAGCATTTCGTCGAGGGGCGAAGCCAGACCCGAGGCGGCAAGCAGATCGCGATTCTCACGTTCGACGGCGCGGGCATGACGCTGAGTGCGTCGCACCCGGGCCAGCCGGTCGATGCGAAAGGCAAACTCCTCGAGGGCCACGGGTTTGATCAGATAGTCCATGGCGCCCAGTTTCATGGCCTCGACGGCGGTCTCGACGGTGCCGAATGCGGTCATGAGGATCACCTCGGCCGGGTCTTCGCCGGCGCGGG
>CAZADH010000395.1:4242-4650 GCA_964483805.1 uncultured bacterium
GGCGCGGGCGGCCCTGACGATGTCGAGCCCGAGTCCGTCGGGGAGCTTGAGATCGGTGATGACCAGATCGAACGCTGCCGCGTCCAGGTGTTGGCGGCCCTCGGCCAGCGTCCCTGCGGTGGCGGTCGTGTGGCCGTCCTGGTGCAGGAAGGTGGCCAGGCCGCGGACCAGTGACTGGTTGTCGTCGACGATGAGCACGCGCATGATCATGCCTCCACGCGGGGTTCGGGCAGGGTGATGACGAAGCCGGCGCCGCCGTCGGTTCCGGCCCGGTAATGAATGGTGCCCAGGTGGGCCTCGACGAGTTTGCGGACGAGGGCCAGGCCGATGCCGTGACCGCCAGGGCGCCTGCTCGCAAACGGGGTAAACAGCGAGTCGACGAGATCGGGAGGAATGCCCGGGCCGTTG
>CAZADH010000396.1:0-4634 GCA_964483805.1 uncultured bacterium
CATCACGGACGCAAGATCTGGTCAAACAGATTGCCGTGGGGTCGTTCACGGTCCAGTTGTTCGTCGAGAAGCAATCCGCCGCAGCGACGCTCTCGGTCAAGCTCAAGAATTTCTGCTGGCTGACCGTGACGTGCCAACATCCGCGGTATGGCGCGACGAAGGTTGTCGAAACGCTGGGTGCACCGTTCGAGGTTCCTGTCGCCGCCGGGAACCCTTAGGCATCGAGGGGCGATGGGGCCGTACGTTGTTTGGGGGGCTATCGCGGATTGAAGGGAGGCAGCGCTGTGCCAAACCTCGAGGTGAACTCAACCGGCAGGCTTGGTCTGACCTTGATCGAGATCATGATTGCCGTGGCGATTCTCGCGTTTGCCATGGTTCCCATGAGCGGGATCATGACGCAATCAGCGTCGCAGAGCAAGACCCAGAAGTGCGAGGTCGAGGCACTGCAGTTTGCGTCCGACAAAATGGACGAGTTGTTGATGAAGACCCCATTCGACGATGTCGTTACCACACCAATGAGTGCGACGCCGATTGTGCGGGGTGACACCCAGATCAAATTCCGCATTGTCGTGCGCAACGTGCCGGTTCCGGTGGCGAAGAACTTCATGTTTTCATACATCGACCCGGCCAACCATCCCCCATGTGACAACGAAAAAGGCGAAGAAAAGAACAGCAAGTCGGATCTCGACACCAAGACGATAACTCGAGACATCACCGACCTGACGATTGCCCAGATTGACAGTGAGAAGGTGCCGACCGACACGGCAATCATCGCCAAAAACGGTTACAACCTGGCCAATTTTGATTATGAACTGAAAGACATTATGCTGATTGTCAAATGGCGGCCGACCAACGCTTCCGACCGCGAATACGACCGGCACCCGATTGTTTTGTGCACTCGGAAAGCGAGGTTGTGACGATGCTCGAGCGCCTGTCACAACGCGGTATCGCCATTCCGGTCGTGGTCATCTTCTGTGCATTGGTGCTCATTCTCGCGCTTTCGACCTTCGCGACGCGCACCAGCACGCGGCGCCAGACTCTCTCGGCGCTTACTCAACGGCGGGCCTACTACATGGCGATGGGTGGCGTGCAACACGCACTCTTGAAGGTGCGCATGCTGTCTCACGAAGCCTATCAGTCGGCGGCGCTGGCACGCGGGGTGTGTCCGTTCTACGTGACCACGCCGACGAAAGCGATCACCACGACGGGAACGTTCCCAAACAAGACGACCAAGGCGATGGCGTCGTTTCTGCGGGGACTGGGTACCGACGAGACGGCTGATCCTCGCAATCTGAAGTTCGCCATCAGCGATCCGGAGTTTCCCGACATCAACGATGCGGGCCATCCGTTCCAGTATGAAGTACAGAGAATCGAGATCTACAACTACTATTCGAGCGATTACGGTGAGATTCGTGAAGTTGCGCACATCGAGGTGAATGGTCAGGCCTATGAACTGCGCGACAATGCGCGACAGGAGGCCCAGGTCGAGTTGGTCAAGCAGAAGGTCGAATTGAAGCGCGGCATGAAATGATGAAGCAGAAGGGTTCGCGCATGCGCTGATTCTCGCGGGAGACGACGAGAGAGCGGCGCATGTTGTATTTATCGCGTATTTATTAGAGATGGGCGTGGCGATTTCCAGGGCGAATGGAGGAAAACCATGGTGAAAGAGTGGGCTGCGTTGGCGCGGCTGTTGGGTGCGGGTGCGTTGGCATTGGCGTTGCTGGTGGGGCCGGTGATGGCCGGCAGCAAGGATGACTTGCAGAAGGTTCTGCAACAGGCACGCAAGTTGATGGTCGATGGGCAGCACGGCAAAGCGGTGCAGTTGCTGCATACCCAGATGCGGGTAACTCCTGAGTTCGAGGCCTCGATTCAGGTGGCCATCGGCATCATTCAGGAGAATGCCAAAGACCTCGAGAAGGCACTGGTTGCCTACCGGCGGGCACTGCACCTGGAACCCGGGTTGGCCGAGGCCAAACTGCGCGTACGCCTGCTCGAGACCAAGATCCGCCGCGGTCTGGGTGGTGAGACCGAGGGCGTCGATATCGACGAGGTGCGGGGTCGGTTCGCCCAAGCGCTGACATTGTTCAAACAAGGAGAAAAGGCGAAGGCATTCGAGATGTTCTCGGGCGCGGTCGACGAGTATCCCGATCTGCTGGCCGAAAACGATCAAGGACTCGTGGCGGCGGCGCTCAAATACTATGCCGGTACGGCCGCGAAAAAATCCGACGATCGTTTCTTTCTCGGTCTGTTCCAGGATTACAGCGGTGATCTCGAAGGGGCGATCTCGTCGTTGCGCGCTGCGATTGCCGGAGACCTGGGACCCGAGCGCAAGAACAAGGCGAATGCCCATCTGGCGAGTCTTGAGAAGCGCTTGCAGTTGCTGAAGGCGAGCATGGTGGCGGCCGTTGCGCCTCCCCCACCCCCTCCGGTTACCACGCCGGTGGCCAAGACAACAGGCACGGGGTCCGGAGCCGTGGCCCCGGCCGGGGCGCCGGCTGCCGCCGATCTGACGTCAGAACCAACGGCTGTCTATTCGGTCACGACGCCGACGTCGGCCCAGCTCACCGGGTTGAGTGTCGACGAAATCGTCGCCAAAGGTCGCAGTCTGCGGGAGACCAGCCCGATGGCTGCTCTCGGGTGCCTTGGCAAGGCACTCGACATGTCGCCCAAAGACAGCGGCATTCGCCTCGAACTGGCCGAGACCTATTTCGTTCTGAGCAAAAACGGCAACGAGGCGGCGACCAGCCAGACGATCGAACTGTGCCGACAGTTGATGAAGAAGAAAGGCACTCCTGAGGCCGATCGGGCCTTGCAGATCTACATGAGCATCATGCCGCCCGCGGAGCGTCGTGCCCAGCAGGTGTACGAGTACTTCCAGGCGAAACGCGCTGCCGGCGGTGAGTGATTCGCGGTAGCCCCGGGTCGGATAAAGACCGGATGCGCAGAACCCCCGCTTCTCGTGCTCGAAGAGAAAGCGGGGGTTTCTGCTTTACGGTATATATACAACGTATGTTAAATTGCGGGACTGGTCTGCCGAGACCCGGTGTCAATCGGGGCGGACTTCCTTGCCGGCTGGATTACTCGGGGGTTGTCCAGTCGGAGTGGACCGGGGCGTGGTCCGGTTCATCGCGCAGGTAATAGAGATGCGCGCCGAAGGCATCCCGTTGGGCCGCGGTGAGATACAGCGGCAGGTGGGCGCAGGTAAGCGACTCGAGCCAACCGAGGCTGGCCGACAACGCCGGGATCGGGCGACCGATCTGCGTCGCCCAGGCGACGGTGGTGCGCAGTGCGGTGCGGGTTGTCGCGATCATCCGCCGGATTTCAGCAGCGTGGAGGAGCCCCGGCAGGTCGCTTTCGGCGAGGAATGCCTGGCGGATGACGTCGAGCAGGCGGGCGCGGATGATGCACCCACCCTGCCAGATCCGGGCCAATTCCGCCGGCACGAATGGCCACTGATGGGTGCGGCAAGCGGCCGCGAGGAGTTCGAAGCCCTGGGCATAGGCAATGATCTTGCCGGCCAGCAGGGCATCGTGCAATGCGCTCGTTGACGGCGCATCGATCGAGATTGGCGAGGCGGGTTCGGTGCGATACAGCGGACCCAGTTCCCAACGTTCCGTGAAGCGGCTCGAGACCAGGCGGGCGTCGACGGCGGCGGCCAGGGTCGGCACGGGAACGCCCAGCTCGAGTGCCGAAGCGACGGTCCAGCGCCCGGTGCCCTTTTGGCCAACGCGGTCGGCAACGCGTTCCAGTAGCGGTGATCCGTCAGCAGCCCGGGCGTGCAGCACCCGCGCCGTGACATCGAGCAGATACGAGGCCAGGGGCCCCAAACGCCAGCGGTCGATAACGTCGGTGGTCTGTGCGAGCGACAGGCCGCAGCCCTGGCGCAGGAGGTCGAAGACTTCGGCGATCAACTGCATGTCGCCATACTCGATGCCGTTGTGCACCATTTTCGCGAAGTGACCCGCGCCGTCGGGGCCGATCCAGGTGACGCAGGGGCCGGCGTCGGTGCGGGCGGCGATGGCCTCGAGCACCGGCGCGAGGCGAAGGTGGTAGGCTTCGTTGGTTCCGCCCGGCATCAACGACGGGCCGTGGCGTGCGCCTTCCTCTCCCCCCGATACGCCCAGACCAAAGAATAGAATACGTTGTGTTGCTAACTCGCGCTCGCGCCGCCGGGTGTCGAGAAACCACGAATTGCCGCCGTCGATGACGAGGTCGTCGGGGGCGAGGAGCGGCTGCAACTGAGCCAGGACGCTATCGACGGGGGCGCCGGCCTCGACCATGATGAAGAGCGTGCGTGGACGCGGCAACCGGGACACGAGCTCGGCGAGCGTCTGGGCCGCCGCAATGCCCGGTCGCGGGTTGTCGCCGACGAAGCGGGCGGTCTTTTTGGGGTCGCGGTTCCAGACGATCAGAGAGACGTCGTGGTCGACGAGGTTGAGGGCAAGGTTTTGCCCCATGACGCCCAGGCCGATGAATCCGAGCGTGATGGGCGCATGAGTCGAGTTCGATGTCATGTTTGGACTCCGTCTGGTGCAGGGTGTGCCTTGATCCGTCCGAACCGGTGCGCACTGGGACTAATAACACGCACGCGGGGCCGGTGTCGATGAGACGGGTTGTGCGGTGGGGGCAATCTG
>CAZADH010000397.1:0-4625 GCA_964483805.1 uncultured bacterium
GACCGCGACAAAAAACAGGTGAATCTTGGTCAATCAGGCCGATTCGGGACACAGGCCACTTTGATTTGCTGGGCGGGCCTCGCCGCCCCGAAACCGCTTGTGGTCTTGTTTGATGAGGTCGATCTCCTGCAGGATCAAACGATGGTGAGCTTCTTGCGCCAGCTCCGCTCCGGGTTTGCCACCCGAGGCGTGGGCAAGTTTCCCGTGTCGGTCGCGCTGGTCGGCATGAGAGATCTGCGCGATTACCTCGTCAAATCAAAAGACGGGACGCCGATCAACCCCGGCAGCCCGTTCAACATCAAAGAAGATTCGGCCAGTCTGGCGAATTTTTCACGTGAGGACGTTCATCGGTTGATCGGCCAGCATGTGGCGGAGAAGGGGCAGCCCTTCGAACCCGCGGCTATCGACCTGATCTACGATTTGACGCGAGGCCAGCCATGGTTGACCAACGCACTGGCAAAGAAATGCGTCCTGGAGGTGGTTCCCGAGGACACCAAGGCGCCGGTGACCCCGGAGCATGTCGCACTGGCCAAGGAACGGCTGATTCAGGATCGGGCGGTCCACCTCGACAGTCTTGCGGAGCGGCTGAAAGAAGCGCGGGTGAAGCCGATCATCGAGTCGATTCTTATCGGTGACATCGACCCGCTGATGGCCGATGGCGATGATTTCATGCTCTGCCTCGATCTCGGCCTCGTCACGATCGAGCGCGGGACACCGCAGATTGCCAACCCCATCTATCGCGAAGTGATTCCGCGCGTCTTGACCCGGAGCATGCAGTCGGCCATTCCCGAGGCCGAATTTCGCTGGCAACGCAGTGATGGCACGCTCGACCTGCCGATGTTGCTGAAGGAGTTTCAGGAGTTCTGGAAGCAACACTCCGAGACCTGGGAAGAAAAGGCCGCGTACACAGAAGCATTTCCGCATCTGCTGTTGATGGCATTCTTACAGAGAATCACGAATGGAAATGGTCGCATCGAACGTGAATACGCCGCGGGCCGCGGGCGCGTCGACCTTGCCATCCAATTCGGCGGTCGCTGGTCGGTTATCGAAATCAAAGTGGTCCACCCGCGCAAAGGGCGAGACACGACGATTGCCGAGGGCCTCAAGCAGGCAGCCGCCTACCGCGACCGACTTCCCGCTTTGATCGGCCCGCCCGGCAGCGTCCCACCGAATGTTCAGATCGACACGTATCTCGTCGTCTTCGATCGACGGCCCGAAGCACGCGCCAGGAGTTGGGATGAACGCCTGACTTGGGATGTTCTGCCCGCGCCTGCCGGTGGCGATCCGATTACGGTGGTGGGGGCGTAAGGGAAGGCGCAGATTCCGCTTCGTCCTACACCAGAAAACAGGTTGTCATTTGCCCCCGTGGATGCCGGCGTTGCGATCTCGCGGTGGTCATTGTGTCCACCTGCCGATGAGATTACCAGCACTGGCCACGCCCCTCGCGCCCCCAATCAAGAGCCACGTCGCATCGTTGACGAAAAAATGGACGGTTGCAGATCAGGGCCGGATCGGCAGGACCACCCGCATGCCCAGGTAATGCACGCCCGTGGAGTTCTGTTCATAGGAGCGGGTGGCCAGGGTGAAGTTGGCGGGTGACCCGTAGTGTCCGCCGCGGACGATCCGGTTCACCCCGGTGGTCTGCACGGGATCGGTCTGAGCTCCTGCCGGATAGGCGCCGTCGTAATCCCAGCATCGCTCTTGCACGTTGCCCATCATGTCGTACAAACCCCACGCGTTTGGCGTCTTCAGACCGACGTCATGCGTGCCGCTGCCGCTGATATTGACATCGTATGTCACGCCACTGTTGGCCGAATACCAGAGGTAGGCGGGGTCAATCGCACTGCCCCAATAGTAGGACGTCGTCGTCCCGGCGCGACACGCATACTCCCACTCCGCCTCGGTCGGGAGGCGAAACCCGGCGACCGAGAGGTCGCAGGTAACATCGCCGCTGGTAATGGACGTGCCGCCGCCCGAGTTGAGGTAGGCGCAGGTTCTGCCCGTGGCCAGGCTGAGCTTGTTGCAGAAATCGCACGACTTCCAGAAGTTGATGTACTCGACCGGCTGGTTGCCGGACTGCGCCGGAACGAGGGTCGAGTAGTTGAACAGCGACGGATTGTTGCCGACCAGCCTTTCGTACTGTTTCTGGGTCACTTCGTAAACGCCCATGTAGAAGCCGTTTGTGAGGGTGACCGGATGGACCGGTTCGGCGACCCCGGCGAACCCCATCGAGAACGTGCCGGCTTCGATCCAGCGCAGCGCCATGGTCACGCCGGCACCGAGGTCGACCGTGGTGTTGGTCGCCACGACGGTCCAGCTTCCCACCGTCGGCTGATTGACATCCTGCCAGTTGCCGGCCAGGTCGCGACCCACGAGCCGGAGGGTGTGCGATCCGGCCGACAGGCCAGACACCGCTATCGGCGTCGCGATCGCCTGCTCGCCCGACCATGAACCGGCATCGAGGCTGTACTTGTAATGACTGACCCCGGCACCGGTCACCGACCAGTTGCCGAAGGTCCGGGCGGTGGCCCGCGGTGGCGCGGCAAAGGTCGCCGTCGGGGCCAGGTAATCGACCGTCAGGTTGACGTTGGCGGTCGAGGTGGCGAAGTGCCCGGTGGCGTCGGTGAGGCGAATCGCCAGCGTGCCGCCCGCGGTGATCGCCGCCTGCAGACCGGCGGTGGTCGACTGCCCGAGGTCGAGAATCACCTGGCTGTCACCCGCGCCGATCGTCTGGTCAAAGATCCGCGTGGGCAGGGGCACTCCGTCGAGGAGCAACTCGGCCGTCCCGCCCGTGGCCTCGCCGGCCACCACGTTTGCCGTTACCACCAGGTTGGTGTTGGTCTTGTTGAGAGTGTTGGCGACGACGGTACCGCCGACGGGCTGCAGGGTGATCGCGGTCGGTGGGGTCGGCAGATTGGCGGTTGTGAATACCCAGGTCGTGCGGCCGCCGAAGGCAGCGGCGTAGTTGCCGGAGAGGTCACGGAAACAGGTGGCAGCAACGGACACGTAATACGTTGTATTCTCGTCGAGTGACGCGGCGGGTTGGATGGTGACGACGCTGCCGTTCACCGTGACGCGCGCGTCGCCGATGGCGATCGTCTCGGCGACGCTGTCGTCGGCGTAACGTCGGATGACGATGTCACCGGTGCTGCCTTTGGTCATCGGTTCCGAACAAGTGACCGACAACGGCGAAAGCAGCGGCACGTCGGTGAGATTGGCTGACGGCCAGACCGACACCACCGTGGGTCCCGCGTCGGTCGACGACACGCGGTAGTGAACCACCGTGTTGTTGGCGAATCCGGACAGCAGCGCGCGATGGGTCGTGGTCAAGGCGGCATCGTGGAAGGTGCTGCCGTACGTATTCGTCGGGCCGAATTCGACATCGGTCGTCGCGGGTTCGTCGGTGGTCCAGGTGATGACCGCCGAACCGCTGGTAACCTCGCTCACCGGGATATTGGCCAGTTGCGGCGTCGTGTCGATTGTGGTGAAGGTCTGATTGGCCGACAACGCTTCGGAGTCAGATGCGTCGAGCGACCGAATGCGGACGTGGTAGGTGGTGCCGTTGGTCAGGCCACTCAGAGCAATGGCATGCTGGGTAGCAAGGACCCGGTTGATTGGCGACCACGAGCCGTACGCCGTGGTTGGGCCGTATTCGAGTTGGCCGGTTGCCGGTTCATCGGTCTGCCAGTTGACGGTGGCACTGTTGCCGCTGATGCCGTCGATCGTGATCGCGGACACGAGCGGCGGGGTTCTGGGCGTCACCGCCACCTCGGCACTCAGTGGGCTTTGGTACTCGCCGAAAACCGTGGCAATACGATAGAAATACGTTTGGTTGTCGTTGGGCAGCGGCTGGTGCACGTACGGCCGTGCCGTGGTCGCAAAAGCGCTGTTGCCAGTCGACACACCGGCGGTGGTGCCCCAGTAGATCCGGTAACCGGTCGCTCCGGTCACCGGGGTCCAGTCGAGAGTCACCCGGTTGTCGCCCGGAACGGCGGAAAAGTCTGCAGGCGCGAGGGTCGCGCGGACCGGGACGGACACCTCGGCCGACTCGATCGACTCCCCGGTGTCGTTCAGAGCGGTTACCACGTAGTAATACGCGCGATCATCCTGCAGCCCCGTATGCTGGAATGGGCTGACCGCACCCGGGATGACCGCGCCGGTCTTGCGCCGGACCCCCGGGGTGTTCGACCAGTAGATGTTGTAGCCGGTTGCGTTGGCGCTCGGGGCCCACGAGATCGCAACCTGCTGACTGCCGAGCACCGTCGCCACCTGGCTTGGTGCCGCCGGCGCCGGTTGCGCAAAGGCAAACTGCAGTTGGTAGGCAGTTTGCGACAACTGGTCGTAGCGAATGTGAAAGTCACCGCTCTCTCCCCAACCGGCCGACCACGAGTTCCGGCAGATCCAGCACCCGCGGTCGTCGTCGTAGCCGATGACCAGGAGCGCGTGATAGCCGACCGAGCGACCGGCCGCATGCCAGTAGACTCCGCCGTTGTAGCGGAGGAAATCTTCGTAGACCAGCATGCCGGTGACGAGCGGGCCATTCTGCAAAGCCGCTTTCATCGCGTCGGCGCCCTGGACCAAACTGAATGCCGCCGCCTTGTAGACCCTGGCAGTGGCCGCGGGTT
>CAZADH010000398.1:0-4608 GCA_964483805.1 uncultured bacterium
GTTGATCGACAACCCGCTCATACACAAGCTTGTCCCCGTCCACCTTCAGACGACACGTGACGATCTCGCCCGAAAACACGGGTTCACCGGGCAGAATCCGCCGGGGCTGACACATGCTGAACCGCATGATGTTCTTGGTTTGCGAATCGCCCCGCGGCACGGTCACCGTCTGCGTTGCACCCGCCGCGCCGGTCAACCCGTAGAAGCTGGTCTGGACCGCGAACCCTGGGTCGAGTTCGGCACCGGTCGAACCAACCAGAAAAAACTGCGTCGATCGCGCCAGATCCTGCCGCAACAGCGTCAGGCCGTTGCGAATGGTGTTGGTATTGGCGAGCACCCAACTGCTCGATTCATGGGTGCGCATCACGATCTGGTATACCTTGAACACGCCACCCAACAGCATCGACACGATGATCGCGGCGATGAGAATTTCGACCAGGGTGAATCCCTGATCGAAAGGCCCGCAACGCCGCCCACGGAACACTCTGGATACGCTCATCCGCACCTCACCAACCGGATAGGGAAGCCGCGCACGCAGCTCGCAACCACCCATCGTCACCAAACGCTCGCCATTTCTTTCGGGAGCACTACCTTCAGCATATCTCATCTGCTCACAATAAGGCAAGGAAACGGGACGTGCCCGGCGGATCGTCCTCACAGCGAAAGTGACTGGACGTCGAGAGAGTTCAAGGTTGCTCTGGCCGGCCCGGTTTGTTTTCTGTTGTCTCGGTGTGCTACGTTCGACATTGCACACAAGCATCAGGGGGTAAGTGAATGCTTTCGCAGTCCGAGTTTGAAGGCAAGGTCAACGAAGTCATCCGGCTGCATCGGCGGCCGGCCCCGGGAATCACCATCGGCGTGGCCATGGTCGATCTGGCCCTCGAACTGCTCGGGCCGGTTTCCGGCAAACTCAATGCTGTTGCCGAAACACAGACCTGCCTGACCGACGTCATCCAGGTCATGACGGGGTGTACTGTTGGCAACCGGTATCTCAAGTTTCACGACACCCTCGGGCGGTATGCACTGACCCTTTTCGACCGCAAATCCGGCCTCGGGGTCCGTGTTTTTGTCGACATCGACAAGATCGACCCCGGCCAGACCCCTGAACTGCACCGGTTTTTCATGCGCAAACGAGGGCCCGAGATCGAGGCAGGCGGCCCGGCCCGCGAGGCTTCCGGCCAGAAAATCATCGAAGAATTCGGTCGCGTGGGTCGCACAATCCTGGGTTCCGAGCGGGTTCAGGTGGTCAATCTCGGCAAAGACCCAATGCTGCCTGCTCACGTCTGCACCAAGTGCGGCGAGTCGTTTCTCGAGAACGGCACGCCAACCTGCGACGTTTGCTCCGGGAAGGTCGCCTACTACCGGCGCATTGACCGATAGCCATCGGCCGGCTCGGGCCGGGATCAGCGCACGAGCGCTGACGACACCACGCCGACCTCGGCCACCCGTGCCGCCACCTCCGGATAGGTCGCCTCACACGGGCCACCGTGACCAGCGTCAGCGCTGCCGGTTGCCAGTCCCCACCGTGCAGCGGTCGACAGATCGTTGCCCGTGGTCAATGCCCACACGAACCCGGCCATCGTCGCATCTCCGCAACCGATGCCGCTGACCAGGCGCGTCACCGGCGGTCGAAAGACCGTAACCCACTCGCCATCCCACAGGAGCGCGTGACGTTCGGCGTCGGTGACCATGGCGGCGGTTGCCCCCAGGGCCCGGACGGCGTGGACCCACGCCTGCGCCTGCTCCGGCACAAACGGATCGACGCCAAAGGTCGCCCGGGTCTCATCGCGATTGTGCTTCAAGACAAACCGCCCGCAACCGGCCACCTGCCGCAACACCTCGTCGGTGCCGTCGAGGAACACCTCGAGACCCAGTCGTACCGCCTCTTCGAGAACACGCCGGTAGAAATCGCGATGCGTGTGCCCGGGAACCGTGCCGCTAACCACCAGAATGTCGCCCCGGTGGGCCTCGTGCCGAACGAGTTCGAGCATCGCGACAACCTCGGACTCGGCGAGGTCGGCACCCTCTTCGAGAAACCAGGTCTGACCACCGACGGGCACGCCAACGAGGTTGATTCCCGTTCGGGTTTCGGCAGCGACCGCCACCAACCGATGAGCAAGCCCCTGCTGCGTGAGACCCTGCCTGATTTTCTCGCCGTATGGCCCCCCCGCAAACGTCAGCACCAGTCCCGGCCGCCCCAACGTTTTCAACATGCGGGCCACGTTGACACCCTTCCCACCCACGGTCCAGGGGACCGTTTGCACACGGTTGCCGACCCCGAGGTGGTCGGGGCCGACTTCGAGCACGAAGTTCAACAGCGGATTGGGCGTGAGCGTGAGAATCATCGCCGTGAGTATACCCCGGGTCATCCGAAAGACAAAACAACCGACTTGCCCGATGATGAAAATAGCAATACAATGCATGTCAATCAACGATGATCGGAGCCTTGTCCCGATGACCTCGTCGCCCGTTTCCCAACCACCTGCCATCGTCCTCATCTTTCACGGTTCCCGCCGTCCAGCCGCCCGTCAGGAGGCGCAGGCACTGGCCGAGCGACTGGCCGCACGGGTGAATGCACCCGCCGTCGCGGTCGCGTTCCTCGAAAACACCTCGCCGTCGATCGCCGAGGCACTGGCCGCCCTCGCAGCCGCCGGGCACCGGTCGATTCGGGCCATTCCGCTCTTCAGCCTGACGGGCCGACACATCGAAGAAGATGTCCCCGCGGCGGTGGCCGCGTTCAGACAAGACCATCCGACCGTCGCCATCGTTCTCGAGACCCATCTCGCCGCCAGCCCGTGGTTTGTCGATGCCCTTGCCGGTTGTCTTGCCCGCGATCCATCGCTATAATCGAGTCCATGCCCGAGCGAAAGCCCCCCGCGCGTCTGCTGCAAATCAGCCTCTCGGCTTTCTTCCTGGTCGCCGGCGTCGGTGGCTTCTGGCTCGGCTATCGGCAGGTGACCCAAGAAACGCTGTTGGTGATCACCTGGCATGGGGTCGTCGACAAACCCCAGCAACCCTGGGAAATCTCCCAAGCGACGCTGGCGCAGCAACTCGCACAACTGGCCGAATTCGGTTATGAACCCCTGCAGCCCGAGCAGTTTGAGCGCTGGTGGCAAGGCGAGATTCACGGTGGCCGCCGCTTCCTGATTTCGTTCGATGATGGCCTCAAATCATCAATGCACGCCATGGAGAAACTGCGTCTCGAACGGGGGCTGCGTTCGGTGCTCTTCGTTGTGGCCGGCGACATCGGCAAACCCGATTACATTACCGCATCCGATGCGCTTGCCCTCGCCCAGGCCGGACACCGCATCGAATCACACGCCTGGCGACACCTGCCCCTCCCACAACTGGCCAGCAGCGGTGTCAATGTCGTCGCGGAACTCGTCCGCTCGCGTGATGTCCTGGCCTCTTACACGGGCCGGCCACCGACCTGGTTCGCCTACCCGTACGGTGACTTCGACGCCCCCTCGCGCGCCGCCGTGGCCGGCGCTTCCTTTTCGTATGCATTCACCATCGGCGGCACAGCGGTCTCTCGCACCGGTGATGCGCTTCTCGTGCCGCGCCTGATGTATCTGGCCGGGGCCATCGAAATGAACGAGCCCGACCTCACCCAATGGTTACCGCCACCAACGACGCGACAAGGCGGACTGACTTTGACTCTGGCCGCATTCCTGACCATCCTGGCGATGCACCAACTCGCGCGGATGAGACGACGAAACTGACTCCGGGGGGTGTCCGAACATGAACAAGGCTGAACTGCGCGAACTCCAACATCGGGCGGCACGCATTCGTGGTCTCTCGCTACGATCCACAGCCCAAGCGGGTTCGGGTCATCCCACCTCATGCTTGTCGGTGGCCGATATTCTCGCGGTGTTGCTGTTCAGGGTCATGCGTATCCACCCCGACAACCCGCGGGATCCCGCCAACGACCGACTCGTGCTCTCGAAGGGGCACGCCGCGCCCGCCCTCTATGCAGCCTGGGTCGAACTTGGCTACCTGGCAGAGAAAGAGTTCTACACGCTTCGCCAACTGGGATCGCGCGTGCAGGGGCATCCGATGCCGACGCTGCCCTTCGTCGATGTCGCCACCGGTTCACTCGGCCAGGGGCTTTCGGTCGGCTTGGGCCTGGCGCTGGCGCAACGGCGCATCCATCACAGTGAGGCCCGCACCTTTGTCGTCCTCGGTGATGGCGAAATGGCGGAGGGTTCGGTCTGGGAAGCGATGGCGCTTGCCGCCTACGAGAAGGTCGACAATCTCGTGGCGATCGTTGATGCAAACCGCCTCGGCCAGAGCCGCGCCACCATGGCCGGACACGACCTGGTCTCGATCGCCAAGAAGGTCGAAGCATTCGGGCTCGAAGCTTTCATCGTCGAGGGCCACGATCTGCAGGAACTCGACCGAACGTTCAAGATGGCCGCCAAGGTTCGCGGCAAACCCGCGTGCATCCTGGCCCGCACGACGAAGGGCCACGGGGTTGCCGGCATCGACAATCTCGAGGGTTGGCACGGGCGCCCACTCAAACCGGGAAAGCAACTCGACGACGCCCTCGCCGAGGTCGAACGCAACCTGATGGCCGCGCCACCGGCCCCGGTCGTCCAGCGCCCGGCA
>CAZADH010000399.1:0-4591 GCA_964483805.1 uncultured bacterium
TCGGCACCGGTTTCGCCGCAACCGGACGCGTGGTCGGCCGTGCCGCCGGACTCGGAGCCGGCCGCGGCGCCACGGTCGGCGCCCGCGGGGCCACGGCGGGATGATTCGGCGCCACTTCGTGCTCGAACGGAATGTCCGGCGGCGGCACGACCGCACGCGGATCGTCGGGCAATGCCGGAGCCTCGGTATACAGCTCAGTCACGGTCACCTTCTTGACCGGATCGGCGACGACGGGCTTGGTCACCGGATAGCGCGGCGACTGGATCTTCGCGCCCGCGTGGGTGACCGATACGCGATACCAACCGTTCGACGCCAGAGCCTTCACGTCCTTGGGCAGTGCCACCGGCAACGTCACGATTCCCGCGGCATTGAGGTCTTTGGGGCACTTCACCTCGACGGTGCGGGACTTGCCGCCCGTCGGCGCGACATCGAGTCCGATGCGCATGTCGCCGGCTTTGATCGCCTCTTTGCCGGGATTGTAAACGTGAACCAGCACCACGGGCTCACGCACCTGCCCGACCAGTGAACGCCCGGGGGCCAGGTAATGCCCGCCCACGATCAGGTCGGCGCTGGCGGTGCCGGCCATCAAAGACAGCGCGGTGAACAGGCCGAAGCCCAGTTTGCGCCTCATACGGTGTCTGCCTCCTTGCACGGGATCGCAAAACGCAATGTTAATCTCTGTGAACAACATCGGCTTGTTGCGCCACCGGGCTTAGTTTTTTCCGTCGGGCAGATCGACGAAAGCCCAAATTCGCGGACGGACGACCTGCTTCGCCGAGGCACGGTTCCCCCCGGAACTCAACCGCGGAAATCGGCGCTGCGAGCGAATATCGACCAGTCATCGCGACCATGGGTCGTGTTGCCAGCGCGCCGAAAAATCGGCCCGCGCACCGCCTGCGATCGGCGTTTACCCGACGGTGGACACAACCTCGGGGAAAAACAGGTCAGTTGTCCCCATGATCAGATTTGCGTCACAGGGCGCCGGAAACACGCGTCCGCGAAAATCGGCTCAGCGCGTTTCGCTCGATTCGGCGGTAATGATCTGCACGCCCGAAACACCCGCGCACATGAATGACGGAATTCCGGGTTGCATCGAAAAACAGACGGTCGGCGTCGCCACCGGCGTCGTTGGCACGCGTCCCTGCGCCAGCAAAGCGCGATAGAACGGTTGGTACGGATTCTTGCCGGGCACGAACGGACTGACCTGCCCGGGCGCCGAAACCACGCTCATCGACGCCAGCTTCGGCACACTGGGCATGGCGTCGGGTCCCACGCGGTGTGCGGCCGGGGCAACCCCCGCGCGCGCAGCATCCCGACGCCACTCTTCGGGCAGATACGAGCTTTGCAGGCGTTGGATCATCCCCGCCATGTCTTTGTTCTTCTGGCGCTCTTCCGACAGTTGTTGGCGCAGGACATCGACGTCATCGAGCACCGTCACCGGGCCCGATGTCGTCGCGTGTTTTTTCGAACGGTCGTCGGTCCGCTGGCCGACATAGTTGACCAGCACGATGATCGCCACGAGCAGGTACCCCCCGGCCACAACCCACTGCATCGGGCCGGACTTCTTCTCATAGCGCGACGACGTGCGCGCCGCCGACGTGTCGCCACCGACGATTTGCGAGTGTGTCACCATAATGCGACCATTCTAACAGACAATCGCCTCATCGCCAAACGCCGCACCACGCCCGTTGCCGCAGCGGATCAACAGCACCACCGCCTGACACGCGATCGCTTCACCGCGACCGACGGCGTCAAACCCCTCGTTCGTACCCGCCTTCACCGAGACCTGCCCGATCGAGATCCCAAGCGCGGTTGCGAGGTTCCCCCGCATGTCGTTTTTGAAAGGCGCAAGTTTCGGCCGTTCGCAATGAACCATCGCATCGACGTTGCCGACGCGGTAACCCTGCTCGGCCACGAGCGCGACCACATGCCCGAGCAACCCGATCGAATCGGCTCCTGCATAGGCCGGGTCGGTGTCGGGAAAATGCTGCCCGATGTCACCCAGCGCCAACGCCCCGACGAGCGCGTCCATGATCGCATGCGTCAGCGCATCGGCATCGGAGTGACCCAGCAAGCCAAGTTCGCTCGGAACCTCGACACCCCCGAGAATCAACTTGCGCCCGGGCACCAACGGGTGGATGTCGTGACCCATCCCGACGCGGAAAGGCAGATCGGCACCACTCATTGCAGCACCGCCGCCGTCTCGGGAGCGAGCCACGCCGCCAGGCGTTCCCGCACCTGGCGATCGCACGCCAGCAAGGCCGCCAGATCGGGGTCATCGCGCACGGGGATTTCGTCGACCGCCCGCGCGAGCAACTTCGGAATGTCGGTGAACGAGACCCGCCCGTCGAGAAACGCCGCCACGACCACCTCGTTGGCCGCATTGAGGATGCACGGTTGCGTGCCGCCCCGTTGGCCAGCCCGATAGGCGAGATCGAGACACGGGAAATCGTCGCGGCGCGGCGGCGCGAAGGTCAACGCTTTGAGCGCCAGCAGGTCGGTGCGGGGCGCCGTCGCCACCCACCGGCGGGGGTGGCTCAAGGCATATTGAATTGGCCCGCGCATGTCGGGCACGCCCATCTGCGCCAGAATCGAACCGTCGACGAACTCGACCATCGAGTGGATCACCGACTGCGGATGAATGACCACGTCGATCTTGGCGAACGGCAGCCCGAACAACCAGTGCGCCTCGATGACCTCGAGACCTTTGTTCATCAAGGTGGCCGAGTCGATGGTGATCTTGCCGCCCATGGCCCAGTTCGGATGTTTGAGCGCCGCGGCCGGGGTCACCTCGCGCAGTTGGGTCGCGGGCGTATCGCGAAACGGCCCGCCCGACGCTGTCAATACAATGCGTTGCACCGAGGCCGGATCGCGATCGTGCAGACATTGAAAGATCGCCGAGTGTTCGCTGTCGATCGGCAGAATCGCCACCCCATGGCGGCGGGCCGCCTCGATGACCAGCCGGCCACCGACCACCAGCGTCTCTTTGTTGGCCAGACAGATCGTCTTGCCGTGGGCAATCGCTGCCATCACCGGATTCAGCCCGATCGAACCGACGACGGCACACACCACGGTGTCGACCGCGTCGAGCGTCGCCGCCTCGAGCATGCCGTCCATGCCGCTCAACACCCGGCAATCGAACTTCGGCCCGAGTTCCTCGACCAGGGCCGCCGCCGCCACCGGATTATAGACCACCGCGATCCGTGGCCGAAACCGGCGCACCTGTTCGAGCAGCTTGCGCCAGTTCGACCCGGTCGCCAACGCCGCCACCGACAACTCGCCGGGATGCGCGGCGACGACATCGAGGGTATTCACCCCGATGGACCCGGTCGAACCCAGAACAGCAATACGTTTCATGCAGATCTCATTCCTGTTGCCCATGCATCGTCATCATCACCGCTCGCGTCGCCATCGACCCCTACAGGTGGGCTTTGTTGGTTTTTTCGACGAATACATCGTATTTCTCGGCGTCGATGCGCGTCGCCGCGTGAATCGCCTCGCGGTGTTCGAGAAACAGGCCGAACACCGATGGCCCGCTGCCCGACATCAACACCAGGCCGTTGTTGTCGTGATCGAGGATCTCCTTCAACCGTTGCACCTCGGGGTGCCGCTGCAAGGTCACCGCTTCGAGATCGTTGAATGCCAGTTTGCGCAGGGTGGCCATGTCGCGATGTCGGTAGGCAGCGAGAATCTCGCGCATTTTCTCGGCCCGCCCGGGGTCGGTGCGCGGCGTGTAGTTCTCGTAGGCCCACTTCGTCGAAACCTGCAGGCCGGTCGGAATCGCGACCACCACGTGATACGAGGGCCGTGGGGCATCGTAGAAGGTGAGCTGTTCGCCCCGCCCCGTGGCCACGGCCAGGCCGCCATGCACCATGAACGGAATATCGGACCCCAGCTTCGCGCCCATGTCCATCAGGTCGTTCAGGGTCGTCGCCTGGTCGTACATGCGGGTGAGGCCCGACAGGGTCGCCGCCGCGTTGCTGCTGCCGCCCGCGAGACCCGCGGCGACCGGAATCCGCTTCTCGATGCCGACCCACAGTCCCGGCGGCAGGTCGTTGCTTTCGAGCACGAGGCGCGCCGCCCGATGAACCAGGTTGCTGGCATCGACGGGCACCACGGGGTTCGCGCACTCGATCGTGATGCCGTCGGTCTTCTGCTGCTTGAACATCAAGGTGTCTTGCAGGGTGATGGTCTGCATAATCGTCTCGATGTCATGGTAACCATCGGGGCGTTTCTGCTTGACCCACAGGGTCAGGTTGATCTTCGCGGGAGCCTGCACGATCAGCGTCTTGAGCATCACTCGTCTCCTTGGACATCGTCGCGGCGGTGCAACGCCGCCAACATCGCCAGATCGTCGGCGACCGTTACTTTATGCGCCAACTGGGACCCGGGCGTCAACCGGATGCGATAACCGAGGCGGCGCACCAACCCGGCATCGTCGGTGCCGGACACCCCGTCGCGCTCGGCCGCGGCCAGGGCTTCGAGCAACACCGGTCGCGGAAACACCTGCGGCGTCTGCACGCGAAACACCCGACTGCGATCGAGCCCGCCCACCATGAAACCGTCGCGGGCCTCGACCAGCGTATCGACG
>CAZADH010000400.1:0-1062 GCA_964483805.1 uncultured bacterium
GCCCGACCTATGCAGACCCTCCGGCGCCGCCGAAAGTCGCATGGGTGGTGCAGGCCGCCTGTCACGTCGAGAGCAGCCCCACCATCTTTGCCGGCAAGGTCTTTGTCGGCGCCGGGGACGACGGCATCTACGCGCTCGACCTCGACACCGGCCGCATTGCCTGGCATCGCGAGGGGTTTGCCGCCTTCCACACGTTTCCGTCGCCGATGAGCGACCGGCTTCGGGCCCTCGCCGGCAACCCGGCCGCGGTGCTGGGCACGCTCAGTATCGCGGCGCCGAGCGAATACGAGGTTGGCGTGCCGGTCTTGACCGTATCGGCATTTCGCGACGTCGCCTCCCGACCGCCCGCGATGCAGCGCGGCGAAGGTTTCGTGCGCGAGGTGTGGGGCAGGGTGGTGGTCGAACCGGCGAGCGACACGCACCAGCGTGCGGTCGAGCGTGGTATCGAAGTGTCGGGGGTCACGATCGTGCCCGCCGATCGCTGTGAAGACGTCGAAAGCTCACCGATCGGCGCCTGGATTCCCGGTGGCCCCGGCGGTTCCCGGGCGGTCGTGATCTTCGGCTGTGGATACGGTGGCAACCGCGTCGTGTGCGTCGATGCCGCAACCGGTGCCGACATCTGGCAGACCGCGACGCCGTACCCTGCCCTTGGGGCGATTACGCTTGCCGGCGACCGGGTCCTCGTCGGGCTCGGCAATGGCAATATGCTCACGAGTGCAACCGAACCCAAGGGCGCGGTGTGGTGTCTGCGCCTTATTGACGGTGTAAAGATCTGGGAATACACGGCGCGCGATGCGGTCATGGGCGCAACACCCGTCGTCGACGATCTCGTCTATGCCGGCGCTCGCGACGGGCGGGTCTCGGTCCTTCGACTCGCCGACGGGCGTCCCGAGCGCATCCTGCATGCCGGCGGCGCCGTCGTCGCTGCCCCGTGTGTGACCACACGCGCCGTCTTCGTCACCACGAATCTCGGCAAGGTCATGGCCTGGGACCGCACCACCGGACGGTTTCTCTGGTCGTTCGATCTCGCCCCCGGCCGCGCCATTCTCGCCCCCGCGGTGG
>CAZADH010000400.1:1072-4043 GCA_964483805.1 uncultured bacterium
CGACCGTATCGTCGTCGGCGCCGATCGCGGCGGCCTCACGTGTCTCGGTGCCGACCGCGCCGGTGCGCCCCCGACGCCGCCGCCACCCCTGGCCTGGCGCACCGACGGGGGGGACGCCACCCGTACCGGCATGATGAGCACGGCCGGCGTTCCCGTCGGTCGCGACGGTCGTGTCGAGATGGCGTGGGCCGCCAATCCGTTGCGCCTCGCCACCTTCACATGTCTCGCCGCAATTCCCGCCGCCCCAACGGCCGAGTCGGCCGGCGTGGCGACGCCCGGCGTGACGACGCCCGGCGTGGCGACGCCCGGCGTTACTCACTCCGGAGCGCTCGTGGTCGCCGGATCGACAGCAGGGGGCGGCGCTGTGCTGGCTGCGCTCGAACCGGCCACCGGCAGGGTGTGGTGGTCACTGCCGACCTTTGCGCCGGTTGAAGCGGTTGAGATCAGCGCCGGGCTCGTCGTGGCGCTCATCCCGCAAGCCGATGGTGCGGCTGCGGTCACGGCTCTCACCCTGTCGGCGGGGACGCCGCTATGGAAGAATACAATATATGCACAGTCTGCCTGGTTGGCCGGATTGGCGCACGAGCGCGTCCTGGTCGCCGAGTCGACCGGCAGGCTCACGGCGTACGATCGCGCTAATGGTGCGGTCGCGTGGACGGCAACGAGTTCGGGCGCCCTCATCGGTCCACCGGCGCCGGGGTGCAATCTGCTCGTGCTCACCGTGGCCTCGGTGCCGCCACTCCTCGAATGCCGTGACGATGCCACCGGGGCGCTGTTGTGGTCGGCCCCGTTGCCCTGCGCGCATCGTGCGCGGGCGGTTTTGGCGTCATGCCCGGCACAGTGGCCACCGGCGTTCTCCGACAAAGGTGTGTTCGTGGCAGAGATGTATGGGGCCGACTCGTTCTCCCTCTCTGCCTACGCACCCACCGACGGCTCGTTGCGCTGGCAAACCGTGGCGTCCGGGGCGCTGCGCCATGGGCCGGTCATCGCCGACCAGGGCGTGGCGGTCGGCGTCGATCCCGAGTACGTGCACAATGCGGGTGCGGGCACGTGTTCTTTGGTGCTGTTCGCCGAGGACACCGGCTTCTGCTGGCGACCTGCCGGCCACGCACTTGGCGCGGCGGCGACGCGCGTGGCGATCGGCCACGGCGTCGCTTTCTATGCCGCGATGGGCGCGCTCGGTGCCTGGAACCTCAACGGCGAGGCGATGGCGTGGCAACACACCGACCCTGCCCTGGCACGACCGACCCTGGCGCCGGTTCTCGTCGATGGTCACCTCGTCGCCGCTTTTGCGTCGGGCCAATTGGTGGCGGTTCGCGACGCATCCCACCGGACCGAATGAGACAGCAATACAATGCATGACACCCACATGACTTCGGCTCCCACGTCACTGTTCCGGTTCGGCCCGGGTGTCGATCCGTGCCTGCCGTCTGCCGATGAGGTTGGCGGCAAAGCGGCAGGGCTCATGGCTCTGACCGCAGCAGGCTTTTCCGTGCCGCCGGGGTTCGTTCTCGGCACAGCGTGGTGGGCCCGTTGGCAGGATGCAGGGTGCCGGGTTCCCGACGCGCTGTGGAGCGAGGTGCTGGCGGCATTGGCGTGGCTCGAAGCCACCACCGCGTCGACCTTCGGCAGCGGCCCCACGGCGGGGCGCGCGTCCGGAACCGGAGAGATGCGGCCCCTGTTTGTCTCGGTGCGCAGCGGGGCCGCGGTCTCGATGCCCGGTATGATGGACACCCGATTGAACGTGGGCCGGTGTGCTGCCACCGGCGACGCGCTACCCACTGCCGACGCGCTGGCAGCACTGCGGACGGCGATCGATGCGGTGTTTGCGTCGTTCGACTCCCCACGTGCCGTTGCCTTCCGGCGCCGGCACGGCCTCGTCGATCTGGTCGGCACCGCCGTAACCGTGCAGGCCATGTTTCCGTCACAGCGCTCGGGGGTGCTGTTCACCGTTGATCCGCACACCGGTGACCCACAACGGTTGATCGTCGAGATGATCGCGGGTCTGGGCGAAGCGCTGGTGCAAGGGCAGATCGACCCCGACGTCGTCGTGATCGACCGCGATCGACTGACAATAGTGGAACACCGTGCCGCGCCGGCTCGCCCAGCCGGGCCGTCCGACCCCTGGTCGGCCCCGCAGTTGCGCGAACTTGCCGAATTGGGGTTGCGGGTCGAGCGCCATTGCGGCCACCCGGTCGACATCGAGTGGGGCTGGGCCGCTGGCCGGTTTGCGCTGCTGCAAAGCCGACCAGTGCGCGGTCTCGACATTGCACGCGATGTGCCGGTGGCGCTCGCCGAGGTGCGCGAGTTCGTGCGAACCCGGGTGGCCGCCGAACCGCGCGCCACCTGGGTGTTACACAACCTTGCCGAGACACTGCCGGCGCCAACGCCACTGACGTGGGACATCATCGGCCGGTTCATGTCGGGGCCGGGCGGGTTCGGCCGTTTGTATCGCGATCTCGGTTTCGCCCCCTCCCGCCGGGTCATGCGCGAGGGCTTTCTCGAGTTGATCGGCGGTCGCATCTACGCCGAGTTGCATCGCGCCGCCGAGTTGTTCTATGCCGACCTGCCGTTCGCCTACGACCTCGGCACCGCAGAACCGGGCGCCGATGTGCTTGCCGGCGCGCCGACCCGCTTCGCACCAGAACGCGCCGGCCTCGGGTTTCTCGCCAAACTGCCGTTGAGTATTTACAGAGTATGGCGGCAACACCAGCGTTTCTTGCGACTGACCCGCGACTGGCACCGCCGCTGCGCCGAGGAGTTCATCCCGGCGCTGACCGCCGCGGTTGGAAAGTGTCGGAACCTCGACCTGACCAGGTTGACCGCCGCCGAACTGCTGACCGAACTGGCACAACGCGAAGCGATGCTCGACGAATTCGGGGCGCGGTCGCTCGAACCCGGTTTCATTGCCGGTCACTTTCTCGGGCGGTTAACCGACGATCTGACCCTGGTCTTCGGTCCCGACGAAGGC
>CAZADH010000400.1:4053-4558 GCA_964483805.1 uncultured bacterium
GTTTCCCGACGACCGCACCGTCGCGAGCAACCTCGATCTGTTCAACGTGGCGCGTGGTGCCATGTCGCTGACCGAGTATCTCGAAACCTATGGCCATCGCGCCGTCGGTGAGTTCGAGTTGGCGCGGCCACGGTGGTGGGAAGACCCGTCGTATCCGCAACAAATGGTGGCGCGTTTCGCGCAGACGAGAGCCGGCAACGGGGCGCAATGCCCAACGACCACGCACGAACCGGCCGAGCTTTTTCGCCAACAACAAGACGCGCGCCGCGCTGCCGAGACCCAGTTGTTTGCGGCACTCCCCGACCGCGGCGCGGCCTCTCTCGCGTTGGCGTTTCGCGAAAGTCTCGACCAACTGGCGCTGGCGTTGCCGGCACGCGAAACGGCGAAGCACTATTTTATGATGGTCGTCGACCTGGTGCGACGGTGTCTCGAGGAGTTTGCCCGGCGCTACGAGGTCGGTCCCGATCTGTATTTCATGCGCCGCAGCGAGTTGCCCCGACTGGCG
>CAZADH010000401.1:0-4541 GCA_964483805.1 uncultured bacterium
CTGTCGATCGAGGCCGACCGGCTCGTGCTCGTACTGCGCAAACCCGGGCGCAGCAACGGCGGCAAACGACGCAAACCCCGGTGAGCGTCGCCGAGACGCCCACGTTCATCCCACTGCGCACCCGCGACGGCGCGACGGTCTCGTTGCGTGCCTGCCCGGCCGGCCCACCCGCGCCCGCAGCGGCAACCAACGATCGCCGCCCGCCCATCCTGCTGTTGCCGGGGATCGGCTCGAATCGCGAGGTCTTCGTCGACGGCCCCAGTTTCGGCCTCGGCGCCGCACTCGCCCGCGCCGGCCTCGAGTGCTGGCTTGGGCAGATGCGCTACGCCGAAACCTCGGCGCCACGCACCTGGAACTGGAACTTCACCGATCTCTTCCACCACGACCTGCCACTGGTCGTCGCTGCGGCCGCGCACCGATCGTGCTCGGCTACAGTCTCGGCGGCATGCTGTCGGTGGCGGCGGCGACGCGCGGGCTCATCGAAGTGCCCGCCCTGATTCTCGACGGCGTCCCGCTCAAACTGCTGCCGATCCCCGTCTACCCGCCGTTGATGCGGGTCGCTGACCGCATTCTGCGCGCCGCAGGTGGCCGGCGCGTGCCGGTGCGCCTCGCCGCCCGCGGGGTCGCCATCAGTTTCTGGTCATGGCAGATCTGGTCACGCGGCACCGTCTCGACCTCGATCCGCCAGTTCTGCGGGCTGATCCGGCGTGCTGCGGCCGATGTATCGCAGCCGCTGCTGGCACAGACCATCGACTGGGTCGACTCCGGTGTCTTTCGGGCCGAACCCGGTGCCGACGACGAGTGCCACCGCCTCGACCGTCTGCGCATGCCACTTCTGGTCATCGCCAGCTCCCGCGATCGCATCGCGCCACTCGAGTCGGCCCGGCCCGCCTTCGAGCGGGCCGGTAGCACCGATCGCACGTGGCTCGAGGTCGCCGGCCTGAGTCACATCGATCTCGCCCACGGGCCGGCGATCCCGGCTCTGGCGCACCGCATCGCCAACTGGGTGAATGAGCGGTTCTGACCGCCACCGCCCTGGATCTACTCCCAGTGGCTGCCGGCGATGCGTGCGACCCAACCGGTCTCGAGCATCTCGATCAGCGTCGCGCGCGGCGTATCGCGCGGAATGATCATGAGTTGCTCGCGGTTGCGGTCGCAACGAATCCGCCCACGGCCCGCATTCGGCTCCGCCACCGGGAACCGTCGTCGAAACTCGGCCACGTGCGCATGCGGCACGCAGCACTCGAAGAAATCCCAATGGGCATCGGCAATCGGCAGACGATGTGCATACAACGCGTTACGCAGCGCGTCATCGACCAGATCGACCGGCGCACTACCCACGGGCGCGGGGATGAAGCGGGCAGCCAGGCGACGCCGCGCCAACTCGCGCAACACCTCGAGACGTGAGTTCAGTGCGCACGCATCGCCCCGGCCCGGACTCACCGGCGGCGAATTGCCCAGCGGAACCGACGCACTGCCGGCAAAAAGGACCGTGACCAACCCGAGGCCGGCGCCAACGACAAGCAATACGCGGTATGGCTTCACCAATGCCACTCGAGGCGCAGTCCGTAGGCCAGGGCGTCGCGCAACGACACGTCGGTGCCGGGCTTCTCGATCCATTGGATGTCGGGCTGCACGTTGAGCCACTTGGTGACCGGGATCCACCAGGTCAGCTCGACCACCTTTTCGCGGTCCTGAACCGGTGTCTCGGCCAGGGCCATGACATCCTGGAAGTGATGACCGTTGTGGGCCTGGGCGACGGCGATGCCGAGTTCGTCGCCCCGCCCCAGCATTCCCAGATACGAGGCCCCGGCCGCAAAGAACGACCCGGTCTGGTTGAAGTGCTCGTTGGCGACACCGTAGCGCACAAACCCATGAATCTTGCGTTTCGCGTCGCGCCGGCTGCGCCACAGGCGCCGGGCTGCGAGCACGTAAGCACCCTGGTTGCCGGTCTCGAACACCGGGTCGCCGTTGTCATCGGTCACCCCGAGGTGCTCGAACCGTGAGGTATACCGCCAGGCACCGATGGCCGTCTTGCTCAGGGGCGCCGGATCATCATCTTCGGTACCCTGAGCGTGCCCAAGTTCGGCGACCAACAACGCGCCGTCGTCACCACCGAGCTTGATGCAGGTGGCGGTCGGGCGATCGGGATCACCGGGGACCCCGTCGAGAACCGCAGCCATGAAGTAGTTGCCGCGGCCCAATTCGAAACGGGCCCGCATCCCCAGTGACGAGGTTGGGAAGATCGACGGCCCGTTCAGCCCGGACTGCGCGAAATCGGTGCCGATGCCGAACGCCGAATTGATGAACAAGATGCCGACGAAGGTGCTGTCGAACTCGGCGTTGACGTCGAGCAGACCAAGACGAAGGGTATGGCCGCGACGGTGGACCTTGCGCTCCAACCAGACTTCCATCGGCGTCGTCTTGTCGTCGCTGTCGATGTTGCTCAGCGTCTGCAGGTCACCCGTGTGGGCCGTTGGACTGC
Organism: uncultured bacterium; assembly: GCA_964483805.1. Lineage (GTDB taxonomy): Bacteria > Muiribacteriota > Ozemobacteria > Ozemobacterales > Ozemobacteraceae > CAZADH01. The sequence goes on from CAZADH010000401.1 coordinate 2,486, forward strand.
CGCCCGCCATCGAAATGATGTTGGCGAAATACTTCGTGCCGCTGCGCCACGTGCCACTGAAGCTGAGTTGCAGCTTGTGAAGGAACTCGGTGGATCGGTCGACGCCGCCGGCGTGCGAATTCCACCAGTCGGTCGCGACGAACAACTCGATTTTCGGGTTTGCTTCCGCCGAACCCGAGCCCGAGGCAGAACCCGACCCTGACCCCACGCCGACACTCGCTCCCGGCTCGACCGTGGGCGCGGCCACCGGTGCGGCAGACCCGACCCCCGCCACCAAGGCGAGAACAAGCAACCCGGCGATCACACCGACAGGCCACCAAGACAGTGATGCTGCCGTTATATTGCTTCTGTATGACGATCGCGATTGACGAGACATTCCGACAACCTCCCCCATTTTTCGACGGCTTGCTGCCATCCCACCGCGAAACATGGTAGCACACCCTCCCGCCGGCGCCCATTGACCGCCCGCGCGGCAACAACTGCCGCCGAGCAATCGGAAGTCGCGTCGGGCAACCGGGCCGCCGAACAGGCCGCGGGGGCCGGAGCCCCCGCGCGTTGCTGTCAGGGCAAGACGGTCTATAAGCCGAGTTCTGTGCCCCGACTTGCGCCGGGGTGACGGCCATCTCTCTGGGATGCCGGTTACCCGGCACCTCTAGCGACCTACCCGGGAGACGAAGAACGGGCCGCTCTATGCTCCCTGCATGGTCTTGCACCAGGTGGGGTTTTCCAGGCACCGTTGTCGCCAACGGCCCGGTGCGCTCTTACCGCACCATTTCACCCTTGCCTGAGCCGGCCCTTGCGAGCCGGCCATCGGCGGTGTGTTTTCTGTTGCACTGTCCGTCCCCGTCGGGTTCCCCCGCCGGAGCCTGGGCGTTACCCAGCACCCTGCCCTGTGGAGCTCGGACTTTCCTCACCCGACGAAACCGCCATCGGGCGCGGCCGTCCGACCGCCTTGCCATCGGCATGATAGCAGATTCAGCGCGACGGTTCCAGAGCGGCGGTGGCAGTCAGATCCGTGCTGGATGTCGCCGGCGGCGCCGGCAACGACGGCGTCACTGCGCCGGCGTCCCGCGGACCGACGGCGAGGAGTCCGGCCGCGATCATCCCGGCGATGACCAGTTCGGCGGCCGGCCACTGCCAACAAAACAGGGTGCCCAGTGCCGACGCGGTCAGCAGGCCGAAGATGACGCCGGCAACCCAGCGACAAACCGGAAACACCCGCGACATCCAGGCGGACACGACATACCCGTACGCCACGCCCGGCACCCCATTGGCAATCACGTAGTACAGGAAATCGAGCAGATGGCCGCGATGGCTCTGCAGCGCCACCAGAGCCAGCGACGGCACGAGCAGGACCCCGAGCCACAGGTTCAACACCAGGTGCGGTCGAGGCGACACTTTTCCGGTCGTCTCGTTGATCGCTTGCGACTCGACCATGATGCCGACGAGCACGAAAGCGTAGAACGCGCAGGCGATCAGGCCCTCAACATACATTGTATTGCACCAGGAGTCATACTCGCACACCAGCCGAAACATCGCGCCGTAGGCGGCCGCACCGCCGGCCATGCACACCCACTGGCGGCCGTCGGGCGTCGCCGGATAGAAGCGGCCGAGTCCACGTTGGGACCGCTCGCCTACCTGCATCGGGGCAACCCAAACCCCAACGGCCTGGGCAGATCGCGCCCCCTCGCCCGCGCCGCCAATGCCGACCGGCACCGGCAAGCCGCGCCGCGGCCGAATCTCCCAGATGTGGCCAAGGATGACGACGATGAGCACACTGACCGGGAAGCGCATCATCGTCACCGATAACGCCCAGTCGGAACCGCGAAACACCGACGAAAAGATGAAGTCGGCCAGCATGATCAGCGCAAAGCCCTCGAACAGAGCCAGTTCGAGCGCCCGCAGACGCCCGACACGCTCGGCCGCATAGAACGGTGAGACGCTCAGCGCCGACACCATGGTGTAACGCCACGCCACGTAGATGACCAACAGGACGGCCAGGTCGTAAGCGCCGCCGGCATGACAGGCGATGTCGTAGACCCCATGCAGGACCACG
>CAZADH010000402.1:0-4532 GCA_964483805.1 uncultured bacterium
ATCGAAGACGGACAGCTTTACGAAGTATTGCGCCGCGAGTGCCCCGCATTTTTCGGGTCGATCCGGCGCATCGGCATCATTATGGGCATCGATGCCGGCGCCAAGATGTTGCCGTTCGCGACCTCGATTCCGCCGGCCGAAATCGACAGTCACCTGGCCCTCAAACGCGAAGAGTATTTCGGGCAGCGCGAGGAACTGACCTTCGCCCTGCGACCGTGTGGCACCGATGCCGGCGGCGCCCGCGAAATGCTGGTTTCCTGGGTCCGCCGCAGCATCCTCGAGAAACTTACGCTGATGCTCGAACCCCTTGGGTTCGTGGTCGTGCGCTTGGTCACGGCCATCGAAACGCTCATCGGCGCGTATCATCGCCAGGTCGGCGCCAACACCGCCGGCACGTCGTGCCTGCTCAGCCTCGGTTACTCCGGAGTGCACATGGTGATCGTCCGCGACGGCGTCGTCGCCGGAGTGCGCACCGCCATCACCGGCTCTTTGCGCGAGATCGAGGCCCGGCTGCTGCGTTCGCTGAAGATCGAGCGCGATGAACTGATCCAGTATCTCGTCGGCGCAGCCTTCGATCCCGACCCTTCGGTTCTCGAGATGATACGCCAGTCGCAGCAAGAGCTGATCAGCCGCGTCACGCCACTAATGGCCTCGTTGCGCGGCAAGAACGGCGACACCAAGAACATGCGCATCTTCCTCGCCTGCCCATATCTCGAGATCCAGGGCATTCGCGACCTGCTCGAACAGACGTTCCTCGTCGATGTCGTGCCGCTGACCGGCATGACTGCCGACGAGAGCAAGGCCGACCCGGCGCTGGCACAGTCGGGGTGGTTGCTCGGCGCTGAGCACGACCAGGCGGTCAACCTCGTGCGCGACGTCGCCCCGTTCTGGCAGTTCGCGGTCGCCCCGCGCGTGGCCTGGGTCTTTGTCGTGTTTTTCTTGTTGGCGCCGCTGGCTTTCGTCAGACTCGAGTTGGCTGCCGTGCGCGGCCGCATCACCGAGCTGCAATACCGCACCGGCGCCGCCACCGACCTGTTGCGCCGCATTCAGGCCAATGATGCGCTCAAGGGGCAACTGCTCAACACCTCGGCACTGGTCGCCAACGAACTCAACCAGCGGCTGTGCTGCACCGATCTCGTCCGGCAGGCCACGCGCGCTGCGGCGGGTCACCTGCGTTTCGAGTCGATCGAGGTCCAGGGCACCGCCCGCCGTTTTCTGCTGTCGGGAGTGGCCGTCGATACCGAAACCGCCTTGCGTTTCTGGGACGCATTGAAAGCCGCCCCTCTGTTCGCGCAGGCGAAGATCGACTTTCCGGTCCGCAGCAACCCCGGCCCGGCCCGGTTCACCATCCAGGCCGATCTGGGTCGTCGTTGATTATGAAACGGACGCCATTCTGACATGTTTGAACGAACGCTGAAGACCCTCATCGCGGTCGGCCTGGTCGCGCTGTATTGGCAATACATTATATTTCCATCGTATGCGACACTCGAGCGCGAACGCATCCAGTTGCTCAGCATCGAATCCGGACTGGCACAGTGCGGCGGCGACTGGGACCGCACCCGTCTGATGCTGGCCAACGAGCGCCGGTTTGTCACCGGAAACTTCAGCACTCTCGAGGGCCTGGCCCCCGCCTTTGCGCGTGCGCGTGACAATCTCACCGCAAAATTCGCGGCCGCCCGCGCCGTCGCTTCGGCCGAGTGGTCAATTGTGCCCGGTCCGACCTTCGTACAGGACGGCGCGTTCGTGCGCTGGCCGTTCAAGCTGCAGATCGTCGCGCCGTTCTACGACGCCCTGCGCATCTTCGCCACCCTCGAGCTCACGGGACAACTGATGCGGGTGCAGTCGCTGCGACTCCAGGCTGCGCCTGCCGCTGCCGGTGCCCCGAGCCCATCGTCAGGATCGGCGCCCGACGCCGCACCGCCGTGCGTGGCACTGACGGCCGACGTCGAGTTGCAGTTCCTCGCGGCCGGGTCCGCCCCCGAGCCGCAACCGGATGCGGCGGTCGCCCCCGCCGCAAACGCGGCAATGGCGGTGCCGTTGCGATGAACCGCCTCTTGCAGATTGCCGTCGTCGGCAGCGTGAGCCTCTGCCTGTTGTCGGGTGTTCTTCTGCATCGGTGGCCGCCGGCGCCGCCACCCCGCCCCGACATCTCGCTGGCTTCCTGGCTGCCGCCAGCACACCCGTATCGTCCAGACGTTGTATTGCAGGGCCTGTCGCCTGAGACCACCCCGTTCACACCCCGGTTCTTTGAAACCATGGCGTTCAAGGGCATGGTCCGCCGGCCGTTTGGCGACTACGCCGCGGTCTTCTTCGATCATCGGGGCCGCACCGTCTTTCTCACGGCCGAATCATCGCACGATGGCGTGACCCTCGTCAGTGCCGACGGTCAGCGCTGCGTGGTGCGCGCCGGCACCCAGTTGCGCGAGTTTGTCGCCACGCGGCACGGCCGCTGACCGCGACGGCTCGGAGAGTCGACAGAGAAGTCAGCAAATGGTATCGTGTTTGCATCAAGCGCTTCGGTCGACGCCGATCGTTCTGCGCCAACAAGGGGAACAACCAACCGTGGCTCATCGACTCCGTGGGATTGCGCCGGCTTACGTCGCCTGCATCGTGGCGCTCTGGTGCCTGCTCGGCACCGCCCACGCAGCCGCGCCTCTCCTCGCGTCGTCCGCACTCGACCTGGTGCTCACCGAGGTACCACTGCGCACGGCGTTGCAGGTGATCGCCGAGCAATCGGGGCGCTCGTTGAACTCCGACCTCCCGCTGGCCGAGTCGACGTCGATCGACCTGCACAACGTTCCGGTCGACGAGGCGGTAGCGGTTGCCATCGCCGATCGCCCCTACGGATTCGAAGTGGGTGACCGCACCATCCGCGTTTGGAAAAGCGCCAACGCCGGTCCCGTTAACGCCGCGCCTGTCGCTCCGGTTGCGGTCGCGGCCGCCCCGGTCGTCGAGCCCACCGAATCCCGCATCGTCGTGCTCGAGCTGCGGCGCGCCGACGAAGTGCGCGATCTGGTGCAGGGTTTGGTCGCCGGCGACATCCGGTTCGCCGCCGACGCCCGCACCAACGCCATCGTCATGACCGGCACGCGCAAGCGACTCGACGAAGTGAGTGCGCTGTTGCGCGACATCGACGGCACCCCGCAGACCCGCCAACCCGAAGACAAACGCGAGTATCTGAGTGAGGTGTTCTCGCTCGAACACGTCACCGATTTTCGCGATCTCGAGAACAATCTCAACATGATTCTCTACGGTGGCAAGAACTCTCAGGGGCCGCAATCGACGGTCAACGTGCAGAACCAACAACCGCAACAGGGGATGATTCCGCCTGCTCCGATCGTCCCTGTATTGCGCGAGTATTACCTGCTCGATCGGGTGCGCCGCGTTCTGATGATCACGGCCATGCGCGATAAAATGGAGATCATCCGCCGGTATTTCGAGCGGGTGAACACGCCACTGCCGCAGGTGCTCATCGAGGCCTCTGTGGTGGCCCTCGACACCGCTTTCGAACGCACGCTCGGCATCGACTGGAACATGATCGGTTCGTACCGCGGTCCGACGAAGTCCCTGGCCGGCCCGCTTGGCATTCCCGAGTCGACCCAGCAGCAGGGTGGGGCGCAGAATACCACGCTCGACCCCGCCCAGGGTTTTCAATTCGGACAACTCAACCTGAGCAACCTGACCGCCCAGCTCGAGGCGGCACAGTCCGATAACAAGGGCCAGATTCTCTCACGCCCGCGCATCATGGCCATGACGGGAACCCCGGCCCTGATCCACATCGGCAGCCGCGTGCCGTATCGGCAATCGACCACCGTTGGCCAGACCGGCACCACCGAGAATGTGACCTTCGTCGACGTCGGGATTCGCCTCGACGTCACGCCCGAGATCAACGTCAAGGCCGGCACCGTGCTGATGAAGCTCCACCCCGAGGTTTCCGACGTGGCCGGATTCCGTGGTGACGCGCCGATCATCACGACGCGCCAGGCCGACACGACCGTCGAGGTCAAAGACGGCGAAACGCTGATCATCGGCGGACTGCTGCGCAACGAGAACCTCAACAACCGCGCATCGGTGCCATTTCTCCGCGAGATCCCGCTGCTCGGCGAGTTCTTCCGCTTCGCCCGCAAGACGAAGAACCGCAGCAATCTGGTCATCCTGATCACGCCGCGCATCGTCACCACCAACGGTCGCGCTGTGGCCCAGACAGAGCCGGCGACCGCGACGCCGGTCGCCTCGCCCACGCCGGTGGTGCGCAAATCGCCGGAGTATTACCGTTCGCGTCTTGGCGACATACGCAGTAAATACATCGATCGGGCTGAACCGCGCCCGCACGAATAACACCCACAGGAGGGAATCATGATCCGCAGTCCCCGTTCCGCCTTCACCCTGATGGAATTGCTCCTCGTCATCGCCATTTTGGCCATTGTCGCCGCGATCGCCGCGCCGCAGTTCTTCCGCACCAGCAGCGCCGCCATCGACGACGCCCGCGCCGCGATGCTCAAAGCCAACTACGCCGCGATCAAGGCCGCAGT
>CAZADH010000403.1:0-4502 GCA_964483805.1 uncultured bacterium
AACGGCATCGGCCGATTCTGGTAGATCGGCGAGAGCCAGATCGTCGTCACCCCCAGGTCGGCGAGGTCGTCGAGCTTGTCGATCAGGCCGGCCAGATCACCACCGTGCCAGGCGTACGGGTCGGTCGGCGCGGGGGTCGCTTTGGTGGCGGTCGGCGCCGTCGCTGCCGGAACCTGCGGACCGGCGGGCACACCCGGGCCGGCCACCGGCGGCAGCGGTGGCAGCATCAGGCGGGCGAGAGCACCGCGGCGGCCCTGGGCAGCAGGGCCCGCCGGCTCGGCAGCAGACGCACTCGCCACCCGTCCGGCGTCGTTGCCAGGGTTCCCATTGGCGAAGCGGTCGAGCAATACAAAGTAAATTACCTCGTCGCGCCAGTCGTGCGCAGCGGCAACATGGTGCCGGGCCACCTCAACGGTCTGCGCGGCGTCGGGAGCGACGATTGCCGTGCACGTCGGCGCCGGCGCGACCGGTCGCGGTACCGGGTGCAACTCGGGAAACGGCGATGCCGCCCACCCCACCCCGGCGATCAGCGCCCACAGTGCGGCGATGATTTTTCCGGCCGACACGCGCGGTTGACCTGCCGCTGCTTCGCGGTGCCGACCCGCCCGCCCTGTCGGCGTTGGCTGAAGGCCGTTCACGTGGCATCCCCTTCGCTCGGCGTCGGCGCGATCGCGGAGTTCGTGCCTGCCTCCCGTGCAGCGGGGGGGGGCGTCGTGGTCTCGGCTGCCGCCCCCGTTCCTGCCGTGCCCTGCTCTTTGTGTGCTTTCAGGTGTTCGGGGCAGAACGCCCGCCCGTCGGCGCCACACGCGGCGCAGGTGCAGTAACGGAACAGGAGGCGCGGGTGTGTTTGCTCGTTGGCGCCACAGGCTGCGCACACGTGCCGGGCGCCGCTGCTCGGCTTTGCGGCGTCGTAGGCCGCCTCCATTCTGCGCCGGCGCTCGTGGGTCGCGGCCCCGAGCCGCCAACTGTCGTAGAATTCGCGCCAGAAGAACAACAAATAGTTGGCCACCGACAACAGGGCGACCACCTTCAACACCCAGGGTTCTGTGATAATCGCGAAGATCACCCAGAACGCCGACAACCACGCCAGCCACTTGACCTTTACCGGCAGAATAAAGAACAACAGGATCTCGTAGTCGGGGTACACGGTGGCAAACGCGAAGAACAGCGACAGGTTGAGAAAAGTGTTGTCGATGAGGGCGTTGGGCAGCAGAACCGCAATCAGCGCGGTCGCGAGCGCCCCGACAATGTAATACACGGTAAGACGAAAGCTGCCCCATGCCGATTCGAGGCCGTCGCCGGTGAGCACCATGATCATCATCTGCAACAGCAACAAGAAGGGGTTGTCGCTGACCGGCACGAACAGGAAGGTCACCAGCCGCCAGATCTCACCGTTGAGAACCGCCGGTGTGTACAGTACCAGGTGGCGACTCGGCAGCACACCGGCCTTGTCGAGCGCGAAGGTGACGATCATGATCATGCACACCTGGCGCACCAAGCCGGGGATGGCCAGATGCCGGTAACGCCGTTCCAGAGTGTCGAGCCAGGTCACGTGGATTCTCCGCCCATTGGGCCGCCGGTCAAGACGCGCCGCCCAGAGCGGCCAACAGCGCGCCGCGTTCCGCTACGGCGGTCGGGAACTCGATGATGTCGTACGCCAGCTCGATCTCGATACCGTGCGTGTCCCGGCGCACCGCCAGCAGTTTCGCGACATCGCGATCGATGCGCCGCTTGACCGCGTCGCCGCCGATGCGGCCGGTGTCGGTCAGCATCGCCACCAGTCGTTCGTGGTCGAAGCGCGCCAGCAGATCGTACGGCCGCAGGTGTTGAATCAGGATCTTGCCCATGTCGGCGAGAAACCGCTCCTGCTCGGCCTCCGGCACGGTGCCGCCGCTGCCGGCCTTGAACTTCTTGGCCGAGATCACCAGAAAAGCGAGCGAGGTGCCCAATTTCTTGGCCTTGAGCAGCTCGGAGGCCAGGCACTCTTCAAAGTAGGTGCGCGAATAGAGGCGTGTATCTTTGTCGAGGATGCGGCCCTCGAGTGAGGTCAGGCGCTGGTTGGTGTCGCGAATGCGTTTGTTCAGCTCTTTCATGATGCCGAACGCGACCTCGGGGTACTCGGCGATCAGTTCGCGAAAATCACTTTTGTGCAGCACCAGCAGGCGCGAGGGTTCGAGGGCCATCGCCGAGGCGGACCGCGGCTTGTCGTCGAACAACCCCATCTCGCCGAAGAAGTCGCCCTTCTCGAACACGGTCAACACCTCGATCTTGGGCGGCACTCCGGCGAAAATGCTGATGCGGCCGTCGAGCACGAAGAACATCGAATCGCCGCGGTCGCCCTGGGCAAACAGCAACTCGCCCTGCTCGAACTCCTCTTCCTGGGTGACCTGTGACACCATCCGCAGTTCCTGTGATGACAGGCTGCTGAAGATGGAGATGCGCTTCAAAAAGAGGATTTTCTCGACAATGATCACGGGTGCGAATCTACCTTACAATGTATTGATGCCAAGAATCCGTCTGCGCCGCCGGGCATCGACGCGAAGGGGGGGGCGTCTCATGATGGTGTCCCGGTGCCCACCAGTGTGCCGGCGACCGGCATCGGTGGCGACCCTGCATTACATAACCTGCCGTTGGTGAGCCGGTCAAGCGTCCACCGCGCGACGTTGGCAAAATCGGAACAGGTGTCGGCGTTGGCCAGCAATTTTCCCAGCGCTGCGCTCAGATCGTTCATGCCGACCAGGCCGATGGTGTAGACCGCGGCAATACGCAACTCGTGGTCGCGCGACAACAGGTGGCGCCCGAGAATCCCGCGAATGTCGCCGGGTTCGATGCGGTAGCGCTGCACCCCGTAGCGTGCGACGTCCTCGACCGGCAGATCCTCGAGTATGGGCAGCAGGTTGTAGATCAGCCGGCGTTCGCCCAGGTTCTGCAGCACCTCGATGGCATTGCTGCTCAGTTCACGGTCGGTGGAGCGGATCTTCTTGTAGACGGTGCGCAGGGCATCGAGGCGCTCGCGCGGGGCCACGAGGGCGAGCAGCAGCCGCAGCATCGCCATGACCTTTTCTTCGAGAACCATGGCCAGATACTCGCCGGTCGCGCGATCGAGACCGGTGAGCACCACGTGGCGGTCGATGGCCAGTCGATAGAGTTGCTCGATGCGAGCTTGTCCATACAAATAGAGACGTTCGCGCACCTCGGGATCGAGGCTGCGGCCAAGGATGCCGACCACCGATTGGTGCATGCGCACGCCGGCCGCCTCGTCTTGCAGGATCCGCCACAGATGCGGATAAACGGCCTCACCCAGTCCGGCCACCATGTCTTGGGCCAGCGCCCGGTTGCGCGGACTCGGGTCGTTGAGGGCGTGCAACAACGCGGGCAGTCCCTCCTCGTGCTTGATGTTGCCCAGAACCCGCAGGGCGGCGGCCCGCACCTCTCGCACCGGGTCGCCAGCCATGACGATCACCTGATGCACGATCGCTGCCGCCTGGTGTTTGACCGCCATTTGCTCGAGTGCACGCATCACGGCGATGCGCACGCTGGGGTCGATGTCGTGGAGCAACACCGAGAGGTTGTCCCAGTAACGCACGTCGCCCAGTTCCTCGACGACCGCAATACCCAGAATCCGGGACGACGCCCGCTCGGCGTTCAACAACGCCCGCAACGTCTCGAGCGCGCCCAGCATCTGGTCGAGGTCGCCCTGCTTCAACAACGGGACGATGGCCGCGGCACGCAGCCGTTCGTCCTGGTGGCGCAAAAACGGCACCACCCGCTCGCGCACGCTCATTTCGAGTTCGTTGCGGCCGAGCACCTGCAATACAGAGAGTTGCACCTCGGGATGGTCGAAGGTCAGTTGTTCGCGCAGGCAGCTCATTACCTCGGGGGCCGGGAACCGGTCGAGAAACTTGATCAACAGCGGCCGCGAGGCAATGCGCCCGAGGCGCACCTGCTGCAGGATTGCTTCGCGCGCATCGGGCCGACCCCACCGCGCCAGCAGCTCACCGGCGAGCGCTACGACTTCGTCGTTCTCGTCGCCCAGCGCTTCGATCACCAGCTTTTCGGTGGCCTGGTCGAGATGCCCCAGTTCCTGGCGCTCTTCGGCCAGCACCTCGAACCGGCTGCTGCGCAGAAGCTGCATGAGACTCGCGGTGTACTCGCCCCGCATCCGCCAGTTCACATAGACGAAGCCGATGGCCAACACGATGCCGCTCAACCCCAGCACCGTGCTGTTGCTGCCGAACTGAATCAGGAACAAGGCGGCGATGATCGTGCCACCTTCGACGACGAAGCCCTCGTTGATGGCGATGGCGCGATTGCGCTTCTTCGGCGGCACTGCGTTGTACATCAGGCTGGCCACCGGCTGGAACAACGCGCGCCGCAGGGCGTCCTGCGTGAACCGCGCGAAGATGCCGGCGCCCAGGCGCGCGGTGGCCGCGAGGCCAATCATGGCGCCGAGCGTGCAGCACGGATAGATGAAGTTGGCGTTGGCAACGCCCATGAGGCGG